>SLBP01000180.1:0-11628 GCA_007126245.1 Planctomycetales bacterium
CGCCGGGCACTGGAGGCTTCCGTAAGTTTGGGAGCCCCAGGCTTCGGGTCACGTTTCTTCCCCCTGTCGCGGCGTAGCGGGCGAAGGGGACAGTCCCATTTTCGCGGCCGAATCGCGCCGTCCACGAGGAATACTCTCTATGGCCGCGAAAAAGGGACGGTCCCCCGTGAACGGTTACCAGGAGGGGTAACCGCGGTCCACGGTCTCCGGTCCAGGGAGGAGTATTTTTCCTAAGTCCGGTTCCTGCAAGAGGAATTTGAGCAATTTGAAATCGTTACCGGCGTTGAGCGGCATTCAGCTCCAGAGGCCCTCGGCGATAAGGAAGTCGACGGCGTCGGCCACCTGCTTGATGTCGCCCTCGTTGCTCGAGTGGGCGATCACGGAGGCGAAGTCCGAGAGCCGGTGGGAGAAGCCGAGCTCGCTGTTCGAGAGGCGGACCCAGTCGTCGTCGGCCTCGAGGAGGTCGTTGAGCGCCGAATCGTACAGCTTCGCCGTATTCGAGCCTCCCCCGCCGTCCACGCGGACGTCGGCGAAGTTCTTCACCTCGACCTGGAAGCCGTTCCCGGAGAGGCGCCCGAGGGTCGGCGTGCCGTAGTATTCGTCGTTCGCCGGCGAGCCGTTGAGGTAGGCGAGGTTGTTACGGGTATGCACGGCATAGGCGAAGACCTCGGCGAAGTCCCGCGCCTCGGCGTGGTAGCCCGTGCCGGTGATCGCGGCGCGGTCGGGCCCGGCGGTGAAGATATCCTTTCCGGGCGAGTCGTAGATGTGGGCGACGTCGCTGCCGCCCGCACCGGCATGGGCCTGCACGTGCGCGAAGCCGCGGACGATCGTCTGGAAGCCGTCGCCGGTGATGGAGCTCTCGCCGGGCTTGGCGACGAAGACGTCGTTGCCGGGGGAGCCGTAGAGGTGCGCCGTATCGATGCCGCCGGCGCTCGAGAAGGCATGCACGCGGCCGAAATCGTGGGCCACGTTGTTGAAGCCCGCACCGACCATCTCCACGATCGTAGGCCTGGCGACAAAAGTGTCGTTGCGCCGCGAGTCGTAGAGGAAGGCCGTGTTTCCGCTGCCGGGAGTGGCGAAGGCGTGGACTTCGGCGAAGCCGTTGGCCTTGAGGCGGAAGCCGGCGCCGTCGAGGGTGGCGTAGTCGGGCGTGGCGCGGAAGGTATCGGCGCCGGCCGAATCGTGGAGGTAGGCCACGTCGCGGCCGCCGCTGGAATGGACCTCGACGTTGGCGAAGCCCACGGCCTTCAGCGAGAAGTCCGCGCCGGCGAGGACCGCCTCCTGCGGCGAGGCCGTGAAGACGTCGTCTCCCAGGGAGCCGCGGAAGAGGACGGTATCGTCGCCGCCGTTGCCGTGGACGGTGACGTTGCCGACGTTGGCGGCGGTCACCGTGTAGCCCGCCCCGGCCACCTTGCTGAAGCCGGGGGAGAGTTCGGCCGCGTCGCTGCCCGAAAGGCCGCGGACGACCAGCGTATCGTTGCCGCCGCGGCCCACGAAGTGGACCGTGGTCGTTTCCGGGTAGACCGTCTGCGCGTGGCCGTTGACCTTGACCACCCACTGCCCGGGGGTGGCGCCGGCGACGAACTCGAAGGTGTCGTTGCCGGCGGTGCCGTAGAGGGTGATCGTCTCGCGGCTGACGCCACCGCTCGTGTCGGGGGCGGAGTAGGAATTGGTGCCGCTGCCGCCGACCAGCGAGCCCGATCCGGTGCCGTCGCTGGCGGGCGGCGTCACGGCGGTGCGGCTGGCCGCGCCGCTGGGCGTGTAGGAGTTCGTCCCGCCGCTGAAGGTGCCGCCGATCAGCGCGCCGGCCGGGCCGCCGAGGGGGGCGGTTATCGGCGTGATGCGGATGGGGCGGTGGAAGACGCCGGTGGTGATGAAGACCGGGACGGTGGGGTCGTCGGGATCGAGGACGATCACCCCGTCGGGCCCCGTCCAGACGACGGCCATGTTCCCCTGGGCGTCCATGGCCACCGCCGAGGCGTTCTGGTCGCCCTCCCGCTCGGCGTTGACGCGGAACTCGCCCAGCCGCTGCCCTTCGTAGCGGAAGTCGCTGCCGTCGGCGTTGAAGATGCGGGCGTAGACGCCGTCGTCGTTGGCGAAGGGGTTGTCCTGGCCGTAGGTCGTCCAGGTGACCACAAAGGTGCCGTCGTCGGCCATGGCCACGTCGGGCTGGTGCTGGTGGTAGAGCGTGGTCTCGTTGACCTGGAACTCGCCTCCCACCCTGGTGCCGTTGGCGTTGTACCGCTGGGCATAGACGCCCCGGCCGTGGCCGTCCTGGCTGCTGCTCGTCCAGGCGACCACGAAGTTCCCCGCCGCGTCCATGGCCACCCGCGGCTCGAACTGGTCGTTCTGCGTGTAGGTGTTCACGAGGAACTCGCCCCCGACCTTGTTGCCGTTGGCGTTGAACCGCTGCCCGTAGACACCCCAGCCGCTGCCGTCCTGGATGCTGCTCTGCCAGACGACGACGAAGTTGCCGTTGTCGTCCACGGCCACGTCCGAGGACTGCTGGACGTTCGCCGTGTGCGAGTTGACGCGGAACTCGTTCCCCTGGGGCCGGCCCGCGGCGCTGTACTGCCGGGCGAAGACGCCGCCCGAGCTGTCCTGCGGATGGGTCGTGCTGGTCCAGGTGACGACGAAGTCGCCGCCCCCGTCCACGGCCACCCGCGGGCGGTTCTGGGTGTTCGGCGCGTACTGGTTGACCTGGAACTGGGAATCGAGGGGATTGCCGAAGGCGTCGAAGACGCGGGCGAAGACGCCGGCCTGGTCGAGCTGGCCGTCCGGCGTGAGGCCGGCACCGGCCCACGTGACCACGAAGTTGCCGAAGGCGTCCATGGCCACGTCGGGCTGGATCTGCTGGCCGGCCGTGTACGAGGCGACGTGGAATTGGCGGCCCACGGGGCGGCCCATGTTGTCGAACCGCTGGCCGACCACGTCGGTGGTGAAGAAGAGCTCGTCCTCGTCGGTGATGTCGAACACCTCGGTCACCCACACGACGACGTACTCGCCGCTCGCGTTCATGGCCACCGCGGGGCTGTGCTGATCGAAGTCGGCGAGCGGGGCGACGTTGATGTCCTCGGTGGTCTGCGGCGGCCCGGGCTCCAAGGGGGCGACGGGATCGTCCACCACTCCGGAGATGTAGAAGGTGCGGGTGAAGTTCCCGCCCGGCTGGCCGTCGAAGTTGCCGTCGAGGCGGTTGTCGAAGGTGTCGCGGACGTTGTCGCGGAGGATCAACTGGTAGCTGCCGGGGCCGAGGGGCTGATTCCCCGCCACCGTATTGTCGCCGTCGAAGGTGACCAGGACCTCGTACTTGTTCGTCTCGAGGTTCTTGGTGCTGTCCGGCGAGGCGACGAGGGTCACGCCGGCGATGCCCCCGGGGACCGCCACGCCGTCGCGGATCAACTGCCAGTTGGCGGTCCGGAGGATGCCGTTCGAGCCGGTGAGAGTCGGCTCCTTAGTGAGCGTCACCAGGAAGCTCTGCACGCCCTCCTCGAGCACGGCCCCCTGGAAGACCTGCTGGAAGAGGTCCTCGGGGAGGACGTTGAGGACGTCGGCGACCATGGGGCCGGAGCTGTCGGCGGTCGCCTCGACGCGGTGATGGAAGACGCCCAGTCCCTCGCCCTCGCCCGCGGGGCCCTGCCAGACGATGGCGTAGTCGCCCGCCGGGCTCATCGTGGCGCTGGGGTAGCGCTGGTGCCCGGCGATCGTCTGGTTGATGGGCACCTCGATGCCGATCTCGCCGTTGGGCCCCAGGGTGGGATCGACGCCCAGATCGGCCGTCCGCGCGTAGCGCTGCGCGTAGATGCCGAAACTGTC
Organism: Planctomycetales bacterium; assembly: GCA_007126245.1. Taxonomy (GTDB): domain Bacteria; phylum Planctomycetota; class Planctomycetia; order Pirellulales; family Thermoguttaceae; genus SKOZ01. The sequence goes on from SLBP01000180.1 coordinate 3,814, forward strand.
GGCCTCGTGGCCGGGCCCCGCGGAGGCGTTCTGGAAGCTCTCCCAAGTGATGAGGAAGTTCCCGGCCAGGTCCATGGCCACGCTGGAACGCTGCTGGTCGCCGTCGGTGAAGGTGTTCACCTGCCACTCGCCGCTGGCCGGCGCAGTGTCGGCGAAGAAGCGGCGGGCGTAGACGCCGGCCGAGTCGCCGCCCAACCCGTCGGGATCAACCGGCTCGTCCTGCCCGAAGCTGGTCCAGGTGACCACGAAGTCGCCCTGGGCGTCGACGGCCACGGTCGACCACGCCTGGTTGCCCACCGTGGTCTCGTTGACCAGGAACTCCGGCGTGCCGCCCACGGCCTCGGCCATGGTCTCGTCGATCCAGTCGGCGAAGGTCGAGACGCGGACGTCGAAGGTGATCGACCCGAATGCGGTGAAGGGATTGGGCGCATCGGGAATTACCGTCTGCGGCGGCGCCAGGCCCCAGCTCGTCACGCCGGCCACCAGCCCGTTGAGGAATATCGGGCCGCCCGAATCGCCTTGAGCCGTGCTCGCCTCGCGCATGCCGAGCCCCAGGTCCTCGATCCCCAGAAGGATCCCCAGGGCGTCATGTTCCGGCAATCCGCTGTCGAAGTCGTAGACGAGGAACTCGCCCGGCGGGACCTGGGGGACGCCCAACTGCGCGAGCACCGTGTTGAGCTGCTCGCCGAAGACCTCGTAGAGGTTCTCGCCGAAGCGTTTCTCGCCGTCGTAGGCGATTCCACCGGTATCGCCGGTCCCATGGAGCCCGTAGCCGAGGAACTCGACCACGTTGCCGAGCTCGTTCGAGCCGCGGTACAGCTCGAAGCGCTCCGCGTCGGCGGGCGCCGGCTCGGAGAGGACGATGATCGCCAGGTCGGCGCTGAGGGTGACCGGGTTGTAGTCCGGGTGGACGACGACCTGGCTGGCGGGGATGATCACCTGCCCGGCCGGCGTGTCGAAGCGGATGTTGACGTCCTGGGCCAATCCGGTCAGGGGGTCGAAGACCACGTGGGCGGCGGTGAGGATGTGCCTCCCCGTCCGCATCAGCGAGCCGCTGCCCATGCCGAATTCCGTAAGCACCTGGACGACGCCGTCGTAGCCCTCGCCGGGCTCGGTGATGTGCAGGTCGGGATCGGCCGTGGTGACCACCTTGCGCATGTCGCCCAGCCAACTGGCGCGACTGAGCTGGGAGAGGTTGCGGCTGACCGTCGGCGGGACGCGGTCGCGGAAGGCCTCGTTGCTGGGGAGGACCTTGGCGTAGATGTCCCCTTCGTAGCGGGCCTGGCCGGTGGTTCCGAAGCTGGTCCAGGTGACGACGAACTCCCCGGTGGGCGTCATGGCGATGTCCGGGAACATCTGGTCGCCGGCCGTGGTGTCGTTGACGAGGAACTCGCCGCTCTGGCCTTCGATGAGCGTCTCCGCCTCGACGCGCGCCCCCTCCTCGCCGGTGACGTTCTGGCTGTGGATGACGATCGGCGGCTGAGCCTGGCTGCCGTCGACCCCCACGAAGCGGATGAGGATGCCGGTGAGGCTGACCACCGTCACCTCGACGTGGGCCCCCAGCCGCTCCATCTCCTCGCGGATCGCCTCGGCGGCGTCGAAGGGATTGCCGACGTATTCGATGGGATTGCTGACATTGCCGTCCCAAGCGATTTCGAACGTCCCCTTGGGCCGCCCCACGAAGCGGATCATCTCGGTCTGGTTGACTCCCCCGATGGGGATGCCCGCCGAGTTGTACCGCTGCGCGTAGACGCCGTAGCCGCTGGTGTCCTGGCCCTCGCTCTGCCAGGTGATGACGAAGTCGCCGTCGACGTCCATGGCCACGGCGGAGTAGCGCTGGCTGCCGTCGGTGTACTCGTTGACCTTGGCGGCCGGCCCCAGGGGCTGGCCGGCGGCGTTGAAGCGGCGGAAGTAGACGTCCCAGCCGTCGTCCTGCCCCGCATTCCGCTGCGACCAGGTGACGACGAAGTCGCCGTCGCCGTCGCGGGCGACGGCGGCGTGCGTGGCCGTAGGCTCGTCGGTGACCTGGACCTCGAAGACGCCGGTCGTCTCCGAGTAGCGCTCGCCGGCGGCGTCGACCCGCCAGACGAGGTTGTAGAGCTGCGCGAAGACGCCCTCGCGGCCGCTGCCGTTCTTGACGCTCTCCGACCAGACGACGACGTACTCGCCGTCGCCGTCGCCGGCCACGGCCTGCGGGCTGTTGCCGAAACGGCTGGGGTGGTCGGCCGGGTCGCGGAGGAACTGATCGCCGGGAAGGTCGGCCACCGGGATCTCGCTGGTGGCGATCACCTCGAACGTGCGGACGAAGTTCTCGCCGCTCGTTCCATCGAAATTCCCGTCCAGGGGGTTGCCGAAGACGTCTTCGACGCCGTCCAGCAAGACGAGCTCGTAGCTCCCCTCCCGCAGCGGCTGGAAGCCGGTCTGGTCGGGATCGCCGTCGAAGGTGACGACCACCTCGTACTTGTTCGTCAGGAGGTTCTTGGTGTACCCCTCCGTGGCGCGGAGCTCGACGTTGGCGACGCCGTTGATGACCGGCTCGCCGTCGCGGAGGAGCTGCCAGTTCTGGCGATGGAGGATGCCGTTGGGGCCGCTAAGCTGGGGCTCCTTGCTCAGCGCGATGAGGAAGCGCTGCACGCCGGTCTCCAGGAGGTCGCCGTCGAAGATCTGCTGGAGCTTCCCGTCCGGGGCGATGTTGAGCACGTCGGTGACCATCGGCGGCGAGGCGTCGTCGAGCTGCTCGAATCGCTGCTGGAAGAGGCGCAGCGCCGAAGCGTTCCCTCCCACCTCGGGCCCCTGCCAGACGACCACCAGGTCGCCCGCCGGGCTCAGCGCGGCGCTCGGGTAGCGCTGGTCGCCGACGGTGTGCTGGTTGATGGGCATCTCGCGGCCGATCTCGCCGTTGGGCCCCAGGTAGCCGAGGACGCCGAGGTCGGCGGTGCGGGCGTAGCGCTGGGCGAAGACGCCGAAGCTGGTCGCCTCGTCGCGGACGACGGTCTGGCCGTCGGCGTTCTGCGCCGGACGGTTCTGGAAGCTCTCCCAGGTGATGACGAAGTCGCCGCCGGGGTTCATGGCCACGTTGGGCCGCTGCTGGTCGCTGTCGGCGTAGGTGTTCACCTGCCACTCGTTGCCGACCGCCGTACCGTCGGCGTTGAAGCGGCGGGCGAAGACCCCCTCCGAGCCCTCGGCGCCGGGGCCGTAGCCGGTCCCCACGCCGTCCTGGCCGTAGCTCGTCCAGGCGACGACGAAGTCGCCGGTGGCGTCCATGCCCACGCTCGACCACTTCTGGTGCGAGGTCGTGAACTGGTTGACGAGGAACTCCTCTCCGGCGGTCGCGCCGGCGAGGAAGTCGGCGTTGCTGGGGAGGAGCTTGGCGTAGACGTTGCTTTCGTAGGGGGCATCGCCGTCCTGGCCGAAGGAGGTCCAGGTGATCACCATGTCGCCGAGGAGGCTCATGGCCACGTCGGGGAACATCTGGTTGCCGAGCGTGGTGTCGTTGACGCGGAACTCGCCGCTGGTGCCGTCGCGGATGGCGACCACCTCGACGCGCGTCCCCTCGATCTCGGAGGCGTTGACCACGCCGATCAGGGGCTGGTCCTGATTGCCGTCCGGCCCCACGAAGCGGATGTGCAGGTCGGTGGGGCTGGCCACGGTCACGGCCACGTTGAGTCCCAGCGAGGCGAGGGCGTCGCGCACGGCGTCGATGATCTGCTCGCTGGTCTGCCCGTACGCGATGGGCGCCGAGAGGTCCCCCTGCCACTCGAGTTGGAAGGTGCCCGTGGGCGAGCCCACCAGGGAGAGCCGCTGCACCTCGTCGATCCCTCCCAGGACCGCGCCCGCCGAGTTGTACCGCTGCGCGTAGATGCCGTAGCCGCTCTCGTCCTGGTGCTGGCTCTGCCAGGTGATGACGAAGTCGCCGTAGACGTCCATGGCCACCGCGGAGAACCGCTGGTGGCCCTCGTCGAAGGTGTTGACGCGGGTGGGCTCGTTGAGCGCCTCGCCGGCGGCGTTGAAGCGGCGGAAGTAGACGTTCCACTCCGATCGGCCGTTGACGGGGTTGACGTCCTTCTGCGACCAGGTGACGACGAAGTCGCCGTCGCCGTCGCGGGCCACGGCGGCGTGGGTGGCCGTGGGGTTGCCGGTGACGAGGAGCTCGCGATTCCGCCAGACGTCGGACTGGCGGCCGTCGGCGTCGTCCGTCCAGAGGATGTCGAAGAGCATGGCGCGGACGCCGTTGTCGCCATCGCTCCAGACGGCGACGTACTCGCCGTCGCCGTCGCCGGCAACGGCCTGCGGGCTGTTGCTGTAGAAGTCGAAGACGCTCTGCGGGTCGCGGAGGAACTCGGGGGCCGCGCCTCCCGGGTTCACGTAGTCCTCCTCGCCGACTTCCTTGGCGCTGAGGAGGACGTTGAAGCTTCGCTCGTAAGGGGCGCCGTTGGGTACGTGGCCGGTGCGGCCCAGGGGGTTGCCCGCCACGTCGCGGAGATTGTTCAGGGCCACGAGCTCCCAGTCGCCGTTGGTCAGCGGCTTCACGTCCGGCTCGGTGGGCGCGGCGTCGAAGAAGAGGATCGCCTCGTAGCGGTTCCGCGCTGGGGCCGCGGCCTCTCCCTCGGGGAGCAGCTCCTGGTCCCACAGCCGCTCCAGGACCATGGGGTCGGAGGCGGCGTTCATGCCGTACTCGATGTGCCTGATGCCGCCGATGATGGGCAGTCCGTCCTGCATCAAGACCCAGTTCTCGGGGTTGGTCACCCGGTTCGGGCCGGTGTTGAGCATGGGCTCGTCGAAGGTCACCACCAGGTAGGGGACCGAGCCGAGCACCTGGCCGTCCTCGGCGAGCCGCACCCCGTCGCCTCCGCCGAGGAGGAAGTCGGTCACCCGCGGCCCCGCGGAGTCGTGCTTCTCCTGGAAGCGGCGGTAGTAGATGTTCTGGCTGCTGGCGGCGCCGGTGTTGAGCCGTTCAAACTGGGTCCAGGCGGAGACGAAGTGCCCCTCGGGCGTGATGCCCGCAGCGGGGGCCGTCTGCAAAGTGCCCATGTCGCCGTAGGTGTGCGTGACGATGATCGGCGGACCGAACATGTCGTGGCTAAGCAGCTCCGTCGAGAGGAAGATGTCGTGCATCTCCCCATGGTAGGTGACCTCGTAGATGATGTCGCGCGGCCGGCCGAAGGGGAAATCGAACTCCCGCTCGAAGAACCAGTCGTAGTCCCAGGGCAACTCGGGATACCAGACGCCGTTGTCGATCATGTCCCAGGGGTTGCCGCCGGGGAACTCCACGGGATTGAAGCCGCGGCGGAAGTCGATGATCTCGGGCATGCCCATGTCGGGGAAGCCCGGTCCCGGCGGGATGAAGGTGCGGAAGGGGGTGACGGTCCGCACCGAGACGGTCCCGCGGTGCGGGTCCTCCCAGTGCGGCCCCAAGGCTTCCTGAAGCGCGGACTCGATGCTGGCACGAGTCTCCGAGATCCAGATGCGGCCCGGGTCGTCGTGGTAGATCACCGGGACCTCGACGTCGAGGTTGGTGAAGAAGGGGCTGTTGAGGCGGACAACGAAATCGCCGGAATCCGAGCGGTCGTCGAGCCCGATGAAGGCGACCGTGTTGTGCCCGTCGCGGTGGGCGTTGATGATGTTGTCGCCGTCGAGGATGTTTGCCGGATCGATGCGGGGATCGGCATCGAACTTGCTGTAGAGGATGCCCCGCGCCTCGCCGCGGAGGTAGTCGGCCATGCTGTCGAAGACCATCCGCAGGCGGGCGACCTGCTCGGCGGTGGCCCCGTTGCGGACCGCCGTGAAGAGCATCTCGTTGAGGGCGCCGTCGTAGTCCTGGTTGTTGTAGCCGTTGATGCCGCCCGGGAAGAATTCCGGGAAGAGCTCGGCGGGGACCTGGTCGATGGCGATGGGGTTCGTGTAGGTGGTCCCGCCCAACCCCTCGAGCTCGATGCGGACGTAGCCGCCGATGTTGGCGGTGTGGTCCGGATCGCGGAGATCGAGCTCGAGGCCCACGTGGATCACCTCGCCGTTGGAGATCCAGCGAACCCTGTCCGGATCGATGGCCACGACATCCCCCGTTGGGGAGGGGCCTTCGATGGCGCTCACCGAGAGGATCCGCCTCGCCGAGTCGTAGTCGACGGATTCGATCACCGGCGTTTGGGCGACGCTCTGCTGGTCCGGCGGATGCGTATGCACGGAGCTGAAGTAGAAGACGCCGTTGTCGACCGCTTGGCGAACGGCCTGCTGCGTGGGGCGGCCGGTGAGGATGACGTTCCAGCTCTGGCCGAGGTCGTTGAGCCCGACGAAATCGTCGTTGGCGAAGCCCCAGATCGGACGGGAATCCCCCTCGATCTGCATCATCTCCGTAAGCAGCGCGTCCCAGAGCTCGACTTGAGGTTCGCCGTTGTTCGCGCGGATGTCGCGCGTGTTGAAGATCTCCATGCCCACCACGTGCGCGTAGCTGGCAAAGAGGTTGAGGAGATCCGGCGGGGGATCCCCGTCCGCATCCAACTGCCAGAACCGTCCCGGGTGGGCGAGGAATGCCAACGCGCCCTGGCCGCCGGTTCGCCCCAGCGCATTTTCGAAGCTGGAGGGTAAGGGCGTCAGCCGCGGGGCAAAGAGGCTGATCAGATTCGGCAAATACGGAACCGGAACAGGAGCCGTAGGACGGGCTGTGTACTCGGTCCCCTGAATGGGCACCATCGCTGGGAGGAGCCCGGCAGGAATGGGATTCTCGTCGGGGTCCCGCCACGCCCAAACGGGGGGATCCGAGTCGTCCGGGGCGAAGACGGGCAGGTAGGGCTCGTCGTCGAAGTACCAGGGCCAGTTGACGCCGGGCACCATCATGGGATCGCCGGCATCGTCAACCCACGGGGCGCCCATGTCGGGCCAGCCCAGCGGCCGCGCCCACTCGGCCCACGAGGCCCAAGTCTCGATCTGCAACGGATCGGCCTCATTCTCCATCCACGGCCAGAGCGTCCCCTCCGGCGCGATGAGGTTGCCGGCCCCGTCGACCCAGGGCCACTCGGTCATCCCCGGTGGGAAGGTGCGGTTGCCCAAGCGGAGCCAGGGCCACTGCTCGATGTCCGGCGGGAGGAGGAGGTTGTCGTCGTCGTCCTTCCAGGGCCATTCGTCGACGGTGATCCCCGGCGGGAGCACGGGAAGCCCTGCGGAGAACCAGAGCCAGCCGGTCTCGGGCGGGAGCGTGGGATTGCCATCGTCGTCGAGCCACAGCCACTCCTCGATGCCCGGCGGGAGCGTGAGGCGGCCGTTCTCGGTCCAGGGCCATTCCCAGGTCGGCGGGAAATCCTCGGTGGGGAGCCGCGGATTGTCGTCGGCATCGAGCCAGGGCCATTGGGCGAGCGTCGGGGGGGTCAGGATCGGCTGAACCGGCTCCCCGTCGTCGTCCAGGTCCCACCAGGGCCAGTAATTGGCGTCATCCGGGTCGTCGCTGAAACCGGGCGGCACCAGGCGGTTATCGTCACCGTCCAGCCAAGGCCAAACGATTCCCGGGGGAAACGCGGGGAGGCTCTGGCCCTCAACATCCGCATACCAAGGCCAGTCCGGCATGCTGGGCAGCGTGGGCCGGTTCAGGGCGTCCCGCCAGGGCCAGGTGGGCATGGTGGGGAGCGTGGGGTTGTCGTCGCCGTCCAGCCAGGGCCAACTCGGCATGCTGGGGAGCATGAGATTGCCGTCGTCGTCCCGCCAAGGCCAGCTCCCCAGGCTCGGCATGGGGGGAAGGGCGGGGTTGTCGTCGTCGTCCAGCCAGAACCAATTGTCCGGATCGATGCCGGGGAGCGTGGGGTTGCCGTCGTCGTCGAACCACGGCCA
>SLBP01000065.1:0-31904 GCA_007126245.1 Planctomycetales bacterium
GAATGGGCAGCGGAAGGAGGCTGCAGGCGGACGGGGCCCGCAGGCCCCATCCCGGGGACTTAGCGGTCGATGACCACTCCCAGCCGCTCCTCTTCCTCTTCCTGGATGATGATCCGCGGTGTGACGATCATCATCAGGCTCTGCGTCTCACGGCCGATGGCCGAGTTGCGGAAGAGCCGATTGATGTAGGGGACCTTGTTGAGGATCGGCACCCCGGCTTCGGTGCGGCCCTCGCTGAGCCGCTTGATGCCGCCGAGGAGCACGGTGCCGCCGTCGGGGACGCTCACCGTGGTGGTTACCGTGATCTGCGCGACGGTGGGAAGCTGCACCGTGGTGCCCTCGCTGGTGGTGGTGCTGGCGCGGTCGTCCTTGTCGCGGCGGATGTCGTCGTCGTCTTCCGGGTTCTGCCACCAGCCCTCCTGCGAGGTGTCGGTGGTGGTCGTGGTCCGGCCGGTGAACTGGAAGGTCCGCACGTCCGGATCGATGGTGCTGAAGTAGGGGACCACCGTCAAGCGGACGAAGCGGCGGTCGTCGGAGACCACGGCCTGCACGGTGAGGTAGGTTCCCTCGGTGAGGACCACGATGATCGGCTGCAAGGCGGCGGCGAAGTCGCCCACCACCGGCTGCACGCTGATCACGAAGGGGCTCTGCGAGGTATCGGAGATCATCGCCTGCTGGCCGTTGAAGAGAGTGACCTTGGGCGCCTGGAGGACGTTCGTGCGCCGGTCGGCCTGGGCCGCATTGATGAAGAAGAAGGCCTCGATGTCGCTGAGGATCGCGAAGCCGAGTTCCGCACCCGCCGAGGGATCGAATCCGCCGAACTGGGGAACCCCCAAGCCGAAGCTGTTTTGGCGGAAGGGGATGTCCAGGTCGGCCGAGAAGATGTTGGGTGCCTCCATTCCTACGGTGACGCTGCGGTCGCGGCCCGGGCGGCGGAGGTCGTAGGTGGGGGGAACGCCCTCAGCCGGGATGCCGGGAGAGACCAATTGCGCCGCGCTGCCGGCGTCGCTGTCGATGTCGAACTCGAAGTGGACTCCGATGCGCTCGAAGAAGGAGTCGTTGAGGGAGATGAAGCGGACCTCGATGGTCACCTGGAGATCCTGGAGACGGCGAAGCTGGGCGAGGAGGTCGACGATTTCCTCGTGGACCGCCTGCGTCTGGCTGATGACCAGGCTCATATTGCCTTCGAAGGGAGCGATCTGCCCCGGGCCTCCCATCATCTGCCACGAGTCGGGCTGCACGGTATTCTCGATCAGTTCGATCAACTGCCCGAAGTCCGCCGCCCCGCCGCCCGACGATCCCGCGGGGCCGAAGCCCAACGGCATCCCCGCGGCGCCCCCCATGGTGCCGCCCTGGGCGGAGGACATCTGGGCGAGGATGTTGGGATTGAGGGCTCCGGGAGTCCCGCGTCCGCCCTTGTGGTTGGCCGTCACGGCCAGCGGCGGGGCGCCGTGGGAAAAGCCCCCCATGGGACCACGGTAGCCGATCTGGTCGAGCGCCCTCCGGTAGGCGTCGTCCAGTCCGCCCGGGGTGGGCACGAAGTGGGGGATGGGGATCACCAGGTCGCCGACCGGGTAGACGACGCGGACGAGCGTCTGGTCCCGGGTCTGGGCGCTGGTGATCTTCAACACCTCGTCCCTGATCACGTAGCTCAGATGGAGCGGCTGCAGGATGAGGTTCAGGGCACTGCGGAGGGAGATCTCCTCGCGGAGATTGATGGTCACCGGCACGTCGGAGGTGACCCCCTCTTCGCTGATCCCCAAAGGATCGATGTGCATGTTTACGCCGGAGATGGTCGCCAGGTGCTCGAGCACCACGCCCAAGGGGGCGTCGGTGAACTCCAGAGAGACCGGCGTCCGCAGCTTCTGCTCGATTTCGATCTCGCGCTCCGACCGCACCCGTTCCCGGGCCTCCTGCTGGCGGGCGCGGCTGTCGGTGAGCTGGCGCCAGTCACGCAGGTCGGGGAAGACCAGGGGCTCGCGGTCGTCGAAGGGGATGGAAGAGCGGTCCACACTCTCCATCGTGGAGATGAAGCCCTGCTCCTTGGCGTCGCGGATGGCCATGTTGTTGTGGAAACGGCGGACGAACCGCGACTGCCAGATCAACTGCTGGACGACGGGGTTGCGGGGATCGAGTTCCGCGGCGCGCTTGGCGATGACTTCCGCCTCCTCGAAGCGCTGCTCGTCCATCAACTGGTTGAACTCGTCCACCATGAGCCCGAGCCGCTCCTGGACGTCGAGCTCCAGTTGCAGATCGTGCTGCATTTCGGCGCGGACGCCGCGGTTCCGCTCGTCCAACTCGAGCTGCGCCCGGTTGTGCTCCAGGTAGCTGGAGAGCTCCTCGATGGTGCGGTCCAGCCGCCGGAGGAGCTGTTGCTGGGCAGCGGTGTCCATGGTGGTTGCCCGCACCGACTGCCGCGTCTCCTGGAGCAGTGTCAGGGCGCCGCGGGGGTCGCGTTCCTGCATCCGGCGGGCGGCCGCCTCGCGGCTGGCCACCTCGGCCGCCACGTCGCGGCTGGACCGCTCCTCGGCGAGGGGGCGGCCGCTGGAGTCGGGAGGCTCTTGACCCGGCTGGCTGAGCATCCTCAAGTGATCGTCGAGGCGCTGCGCCGTGGCCGGATCGAGGCTGGCGCGGTGGTCGCGGGCCTGACGGAAGAAATCGAGCGCCCGATCAAGATTGCCGTCCTGGAGGGCGGCCTCGCCCTGCTGGAAGAGAGCGTAGCCCGGACCGGTCGGTGTCGGTTGTCCCTCCGCCTGCTGCGAGGCGGCTGCGGGGACGTTGCGGGTGGGATCGTCGGCGGGGTGGTAGAGGGCATGGGCGGCCCGCTCCTGAGGGTCATGCCTTCCGCCCGCATGGTGGACCGCCTCGTCGCCCGCGGAACGCACGGCAAAGCTGCCACGCTCCAGCGTGGGAAGGTACTGCGAAGGCGCTTCGCTGTCCTGCGTGCGCTGACGCGCCGCGGCGGCGATCCGTTCCAGGAGCGTCTGCGGCGTGGCCTCGTAAGGGCCGTAGTTGACGTTCTGCCGCGCCGCCAGATTGGCGAGGCGCTCGGCTTCGGCGAATTCCCGCCAGCGGAGGAGCTCCTCGGCCTGCTCCATCATGGCGCGGGCGTATTGGCGGCGGTAGGACTCGGTGTTCTTGCGTTCGGCCGGCTCGGCGACCAGGGCGGCGTACTTGTCGATGGCCGCCTCCACCTTGTCGGGGCTGTCGGAGCGGAGGTCGTAGACGACGCCCAGGCGGCGCGCCTCTTCGACCCGGCCCCGTGCCGTGCGGACGTCGCCGACGGCCAGCGCCTCCCGCGCTTCGACGAGGGCCCGGTCGCTCTCGGCGCGGTTTCCGTCGGCACTCGGGGCGGCGTTCGCCGGGGGCATGGTGGTCAACTGCCCGACGGGGGGGAGGGGTTCGGGGCGGAGCTCGCTGCGACCGGAGAAGGGATCGTTGGCCGGCGGCTGGCTGCGGCCGAAGGGGAACGAGGCCCCCCGCGGCTCGCTGCTCGCCTGGAGCCGCTCCAGGTCGCGCCGGGCCTTCTCCGGCGTGTCCTTGAGGTGGAAGGGGCCGTACTCGAGCCCCAAGGCCTCGGCGCGGCCGATGAGCAGCTCGGCGGCTGCGAGGTCGTTCTGCGCCATCGCTTCCCGTGCCCGCGTGAGAAGCTCGTCGGCTTCGCGGCGCCGGGATTCTTCCGAGGCGGCTCCCGTCTGGCCGGTGGCCGCCATTCCCAGCGCGACACCGTTTGTGAACCAAGCGGGGCCGGCGACACTGGGAGTCGCCCATAGGAACCAGGCGACTGCCACTGAGCCGGTGAGGATGCTAGCGGTCGATCTCAACACACGATTCTCCTTTCCAGACGCGCAGGATTCCCAAACGGTTGACCGGTTCTCTCCACAGTCGACTCCGGAACGCTGCGAGAGGTTTGTATGCCGCGCCCCACAACGCCGCAACACGGCGACTCGGACGGCTGCGCCCTGGGGTGGACGTGGTGCTTCCGCCGTGCCGGCGGCAAATCGCGTAGCTTGAGTGAAGTTTTGGGATTCGGTGGATGAGAGGCGGGATAGATATCGGGATCGACGCCGGCAGTCAAGGCCAGTTTTCCGAATCGTCTCCGGAGGTTTTCCCGGTGCCTGCGGCGAGATGGGGGCAAGGCCTCGCCGTTCTGCGCGGCGCCGTCCGCGACTCCGCACGGACGGCTGCGGAAGTCGGGGCTGCCGCCCCGGCTCGCAGAACGGGCGGCGGATGGTAGCAGAAGGTCGGCGGCGGGGAAAGGCGAGTCCCACGCCATTTCCCCCTTTTCCCTCGCCGCCTCTTCGTGGCGGGTCTCTTGAAGGAGGGAGGGCGCCGAGTGCCCCTAGTGGGGTGGGAGGGAGATGGCCGCGGCCGCCTCGGTTTCGAAAAACGCGGACCAACCACTGCATTTGGATCAACCGGACTGTTCGTGTCAACCGACAATCTAAACAGTATCCGCCCGATCCGTACCGAGGGGATGCAGGTTCCGGCCGTCGGGGCGCGTCCCCGTTGCGGGGCGTGCGGCCGGGCAACCGCCTGCGGCGGATCAAGATAGAGAACAAGGACGCGAACGACCACGTTTGGCTTCAGCGATGCCCCAGCGGCGGGCAGGCGTCACCCTGGATGCGAGGGGCGGGAGACGCCTATGGGGCACGCGATGTGGCGGCGACCTGAAGGACCCATTTCAGCGATGCGCGGATGAGCCGAGGGGGGCCTGGCACAGCGGTGAACGCCGCTTTGGTCCGCCGCTCCAACCATGATCCACGAGGGGGTGATGACCATGTCCGGTCGCCAAGTGGTGTGCCATATTGCGTTGGGACTAATGAGCATTATTGTTGTGCCGGCTGCCACCTCGGCCCAGCACTACGGAGCCGTTCCCGGGGCCGCCATGGGCGGCCCCTACGGCTGGCCGGCTCCTCCCGCCGCGGCGGCGGTGCCTCACGCCGGCGCCCACGGCGCCCCGTATTGGCCCGCCCATGCCGTTCCCTACGCCCCACAGGTCTCCGCTCACGGCCCCCATGCGCCTTACGAGATGGCCGGCTACCGGGGCGACCCGGCAAGGGAAGGGGAGGGCGGGTACAGCGGGCAAGCCGCGGCCGATCCCTACTACGATTTCGGCGGCTCCGCATACGAGCTCGGCGATTCCGCGGCGCTGGCCTATACCGCGCCAGAACAACCGCGGGGGTTCTTCTCGCGAAACGCGCGCGCCGAGGGGGGGTTCTTCGTCGACGCCTGGCTCTCGCAGGGCTTCACGGGCAACACGGCCAGCCCCGCCAGCCGCTTCAACTCCCCCCTGATGTTCAACGACCGGGCCAACGAATACCAGATGAATCAGCTCTACCTGGCGCTGGGGCGCGAGGTGGCCACGGGGTACGATACCTGGGACATCGGCGGCCGCTTGGACCTCCTCTACGGTACGGACTACCTGTTCGTGCAGAGCCTCGGCTTGGAGACCCGCCGCGACGGCAGGCAGCGTTGGAACAGCAGCCAGGGCCCGCGGGCAGACCTTGCGGGCAATCCCGATTCGGCCGCCCTGTACGGTTTGGCGATGCCGCAGCTCTATGCCGAAGTATATGCCCCGGTGGCCGAGGGCCTGCGGGTGAAGCTGGGACACTTCTACACGGTCCTCGGCTACGAATCGCCCATGGCGCCGGAGAACTTCTTCTATTCCCACTCCTACGCCATGCAGTTCGGCGAGCCGAAGACGCACACCGGAATGCTGGCCAGCTTGGGCCTGAATCCCCATCTCACCATCCACGGTGGATTCACCCGCGGCTGGGACGTGTGGGAGGATGGCAACAACATCATCAGCTTCCTCGGCGGCATCAGCCGCACGAGCTGGGACGGCCGCGGCTCGCTCGCCCTCGTCGTCCACAGCGGAAACGAGCGGCGGCCGCCGGACGAGCCGGGTGAAGTCGGGCGCCTCGACAACCGCACCGTCTACAGCCTCGTCTGGAGTCGCCAGTTCAGCGATCGCTTCACCTACATCCTCCAGCACGATCTGGGTGTCGAGTCGCGGGCTACGCTGCAGACCCCGCCCCGCAACGCCACCTGGTACGGCCTCAACCAGTATTTCCTCTGCGACCTGACGGAGACGACGACGCTGGGCCTGCGGTTCGAGTGGTTCCGCGATTCGGAGCACACCCGCGTCTTCCCCATTCGGCAACTCCTCCCTGTGGAAGGCCAGGATTACTTCAATTTCACGGTGGGTCTCAACTGGCGGCCCACGACCTGGATGACGGTGCGGCCCGAGGTCCGCTGGGACTGGTCGAACGTGGTGCCGCCGGCCGTCGGGGATATTGAACCCGAGGGCATGTACAACGACTTCCAGGACAAGATGATGCTCACGCTCGGCGGCGATGTAATCATCCGCTTCTGACGGGGAGAACCCCGCCGTCAGTCGGCAGCGGGAAGGGGGCGGCGGTCGGCTGCCGAGACGAAGTGGCCCTCCTCGAGGAAGCGGAGGGTGTAGGCCCAGACCTCCTCGTCGTACATGATGACCGAGTGGAGTGCGGGAAACACCACGAGGTCGGCTGCCCCTTCCAGGCAGGTCTCTTCGACGCGAAGGGTGCCGTCGTCGTCGCCGTCGATGAGGGGATTGAAGCCGCGATCGTCGCGGCGGCCGCCGGCGATGATGCCGAACTCGAATGCAGGCACCGCCAGCGTGGCGGCCAGTTCGTCCCACTCCTGCCCCATCGCCTGGCCGGCCTCTCCCGTGATTGCCGCGAAGAACTCGTTGTCGGCCCAGGCTGCGGCCGCCACCGACCCCTGGTTGGGAGGCGCGATCATCACCATGCGTTGGAACCGGGAATCGGGTGGGTGGTCGGCGAGGAAGCGACGGACCACGATGTTGCCCATGCTGTGGGCGACGAAGGAAATCTCCTCGATTCCCTCCAAGCTGTCGACGACGCTGGCGAGCGTGGCAGCGTGGTCAGCCAGCTCGCCGCGGGTGCTGGGATAACCCACGTTGAACACGCTGTAGCCGCCCTCCTCGCTGAGATAGCGGGCCAGCGGCTCCATCGAGGTCCGCGACCGGGTCAGTCCATGGAGGAGAACCACGGCCTTGCCTTCCATCGGCGGCAGATCGCGCTCGCGGCGGATCGCTTCCAGGCGTCTCTCGCAGTACCCGCGGGTCCCCCATGCGTGGCGGCGCTCCTGCTCATCGAGCAGGCGATAGTGGCCGGTGACGATGTTCCGCTGAATCCGCCACTGGTGGAAGAAGGCCACATCCGCCCAGAACTGGAGCCCCCCCAGGGTCGGTATTGCCAGCCGGTCTTCTCCTCCGACGGGAAAGCCTTCGGGTCTCCCTTCTCGGCTGAGATCGTCGGCCGCAAGCCCAACGGCAGCACAGAAGACGGCAATCCCCAGAGCAGCGCTCAGAAGGCGCCGGATATCGATCGGAGACATGAATGCTGTTGTTTTCTTCACGGAGCGCGTGCTTCAGAGAGCGCGAGGCAGCGTCTTCGAATGGCTCGAATTATAGGAAGTGTAACGGTTTGGGGGGTCGGCCGTCCACGCCATTTCCCCGAGCGTCACGGGGGAGCTCGCGCGATGAGGTAGACTAGCGAAGGAAAAACGCCCTCAACAGCCAGGCCGCCCCGGCGGGACACCACCGGGGGGCAGGGACCAGGAATCGACCCAATAGGGGAGCATCTATGCTGGGGCCGAGAGCTTTCTCCCGTTCTGCAGACGGGTTCGCCACGCCCGCGCGCCGCCACTACGCCTTCTGGGGCGTCCTCGCACTCTCTGCACTCCCCCTGATTTCGGCCGCTCTCTTGCCGGCCCCGGCCGCCGATGTGACTGCCCCTCCTATGGAGGAGCGGCAGTCGTCCGCCCGCATCCGCGAAGGGACCGAAATCAAAGAGGTCGAGGGGGTTTTCCGCATGACGGGAGATCGGGTGACCTTCTTCAGCGAAGACGGCCAACGCCGTTACGTGGCCCTGGAAAACCTCAATCTGGAACGGATCGTGGCCCGCATTGCCGACGATCCCACGCCGCGCCAATGGCGGGTGACCGGCTTGGTGACCGAGTTCCGGGGCGCCAACTACCTCCTGGTTCGCCGCGCTCTCCTCAAGAGCCGCGGCCAGCCGAGCGAAGACGACTTCTTCTAGTCCCCGTCGTCGTGCAGGCGCGGATCGGAAAGGTCCAGGCGGTAGAGGATCTGGTTGTACTCGTAGCCCGGGGTGGGCACGGCGTCGGAAAAGAGGATGGTGTACGTCCCTTCGAAGTAGATCACGCGGCCGTCTTCTTCGTCGAAAAAGGGGTGGTGTGCGGGGTTGTAGAAGGAATGGCCCACGTGCATCACGATCCGCCTTGCCCGGGGCCACGGCCCCTCGGGCGCCTCGGCTTCAGCGTAGTAGATATCCCCCAAGAAAGACGCTTCACCCCCATGCCGCCCCCCGATCATGATCCACCGTCCCCGATAGGGGCTCCAGTTCACGGAGCCGCGGTGCAGCCTGATCGGCTCGCCGTTCTCGGCGTCGCGGACGTCCAGCCAGCCTTCGTTTGCGCCGAGGCGGCCGGTCTCCACCAAGCGCGCCTGGCGCACCTGGTCGACCCACGCCGTACCGGCGCGCCAGGCGTAGACCACGTTCCCCTCCTCGTCGCGAGCCACGGGGGGCGGAGCGTCGTCGTCCCACCATGCCCCTCCTTCCAGGCAGGTAAAGGCCTCGTATTGTGTTGGATCGAGCACCGCTTCGTAAGTAGCCGGCACGCGCACCAGGGGGAAGGGCGCGGCGAAATAGACCCAGCGGCGTCGCTCCTCTTCGACGAGCGTGGCCTGGCTTCCGTGGAGCATGGCCGGTGAATTGCCGGGCAATTGGACGGTGGGTTCGAACCGCAGCGTCTCGTCGTCCCACACGGCGATCCCCCATGCCCGCGGCTTCCCCAGTTCCTCGACTTGGACATAGTGGGCGATCAGGCGTTCGCGCCCGTTCCGGTCGGGCACGGCGCACAGGCCCTCGATCCAAACGGGGTATTGCTGCTCCGTTTCGAACATCCGCCGACTGAGGCCGTTTTCGTCGCGGAAGTAGGAGAGGTTTGTCCCCACTCCGGGGTCTAATCCCCCACGGTTGGGCAGGAGGCTGGTGGCGCCGGTGGACTGAAAGACCCCCAGGGGGTAGTGGGGCAGGTTCGTGTCGCCCCAAAACCAGTGCACTTGCCCGCGGTAGACGGTTGCCTGCACGGAGTCCTGGCCCATCACCCCGGCATTGAGCAGCGGCCTGTCGATGGGGGTGGGGCGCTCCAGACGGACGGCATGTTCGTAGATTCCCGCCCCCGTTATCCGGTAGAGGCGCTCGGCGATGTTGATGCGTTCGACTTCGAGTCTGGCCGTACCCCCCGGCTCGACCCGAAGTGCCCTCCCGCGAATCCCGAACCCGTCGGCAGGGAAGCGGTAACCGTGGCCGGTCACGCGGAAAAACACCCGCTCACCGAAAAAGGCGGGGTGGTCCAAGGCCACCAAGCCCGCACTGTCGGTGACGTACTGCCGGTTATCGGTCGTCTCGAGCACCACCAGCGGCACGCCCCGCCCCGTCTGGGCGTCGACCACCTCGATGGCGAACGGTTCGGCTCGGTCGGTTCCCCAAGCCGCCCCGCCTGGAAGCAACGCCAGGCCCGCAACTGCAGCCACAATGCCTCGTGTCGCCTCCAGCATATCGCGTCGACCTCATGCGGTTTCGGTAGCGAACCCCTGCTGTCGAGTCTAGACGGAGGGTATCCGCATGGCAAACCGCTGGAGAGGACGATAAGTGCTGCGGACGCGTTCTCCCCTCACCCGCCGGAGGCTTCCGCTTCGTGGGCCGCGCCAAGGCCGGGGAAGGGGTGCATCGAAGTCGCTCGTATTGAGCCCCCCCCTAAACGTGGTCTGCCGGAGCGGCCTTGCCGGTTGGTCGGTAAGGCCGGTACACTGCCCCGCGCACTGCCACGGCGTCGCCACCCCGCCGTCTCCGTTCGGCCACGAATCCTCCTTAGCATGGACGCGACCGTGAACTTGCTCCTCCCCCTTCTGATCTCGCATTGCCTGGCAGCGCACCAGGATGTCGAACACCCCGACGTGGTGGTCGTCTGCCATGCCGATTTCCTGCCCGCCCTCGAGCCCTGGCTCGACCATCGTCGCGACCAGGGGCACCGTATCGCCTGGATTCGCAACGAAGGCTCGGCCGAGGCGATTCGCAGCCGCCTTGCCCCTTTCGCCCGCGGCGGACACTTGACCCACGTGGTGCTCGTGGGGGCGGCGCCGCCGCTGGGCGAGCCGGGGGGGGCCGATCCCCGGTCGCTTCCCGTCCATTATCGCCGGGCCCAAGTCAACGTGCTCTGGGGGTCGGAGCCCTACATCGCCACCGACCACGGCTACGCCGACCTCACCGGGGACGGGGTCCCCGACGTCGCCGTCGGCCGGTTTCCCGCCGCCTCGCCCGAAGCGCTCGAGGCCTTCGTCGCCAAGACGCTCGCCTATGAGAGCTCGGGGGACTTCGGGCCGTGGCGGCGGCGCGTCAACGTGGTGGCCACGAGCGGCGAATTCGGCCGGATCATCGACTCGCTCATCGAAACGGCCGCCCGCACTATCCTCACCCGCCACGTCCCCGCCGACTACGCCGTCTCCGTCGCCTACGGTAACTGGCGGAGCCCCTTCTGCCCCGATCCGCGCCGCTTCCACGCGGCGACCCTCGCGCAGCTCAACGAGGGGAGCCTCTTTTGGATCTACATGGGTCACGGGCTCCCCTCCTCGCTCGACCGGCTGCGCGTGGGCGATGCGGCGTATCACGTCTTCGACGCAAGCGACGTGCGCCGCCTGGCGGTGCAGTCGGGGCATCCGGTGGCCCTGCTGCTGGCCTGCTACGCCGGGGCGTTGGATGCCGCGGACCCGTGCCTTGCCGCCTCCATGCTCGAGGCCCCCGGGGGCCCCGTTGCCGTGCTCGCCGGCTCGCGGGTCACGATGCCTTACGGCATGGCGGTCATGGGGGTGGAGCTTGCCGAGCAGCACTTCCGCCGCCAGCCCCTCACGCTGGGCGAAACGCTCCTGGCCGCGAAGCGAAGCATGCTCGCCGACGACCCTTGTGCGGCCGGGATCCGCCGCGTCCTCGACGCGCTGGCGAACACTTTGTCGCCGGTCCCCCATCTCGTCCCCGCCGAGCGCACCGAGCACGTTCTGCTGTTCAACCTCTTCGGCGATCCCCTGCTGCGGCTGCCGCGCGCCGAGGTGATCGAGGTCGATCCTCTGTCGCCGCTCGCGGGTGAGGCGCTGCGCGTTACGGGTTACTCGCCGGTGGCGGGTGAGGCGCTCGTCGAGCTCGTCGTCCGCCGCGACCGCTTCGTCCAGCCGCCTCCCTCGCGTCGCGAGCCGCCGGCGGGGGCGGCGGAGATGGCGGAGATGGACGGCATATTCGCCCGGTCCAACGACCGCCGGCTGGCCTGGACGGCAGTTCCCATCGGCGCCGGGCCCTTTGCCGTCGCGCTCGACGTGCCGCGCACGGCCCGCGGCGCCTCGCACGTGCGGGTCTTTGTCCGGGGGACCGAAGGCCACGCCATGGGCAGCGCCGCGGCCATCGTTCGCCGGCCGCCGCAGCGACCGGCGGACGCCGCAGGTGAAGATCGAAGCGACGCTGTGGCAGACCACGCCGAAACCGGTAGCGACCCGTAGTGGGGGGTGGAGTCTTCGGCCGCTCGCCGCAGCCACGTCTTCCAATTCTCTGCCTCCCAGCGGCTCGCTTCGCCGGATGCTCCCGCTTCTGGATCGCGCGCCGTGCCGCGTTCGTCGCACGACTTTTCTGGTCCCGGTCCGGGACGGGAAAATGGGCGCCGCACCGTCATGCGCTTGACGGGGGAAACCTTGACTGCTCTTCTGTGGAGGGCAATCGACCCCTTTCTTCGACAACTGCGCCCGACCGGCCGTACCATCCCTCCTACCTCAGCAGTTGGTGGGCCTGGCGCGACTTCAGCGGCGGCGTCCTCGGCGGTGGGGGCTCGCATTCGATCAACGTCGTCTTCATGGGCCTGAAGCTGGGCACGCTCTGGGAGGAGGACGGCCAAGGGACCATCCGCATCGAGGCCGACGCGGCACAACGCACCGCGGAAGGCTATCCCCACTGGCAGACCATCCGCTACGAGATTCCCGCCCGCGGCGACCTCCCCCCGCTGACGCTCTATTGGCACAACGGCTCGCACGACAATCTCCGGGAGCGGGGCGTCTGGGAGCGTGTGGAGAAGATCGCCGGCCGGGACCTCGTCTGGACCGACAATAGCCGCGAAGGATGCGCGAATACGGCAGCGGCGAGTGGATGTACGGGATGCTTCGGTCTTCGCCTGATGCACTGGATCTTCGAGTTCGGACCGAGTCACTTGGGAGAAATCGAGAAGCCACACCCAGAAAGATGGGGGCCGCAGCCCCACCTGCCCGAGAGGGGATTGTTGCACGCAGACCGTTCCGGAGTCCGTGACAGAAGCAGCTGGCCGACATGGACTTGCGGCCAGCACCGCCGGCGATCTGCCATGAGGTGTTCCATCGCGGGGAGTGCCTCCTTTGATATAATGGAGGGCTCGCCGGCCCTTACGTGGGAGAGACCGCTTCATGCCTCTGGTCGAGCTTCAGGATATCGGGCGAGCTTACCATCTCGAGGAGCAGGAGATCCATGCGCTGCGGAGCGTGACGCTCGACCTCGAGCGGGGGGAGTATGTCGCCCTCATGGGGCCCTCGGGTTCGGGCAAGTCGACGCTCATGAACATCCTGGGGTGTCTCGACCGGCCGTCGCGGGGGAGATACCATCTTGACGGTCGCCAGGTCGCTCACATGTCGAAGTCCGCCCTGGCGAGGATACGCAACGAGAAGATCGGCTTCGTCTTTCAGAGTTTCAACCTCCTGGCGCGGACTTCGGCGCTGGAGAACGTCATGCTTCCGCTGGTCTACTCACCGCGGCTCTCCAGCGCCCAGCGTCGCGAGAAGGCGAAGGTCATGCTCGATCGCGTCGGCCTGGCCGACCGGATGAAGCACCATCCGGGGCAGCTTTCCGGCGGGCAGCAGCAGCGGGTGGCGATCGCGCGGGCGCTGGCCAACGATCCGGCGATCCTCATGGCCGACGAGCCTACGGGGAATCTCGATTCCAGGACCAGCCGCGATATCATGGAGCTGTTCGACCGGCTGAGCGAGGAGACGGAAATCACGATCATCGTGGTGACGCACGACGCCCACGTGGCGCGGCACGCGAAGCGGTTGCTCGTCTTGATGGACGGCCTTGTCCTCCGCGACACGCCCGACCATGAGGAAGCGATCGCCGCCATCCAGCAGCAGGCGTACTAGGGCCGGCGGCAGTTCGCCGGACCGTGGAAAGGATATTTTTGACAAAGGTTGGCAGGCATGCGTTGGCTCTTCCGGCTTCTTCTTCTCGCGATCGTTGTGGGCCCGGTGGTGGGTGGTGTCGTCTACCGCCGGGAACTGCTGGGATATTTCATCACCCGCCCCGAATACCGTGAGGCGGAGGTGCTCGAGGGCGAGTTGGTTGTCGTGGTCAACGCCACGGGGAGGATCGAGCCGGTGAGGCAGATCCACGTGGGCGCCAACGTCTCCGGTCCCGTCGTGAGGGTGCTGGTCGACTTCAACGACGTCGTGGAGAAGGACCAGTTGCTGGCCCAGATCGATCCGCGGCTCCAGGAGTCGGCGCTCACGCGCGACACGGCGAGCCTGGCCCATGCCCAGGCCGAAGTCCAGCGCAGCCGCGCGCGACTGGAACGCTCCCAGGCCGACTACGCCCGGGCGCAGGCCCTGCACGAGGAGAACGCCGAGTTCATCTCGGCCACGGAGCTCGACCGCTACCGGACCGAGACCAAGGTCATCGAGGCCGAAATCCTCATTGCCGAGGCGAGCGTGACGCAGGCCGAGGCGGCCCTGGAGAACTCCGAGACCAATCTCAAGTACACCGACATCATCGCCCCCGAAGCCGGCGTCGTGCTCGATCGCACGATCGAGGAAGGCCAGACGGTCGCCGCCTCGTTCCAGGTACCCGATCTCTTCGTGATTGCGCCGCGCCTGGAGGAGGAGGTTTATATCCATGCTTCGGTGGTCGAGGCCGACATCGGCATGATCCACCAAGCCCAAGTGGGGCAACTGCCCGTGACGTTCACGGTCGACGCCTATCCCGAGGAGCTCTTTGAAGGGGGGATCCGCCAGGTCCGCATGACCCCGATCCGGGTGGAGAACGTGGTCACCTATCCAGTCGTGATCTCGGCGCCGAACCCCGACATGCGTCTGTTGCCGGGCATGACGGCCGATCTCTCCTTCGAGGTCCAGCGGCGGAGCGACGTCGTGAAGATCCCCAACGCGGCGCTGCGGTTCTATCCCAACCTGGAGCAGGTCCGGCCCGAGGACCGGGGGATCCTCGAGGGCCGCGAGAATGGGGTCCCCGTGGACACGGCGAGCACCGACCGCCGCAGCGCGCCCGAGCGGATCGAAGCGCGGAGCGACATGGAGCGCCGCCACGTCTGGGTCCGCGAGGGCGAGCTCCTCCGCGCCATCGAGGTCTGGACCGGTCTGAACGACTACCGCCACACGGAGATGATCCGCGGCGAGCTCGTCGCCGGAATGAAGCTGGTAACCGGACTCGAGTAGAGGGCGCCCACGATGGAGATGCTGTTGACGATGCGCGTCGCGCTGCGTGCGCTCTTGAAGCACAAGATGCGGACGGCGCTGACGATCCTGGGCATCGTCATCGGCGTTGCTGCCGTGACGGCGCTGGTCTCCGTCGGCCAGAGCGCCGGGACGCTGGTGCGGGGTGAGCTGGAGGGGCTGGGCACCAACGTCCTCATCGTCCTTCCCGCGCAGGCCCAGGAAGGGGGCGTGCGGCGGGGCGCGGTCGCCAGCCTCACGGCCGCCGACGCCGCAGCGATGGAGCAGGAATGCCCTTCGCTGCTGGCGGTCTCGCCCATCGTGGGTGCCCGCGGGCAGCTCCTCTACCGCAACACGAACTGGAGCCCGAACGAGCTCCTGGGAGTGGGCGAGGACTACCTCACCATCCGCAACTGGGGTGTCCGCCAGGGGGGCTTCTTCACCGAACGCGAGGTCCGCTCGGCGGCGAGAGTCTGCGTGATCGGGCATACCATCGTGGAGAAGCTCTTCCAGACAAGGAACCCCATCGGTGAGCGGATCCGCATCAACAACATCCCCTTCCAGGTGATCGGCGTGCTGGAGCGGAAGGGAGCGAACCTGGTGGGCGCGGACCAGGACAGCATCGTCCTGGCCCCGTACACCACCGTCCGCCGCTCGCTGCGCGGCTCCTCCTTCGACAACGTCGACGTGGTGCTCGCCTCGGCCCGCTCCGCCGATCGCGTTGACGCGGCAGCGCGGGAGATCGACAGCCTGCTGCTCGATCGCCACCGCATCACCTACGGCGGCGCCCGCGACTTCGAGGTGCGGAGCATGCAGGAGATTGCCGCCATGCTCGGCATCGTCACCGGCACGATGACCGCCCTGCTGGCGGCGATCGCCGGCGTCTCGCTCTTAGTCGGCGGCGTGGGCATCATGAACATCATGCTCGTCTCCGTCACGGAGCGGACGCGCGAGATCGGCATCCGCATGGCGGTGGGCGCGCGGCCCATCGACATCCTCACCCAGTTCCTCTGCGAATCGGTGATGCTCTCGCTCCTGGGAGGGCTGATCGGGCTAGCACTGGGCACCCTCGGCTCGATCGGCATCACCGGGCTGATCAACGCCCTGCTCCCCGGCACGCCGTGGCCCATCGTGGTCTCGGGTTGGGCGGCGCTGCTGGCGATCGGCTTTTCCGGCTCCGTGGGCATCTTCTTCGGGTTCTACCCGGCGCGCCGCGCCAGCCTCCTCGATCCGATCGACGCCCTGAGGTACGAGTAGCGCCTTGTCGCGCTTGAGACGTTGCGCGGCGCGGCGAGAACCAAGTAGCCCGACGCGGACGAAGCCGGCGACCGTGGTTCAGTCGCAGGCTCCCGCCTTTTTTTCCGCAATGGACTATCCCAAGGGTTATCCTCGGCCGGGGCATTGCGGTGCCGAGAGCGACCTCGCCCGGCGCGAGGCAGAGAAAGGAAGGGGCATCGCGGCTGCTAAGGTGCCGTCGGTCCGGGTATTGGGAGCGGTTCCGGTTGGGGGGGACGCTGAGGGAGTTCCAGCGTCGGGATGTCGAGCCCGTCGAGATGGAACCAGTGTTCCGAAGGGTCCAGCCCCGGCTCGGTGACGGCCTCCTCCGCGCGGGGGAGGATGTTCCGCGGGTAAGTCCGCTGGCGGCCCAGCGGTCCGGCCGGACCGAGGGAGAGGAAGTACTGGTTGTCGAGCACGATGCCGTGCTCCTCGAGGATGACGCCCATCTGCTCCTGGAGCTGCGCAATCTCCGTATTGTAGCGGAGTACGGCCCGCGACTCGGCGGCGACCGCGTCGCCCCAACTCGCAATCGCCTGGAGGACGTTGAGATAAATGGCGAAATTCGCCCTCCAGCGGCTCTGCTGCACGGCGACGTTGGTCTCCGCCGCGGCGCGGGTCTCCTCGAACGCCTCATACTCGAGCAGGGAGGTTTCCATCCCGCGGTAGATCCGTGCCAGCGCGTGCGTCACTTGGTGCAGATTCTCCCGGTAGTGCGCGCGATCGCGGGCCAGCCCCAGCTCCTTCTCGCGGAGGACGGCCCGGCTGTCGCGCTGCCCGAGGGGAACCTGGAGGTCGAGGCCGAGCCGCCACGAGGTGTGGCGGCCGGCGGGCGTCTCGATCCAGGTGTCGTCGGCCGTCCTGCCGGCCAGATCGTTGAAGCGGTACGCGGTGTTGACGCGCACGTCGGGAAGCGTCTGATTCCGCGCTAGGAGCAGCTCCTCTTGCACGATACGGAGCGCCAGGCGCTGGCCGGCCAGGTCGGGGCGGTTCTCGATCGCCGTGGTGACCACATCGTCCCATTGCCATCCCAGCGGCGCAACCGTGGGAGCCGTAACGGGAACCAGTTCCTCGGGGCCGGTCGGCGGCCATCCCAAGAGGTTCCGCAAAGCCTGTTCCCGGTCGAGCACCGTTGCCTGCGCCGCGATGCGCTGCGCGCGGAGGTTGGCCAGCGTCACCCGCGCCTGGGCCAGCTCGCCCGCGTCGCCCAGCCCCCTTTTGAGCTGGGCCTCCGCAAGCACCACCGCCCAGTGGGCCGACTCGATCTGCTGCTCGCGGGTCCAAACGTCGATCCGCGCGGCTACGAGCGCCCAGTAGAGCTCGATCGTACTCCGCACGAGCTGCTGGACCGCCCCCTTGAAATCGTAGAACGACTGCTCCGTCTCGTACACGCGGATTGTGATCAGAGCGAGATTGGGGCCCCTCCCCGCGTCCCTGAGCAACGGCTGACTGTAGGAAAACTCCAGCGACGAAGGCGCGTGGGGCGAGAGCGGCCAGGTCGGGTCGGGGCTCCGCGAGGGGTTGGCGTTGACATGAAGGCCGGCGAACCCGCCCACGAGCGTCGGCTTCGTCACGCCCGTCGTGAATTGATAGCTGTCGATCGGGTTATCGGTGAATCGAGCGAACGGGGGCGTGCCGGTGCCGACGACGCCCGGCTGGTCTTCATGCAGGAAGGTATTGTCCACGCTCAGCGCCGGATCGAACCGGCTGCGGGCCCGATCCACCAGCGTGTTCACGATGGCCGGATCGTAGATCGTGCGCCCCGTCGAAATGGCGCCGTCGCCCGAGGCAACCCGCACCACCTCGCAGTTCTGAACGGCAATGAAGATCGCCTCCTCCAGGGACAGCAGGCGTTGCGGGCGCGCCGCTTCGGGCGCGTCGGGCAGGCGAACGGGGATCGGTGCCTCGGAGCGCACGGCCCTCGGGTCCCGGGGGCCCGGAATGGCGTGGCCCGTGACGATGCAGCGCTGCTCGGGCAGCAGGACCGGTCCCACGCGCGATTGCGCGAGAACGGCGTCGACCAGGGTGCCCGGCAACACGATGACGGTCACCAAGAGCGCGCAGCATGTGCGGAACGTCGCGGCCATAGGGGTTGGATCGATTGCTGCGCGAGAATCGATCAGCAATACTCTCCCTGCCGGCAAACCCCCGCAAGGCATCCTATTTTTCCCGATTCCCCCAGACCTCCCAGCCGCCGCATCGAAGGCGAGTCCGATGTTGGGAGGAAACGCGCCGGCGGCTCGCGTTCGGTTCGGGTCCCCCCCGCGCCGCAGGCGCCTACACCCGCCACGGCGCCCGCATGGGCTGGTGGACGAGGCGGTTGGCCTCTTCGTCGCCGACGATCACCTCCTTCTCCGGGTCGTAGCGGAGCTTCCGCCCCGTGCGGATGGCCACGTTGGCCAGGTGGAACAGGGTTGCCGTGCGGTGGGCCGCCTCGGCGTGGCCGCCGGCCTGCTGGCGGGTGCGGACGGCCTCGAGGAACGAGAGCAGCGGCTCGGGATCGGGAAGTTCGGCGAGGCGGCGGCGCCCCGCTTCGTCGAGGTCCGCTTCGCTCACGTCCCGCGGCTGGCGGCGGCCTGAGAGGCGGCCCCACTCTTCGCTTCCCAGCACCCGGCGCCCGACCCAATCGAGCACCTGTCCCCCAACGTCACCTTGGCCGTCATCGTGCTCCGTGCGGCCGCCCCATTCGTCGCTCTCGAGCACCAGCGTGAGCCCGTCCGCATAACGGAGCTCGACCCATCCCCACATCCCGCATGCCTCGGGATGGGCCGGTGGGGCGAAGGCCTCGACCTCCACCGGGCTGGTGAAATCCTTGGCGTACTCGTAATTGAAGCCGTCCAGGTAGTGTTGGGCCATGTCGGCCAGGCCGCCGCCGTCGTAGTCCCAATAGTTGCGGTGGTATCCGCCGAAGCGGTGGTGGTGGAAGGGCCGCTGGAGGGCCGGGCCGCAGTACATGTCCCAATCGAGCCATTCCGGGACGGAGTCGATTTCGTAGCGCACCCGCCCGGAGTGCTGGGCTACCTTGAAGCCGCCGCGCTGGACGACCACTGCCGGGCACTCCTCGAGCAGCCCGCTGGCCATAAGCTTGCGGATGCGGCGGTTGGCACGGAAGCGGCCGAAAGTGCAGATTTGAAAGACCCGCTGGTAGCGGTGCTCGGCTTCAACCATGGCACGGCCTTCCCCGATGAAGCGGGTGGCCGGCTTCTCGCAGAAGACGTCCTTACCGGCCTCCATGGCCGCCACGGAAATCAGCGCGTGCCAGCCCGGAGGCGTGGCGATGGCCACCACGTCGACGTCCGTCCGCTCCATCACGCGGCGGTAGTCGGTATAGTAGGTCTCGTTATCGGCACGATCGGCGAAGCGGACGTCGCACTGGGCGAGCATGCGGATGTCGGGGCCCATATCGCGAAACGTGCCCTCCCCCCGCGCTCCGCAGCCGATGAGGGCACCACCCAACGACTCGCTGGGAGGCGTCCGGCCTCGCCCGAGGACGTGGCGGGGAACGACGGTCGCCGCCGCGCCCGCCGCCGCCGAACCCGCCAGAAAACGGCGGCGGCTGATTCCTGCCTTGCTTCGTCTCATCCCGTGACCTCCTGCAAACGAAATCGAGTCCCCCGCCTCAGCCGCCCGGCCATGGTTCCGCGGCCGCGGCGAGATTCACCGGCCGATCGGGTACACTATCCTCTGCCCGGTGGCCATAATCAACCGCCAAACCGGGGCGTTCTCAGGGAATGTTGATCCACCGGTCATCGGGGCATGGGACTCGTTCGCCGAGCGGTAGGCGGGTGGCCGCCGAGGCGCGCTCGGCTGGTCTCTGGGAAGGCGCAGGCGCCATGATCGTTGCGGAGTGAAGGCACGGAGGCGGCCGAAGCGGAAGGGTTGACAAAGCCGGAGGCAGTCCCGAACATGGGACCATGGGACGAATGACCACACAACCGATTGCCGGAGCCTTGCGGGCCGCCATCGAGGAAAGCGGACTGTCGAACTACGCGATTGCCAAGCGGACGGGGGTATCCAAGTCGGCCCTGTCCCGATTCTGGCTCGACGGAACGTTGCGGCTCGAATCGGCCGAGAAGCTGGCTGTCTACTTCGGGCTTGAACTGGTGCCGAAGGCCGGCGGGACGGCGGGGACCTCGAACCAAACGAAGCGAAGGCGGAAACCGAAAACCTGACGGGAGGTGGACCGGTGGGACGGGTATTCCTCAAGACATGACCACTGCCGGACGGTGCCGACGTGGTGGCTGTCCGGGGCCGGCGGGTGGCCCGGTGGACGGACGGCAAGGGACGGGCGAAACAGGCCCCGGTGGTGGACGGAGAGGACGGCAAGCCGCGGGTGGTGGTGGGGGAAGTCTGCCTGGCGAGATTTTGGGATGGCTGATGGCCGGCTGGTGGGAGATCCCATGGGCCGGCTGCCGCGGGCCGATGAGGCTTCGGACCGCCGGGCGTTGGACCTCGACTTGCAGGCCGCCGGGATTCCGAAGGTGGACGACCGGGGCCGTTCTCTCGACTTTCACGCCTTGCGAACGACCTTCGCAACCTGGCTGTCGGCTGCCGGAGTGGCCGCCCGGGTCGCTCAAGCCGCCATGCGGCATTCCGACCTCAAGCTGACGATGGGCGTCTACACCGACCCCCGCCTTCTCGACGTGGCGGGGGCCGTCGAGGCCCTGCCGGCTCTGGGAGCTGCCGCCGAAGCCGTCGAGGGGCGGGCGACGGGGACGGAGGGCCAAGCCGGATTTGCGCCCCCTGCGCGCCCCCCCTTCTGCGCCCCCCTGCTGTCGGCCGCAGGGGTCAATCTGTGGCCCCTTCTGGCAATTCGGCCCCCGAAAACTCTGGACAACGGCAAGAGGGGCCGATTGCCGTAAACCCTTGTTCTGGCAACGAAAAAGGCCCGCTGTCACTCTCTGACAACGGGCCTTGGGGAGAGCGGCAGAAGGGACTCGAACCCTCGACAATCGGCTTGGGAAGCCGATACTCTACCAACTGAGTTACTGCCGCATCGCGCCGACGCCAACCGCCGCGTCGCCACCAATTCCCAATATACGGACCGGCCCCCGAAATGCAAGCCAGGAGGCCGCGCCACCCGGCCAACCGGCTCGCTGCGGGAATGCACCCCCGAAATGGCAGGCTCGTTCGGACGGTCCTTTGGGGGTGGGTGAGGTTCAGCCGGTCCGTCTTTGCGGAGTGGGGTCGGCAGGCCCGGCCAGGCCCTCCTTTCGCTTCCTTCTTTCCCAATCGACTCGCGCGGAGACGCGAGGGCTGTGCCAGGCCGGTCGTGGGTGGTGTGCGGATCTCGGGAGTGGCATGTCGGCGGTGGGACGAGTAGGCTGGTAGGGAATGAAAGGGGAGGCTCGACGTAACCGTTCACGGGGGACCGTCCCGATTTTCGCGGCCATAGAGAGTATTCCTGGTGGACGGCGCTATTCGGCCGCGAAAATGGGACTGTCCCCTTCGCCCGGTGCGCCGCGGCAGGGTAAGGGGACGGGGCCATTTTTCGGGCATCGGCGGTCGCTAAAGACCGGGTCTATTGGCCGAAAAATGGACCAGTCCCCGGCCGGCCCGTGAACGGTTACGGCTCGGCAGTCACCGAGAAACGCGAAGTTTCCCATCAAGTCCGGCAACGTTCGTTCCCCGCGAGGCAGTCGCACGATGAAGCCAGAAATGTCCCGCTTTCCTCTCTCGATCCGCCTCCTCTGCCTGGTGGGCCTCCTGGCCTCGCCGGCTGCGGCCGACTGGCATCACCCGCTCGATCTCGACGGCGGGGGCTGGTGGGCGGGCCGGTTGCGTGTCGAAGTGCGCAATGGGCGGGAGACGGAGCTGCTCGGCGAGCCGGTGGCCGTGCCGGTCGGCGAAGGGGCCGGCGAGGCGGAGCTGGCGGGCAAGCGGGCGGAGTCGATCCGCGTCTGCAACGCCGAGGGCATCGAGATGCGTCACGCCCTCTACGGCCCCGACGGGGGATTGCTCGATGAGGGCTCGATCCCCGCGGGCGGCACGCTGGTCATCCCGGCCGAGTGCGCCCCGGGCGGCGAGGCGACCTATTTCGTCTACTTCGACAATCCCGCAGCCTGGGTGCTGCCCGACGCCCTCACCACGCGCCCGGGGCTGGTCAACGGCGACCTCGAGCACGGCCGGGAGGGTACCCCCGAGGGTTGGCAGCACGACACCATGACCGCCGAGCACCGGTTGGCCTGGGTTCGCGAAGACGCCCAGTCGGGCCAGTGGTGCCTGAAGACCGAGGTCGATCGCGGGGCCGAGCCGAGCTGGATCGCCACGCGCCAGCGCGACATCCACGTCGTTGCCGGCGCCCGCTACCGCATGACGGGATGGGTGCGGGGCGAGGGCGTCGAGGGGTTTGCGGGCTGGTACATCCACCTGGGCCACGAGCGGAATTCCATGCTCGACTCCCGGATGCTCACGGCGGGCGAAGGGACGTTCGACTGGCGGCGCGTCGAGGCCGAGTTCACCGTGCCCG
Source organism: Planctomycetales bacterium (assembly GCA_007126245.1). Lineage (GTDB taxonomy): Bacteria > Planctomycetota > Planctomycetia > Pirellulales > Thermoguttaceae > SKOZ01. Next base: position 22,341 of record SLBP01000065.1, read on the forward strand.
AGGGAGCCAACCGCGCCACCGTGGGCACGGTGCTCCGCGGCACCGGCACGGCGTGGTTCGACAACGTGAGCCTCGAGTGCCTCGAAGCGCCCGGGACGGTCGAAATCGACGTTTTCCCCCCGGAGACGATGCCGCTTGCCGAGCTGGGCGCCGAGGCGGACTGGTTCGACGATGCCGCCGAATCCGGCGTGCGGCGGGACCAGCGGGCGGTGGTGCGGGCGATGAACTTCTCCTCGCAGCCGGTCGCCGGCGGGCTCTTGGCGTTCGACTTCCGCCTCCTGGAGAACCGCATGCGCGGCCGTCTCGACCCGGCCAGCATGGTGGTGACCGCCGCAGGCCAGCCCCTTCCCCACGCGGTCTACGGCGAGACGCTCCTGGTGACCCACGACCTGGCGCCGCGCACGGCGCAGACGTTCTCCGTCTACCTGGGCGAGGAATCCCCGGCGGTCGAAGCCGCGGAGGTCGAGGCCGAGCTGCCCTTGGCGGAACGCAATCGGCTGACCAACCCCGACTTCGAAGAAGGCGAGGATGTGCCCGCGGGATGGACGGACTCGGGCCCGCCGGGGACCGCGGGCGAGGTGACCTACGGCTTCGACACGCCGGGCAAGCGGGGCGACCGCTGCGCCATGCTCCACGTCCCGGCCGGGGCCAGGGCGGCCTGGCGGGGCTGGCGGCAGACCGTCGAGGTCGAGCCCGGCCGGACGTATCTGGTGGCCGCGTGGGTTAAGTGCCGCAACGTGGACGAGCACGGCGTCGTGCTGCACGCCCACCTGCGGACGGCCGAGGGCGAGTTCTCGCAGCACGGCGGCTTCGCCTCGGTGGGCGAACCGCTGCGGGGCACCGCCGACTGGACTCTCATGGCCGGCCTGCTCACCATGCCCGACGACGCTTCCCAACTCGACCTCCACCTGACGATGGAAGGGACGGGCACCCTCTGGCACGATGCCGCCGTGGTGGCCGAGGTGCTGCCGGGGAGGCTGGCCCGGTTCGAGGGGCGGCCGATGGAACCGGAGGCCCTGGCCGTCTGGCAGGTGCCCGCCGTCGAGAAGGTCTTCCCCGATACCCCGGCTCCGCGCGAGGCCGGGCCGGCGCGGATCGCCGCGGCGCGCAACGAGGCGGAGCCGGTGCAACTGGCCCTCCGCAGCGGGCGGGCGATCGGGGACGTCCGCGTCGAGGTCGATCCGCCCGCCGGGCCCGGCGGGGCGACGATCGAGGATGTCGAAGTCCGTGTCGTGGGCTACGTTCCCATCGACTACCCGACGAGCTACTACCAGTCGCAGGCGCCCGGCTGGCACCGCCTGCGGCCCACGGCCCGCTTCGCCTCCGAGGGCTGGCCCGGGCTCTGGCCCGATCCCCTGCTGCCGCGGGCCGCGCTCGACCTGGCGGCCGACAGCACGAAGGCGGTATGGATTACCGTGCGTGTGGGCGAGGATGCGCCCGCGGGCGACTACGCGGGCGCGGTGCGGTTGGTGGCGGAAGGTGCGACGGTGGCCGAGGTCCCCTTCGACCTGCGCGTCTGGGACTTTGCGCTGCCGGAAAGCCCATCGCTGGCAGCGATCTACGACGTGCGCCTCGGTCCCGGCGCCGCGCTCTGGGAGAAGCCGCTCGGGGAGCTCTACGACGAGGTCGCGGAGCTGATGGCGGCTAATCGCCTCTCTCCCGACGTCATCCGCCCCGGGCCGCGGTTCCGGCGCGAGGGGGACCGCGTGGTGGCCGACTTCACCGAGTTCGACCGCGCCGCCCGCCGCCATTTCGACGACTTCGGGCTGCCGGTGGCCTATACCCCCTGGGACTTCTATCTCTTCGGGTGGGGGCTTCCGCCGCGGACGATCCTCGGCGAGCGGCCCTACGAGACCGACGAGCCCGGCCGGTTGCGGCCGGAGTACCGGCGGGTCTACCAGGAGATGCTGCGGCTCTTCTGGGACCACCTGCGGGAGCAGGGCTGGCAGGAGCGGATCGTGCTCTACATCTCCGACGAGCCCTTCGACCACCACGAGCACATCCGCGAGCAGATGAAGGCCCTCATCGCGATGATCCAGGAAGTCGACCCCGCCATCCCCATCTACGCCAGCACCTGGCGGCACGTGCCGGACTGGGACGGCTACCTCAACGTCTGGGGCATCGGTCACGACGGCCGCGTGCCGGTGGAGACGATGGAGCGGCTCCGCGCGGCGGGCGACCGGCTCTGGTTCACCACCGACGGCCAGATGTGCCTCGACACCCCGTACGCGGCCGTCGAGCGGCTCCTGCCCCATTACTGCTTCCAATACGACGTCGAGGCCTACGAGTTCTGGGGCATCACCTGGCTGACGTACGACCCCTACCGCTTCGGCTGGCACTCCTACATCCACCAGTCGGACGAGCCCGACCGTTCCTACTGGGTCCGCTATCCGAACGGGGACGGCTACCTGCTCTACCCCGGCGGACCGATCGGCCACGACGGGCCGGTCACGTCGATCCGCTTCGAGCAGGCCCGCGAGGGAGTGGAGGACTACGAGTACCTCGTTCTGCTCCGCCGCCTGACCGACGAGGGGCGGGCGGCGGGGCGCGACACGGCCGAGGCCGAGGCGGCCCTGGAGGCGGCGGCCGAGTTGGTCTCCATCCCCAACCCCGGCGGCCGCTACTCGAGCCGCATCCTTCCCGATCCCGCACAGCTCTACGAGGTCCGCGCCCGGCTGGCCAGGGCCATCGAGGGGCTCGTCGAGCTGCCGTGAGAGGACAGCGATCAGACGATAATCAGACGATAAGCCGAGAAAGGAGAACGCACCGTGTTCCGCACGCGACTGGTCTCGTTCGCTTTGCTGGCCGGCGGCCTCGTCCTCGCGCACGCTGCGGCCGCCGGCGAGCTGGCCGAGGCGGCCCGCGGCGTGGAGGAGATCATCGCCCACCGCGGCGCGAGCGCCGAGCGCCCCGAGAACACGATGGCCGCCATCGAGCGGGCCATCGAGGTGGAGGCGACGGGCGTGGAGATTGACATCCGCACCACGCGCGACGGGCATCTCGTGCTGCTCCACGACGCCACGGTGGACCGCACCACCGACGGCCGGGGAGCGGTCGGAGAGATGACGCTCGAGGCACTGCGGCAGCTCGATGCGGGGAGTTGGTTCGACCCGCAGTATGCCGGAGAACGGGCACCCACATTGGCCGAGGCGCTGGCGGCCTGCCGGGGTGAGGTCGACGTGGTGCTCGACCTTAAGGAGGAGGGCGGGGTCTATGCGGAACGGATCGCCCGCACGGTCCGCAGGTACGGCGATGCGGAGCGGACGGTGGTCGGCGTTCGCAGCCTGGAGCAAGTGGAACTCTTCCGGCGTTTGCTGCCGAAGTCTCCGCAGATGGGCCTGATCCCCCGCGCGGACGCCATCGAGGACTTCGCTGCGGCCGGTGTGGAGACGATCCGCCTCTGGCCGTCGTGGCTGGAGGACGATCCCACCCTGGCCGACCGCGTCCGCCGCAGCGGCGCCCGGCTGCACCTGAACGAGTGGACCGGGGCCCGCGAGGCCGTCGTCCCCCTCCTTGTCCATCGGCCGGTCTCCTTTTTCACCGACGATCCCCGCCGGCTTGCCGCCACGCTGGCCGAGTTGCGGGGCGAGGGAGAGGCCCAGGGACCGGAGGAGGACGACCGAGCGTCCGCTGCGGAGCGCTGACTCGCTGCGGCCCTGCGGAAAAGTGCTAGAGCCCGGCGCCCAGGTCGCGTTTCTCCAGCGGGAGCCGGTCGACGTGCTCCTCGGCCCAGGCGGCCGCTTGGGCATTCAGGGGGCTTTTGACGTTGTAGCTCTGGAAAGAGATCATTTCGGCGATGCGGACGACCAGTTGCGGCAGCGTCTGGCCGGCGCTCCAGTGGTCGCCGATGCAGATCTTCTGCGGGTCGACGTTGGGATGGAAGAGGGGCGTGATCATGCGGCACAGGGGTGGACGGCGGGGATAGTCGAGCGTGAGGAAGACCTCAGCGCGGTGCTGCCGCGCCGGCCGGAAGGCGCCGTCCTCGGCGGGAACGAGTCCCAGGACGCGGAACTCGACGAGGTATCTTTCCGGGGGAGTCCCCTCGGCCGCCACGATGCCGATGAAGGGGTGGCGGGCGAAGACGGTCCGCATCTTGGCGAAGTCCGACTGGAGGCGGCGGATTCGTGGATTCATCGGAGACTCCCTTGGTTCAGTATCCCGCCAGGCGGGCCACCAGGCCGAGAAAGGCCAGCAAGACGGTCTGCACGGCGGCCGCTCCCAAGGCGATCATCCAGAGGGCGGTGAAGACGGGCGGCAGGCGGTGGATCGCCGGCCGCTGGAAGAGGTACCAGAGGAGGCCGACCACGCCCGCCAGCGGCGCCGTGCAGGGGATGAGGCTGAAGGTGAGCAGCCAGATGGCGGCAGTGCGGAGCCGGGGGAGCTCGGCTTCGATCTGCCGCTGGACGTGGTAATCGGCAGCGTGCTGGGGCGCCGCCGACGAGAAGGTCGCCCCGCAGGTGCGGCAGCGGACGGCGGCGGCGTTGATCTGGTTGCCGCAGTGGGGGCAGCGCTTCTCCTCGCGCCCCCAGTGGGAGGGGGGGATCTCCAGCGCCGTGAGTCCCTCGGTCGGCGGCGCCTGGGGGCAGCCGTAGAGGGCGCAGCCCTGGTTGTAGTCCCAGCATTCGGCGTGGTAGGGGGCGCGGCACTGGGGGCAGCCGCGGAGCGGCTCGCCGGCGGCCACGGGGCACTGGCAGATGCCGCACGTCGGCGTGTCCTTGCGGCGGGCCACCGTCTTGGCGGCCGGCGGGGGAGCTGCCGGCTGCACGGCGAAGGGCTCCCCGCATCCCAGGCAGCGGGCCTGGCGGCCGACGAAGGCGGCCCCCACCGCGAACCGCTTCCCGCAGTGGGGGCAGGCGGTAACGAGCCGCCCCGGCCGGGTTCCTCCGGAGGATGCCATTGCTCACTCCGTGCGTCGCCGGTGGAAGGTGAAGACGGTCTGGCCGAGGGTGATCTGGTCGCCGTGGCGGAGGCGGGTCCGCTGGACGGGGCGCTCGTTGACCAGCAGGGGATGCACGGGGTCGGCGGCCTCGATCTCGTACTGGTCGGCCGCGGCGCGGATGACGGCATGGTGGGCGGCCACCAGATCGTCGTTGAACAGGTAGATGTCCGACCGCGGCGAGGCCCCCAGCGCCATGAGGTCCTTGAAGACGAGGAACTCTTTCCCTGCCAGGGGGCCGCGGGTCATGTGCAGCCAGGCGTCGCGGGCCAAGAGCTCGACGATGCCGATCATGGCCCCCACGGCGGCACCGATGGCGGCGAGGCCGACCATGCGGCTTACGTGGCCGCTGGGACTCTCGCCGCCCAGGAGGATCATGTCGATCGGATCGAAGAGGAGCCCGCCCAGCAGGCCCCCGAGCGTGCCGCCGAGGAAGCCATAGAGGAGGAGGCGGCTCGAGCGGAGGGCGATCCCCTGGCCGAGGCCCATCGCCATGCCGGCAATTCCCCAGGCCAGCCCGCGGCCGGAAACCTGGATGAGGAACCCCAATGTGCCGAGCCCCCCCGCACCCGCCTGGCGGCTGGCCAGGAGCGTGAGGGGGGTATAGACGATGTTCGCCAGCACAGAAGCCACCAGGCCGCCGATCAGGCCCACGAGCAGCCCCACGGCGCCGGCCAGGAGCGCCCGCTGCCACAAGCGGCAGACGGCGCCGTCGGCCGCGGCAATGAAGATTCCCACTGCTGCCGCCACCATCGGAAACAGGAGCAACCCCATGAGCTGGTTCCGTCGCTGGGCATCGCGGAGTGAGGCCGTGGTCGGCTTCCCCGCCGGAGGCTGCGCATTGACGAAGACCGCCAGGGAAGGAAGGTCGCTCTCACCGCCAAGAACGCGCGGTGCGGGAGGGACATTGATCGGGAGGACGTAGACGCCGACCTCGCCGAGCTCTTCGCCTTCGTCGCGATGGTCGAGGTCGAGCGGCTCGCTGCCGGCGACCGGGCGGGTGGATTCCGTGAGGTAGATGCGCTTGCCGCCGATCCACAACTCGCCGTAGAGGTGGGAATCGGCGAAGAGCTCGAGGGATTGCCCGCGGCCGACGTCGATCTCCGCGCGCGGCGCGGAGTACATCTCCCATCGCTCGACGCGCCCCTGGACGTAGTTGAAGTCGTGGAAGCTCGGCTCGAACAGCCCCCAGGCGGCGATGGCCCCGAGGCTGCCGGCAATGGTGAACACGAACCAGTTCTGGTAGTACCACTTCCGCCGCCGGCTGGCGGCGATGCCGCCCTCGCCGCGGAGGCTCGCCTGCCGCTTGAGGAGGTCGTCGACGTGGGGCGAGGCGAGGTCCTCGGCGGTGATGCGGATCACGCCGCGGTCGCCCGGCTCGGGCGTGGACGGGTAGTTCATGGGGGGTTCTCCTGCGGGGGCGCACGCGGCGGTTCGGCCGCTTCGGCCTCGGCGGCCTCCCGCTCGGCTTCCTGTCGGCGGCGCACGCCTTCGACGAACTGCTCGATGATCGCCTGCCGGTACGCCTCCTGGAGGCGCTCCGGGAGCTGCCACTTGACGATCTCGACTCCCAGTATCGCCTCTTCGCCTTCGATCGATACGGGGACCTCGAACCAGTGGACGCGCTCGGGCGGCCGCGGCGGCGCCCAGAGCCCTTCCAGGAGGGTGAAGCCGATCCAGATCAGCAGCGCCACGGCCGCCAGCATGCCCACGGCGAGCCGTATGGTGTGGCGGCTGCTGCGTTCTTCATCCAGGGCCTGGAGCACCTGCTGCAGGCGCTGCTCGAGGGCATCGAGCCTGCGGACCACCGCCCCCGTCGCGGCCGCGGGGGCATCGGCACCGCGCGGCCCGCTCGCTTCGGTCGCTTCCTCTTCATCGTCCCGGGCGGGCAGGCGGCAGGCCAGGGGCCGGCCGTCGACCCAGATGCGGCCCACGTGAACGATGCCCGCCGAACCGTTCACGCACACCGCCTCCTCGCCGCCGATCGGGTCCATCACCAGGGCGAACTGCCCCGGCGCGGAAAAGAAGTTCTCCTGAATGAAGCGGTCCATGTCGGAAAAGGTTACGCCGAAGCCGGGGTGACTGTGATACCAGCCGACGATCTTCAGGTCGGGGTAGTCGCGGTCGATCGTTTCGTGGATCTGCCGCCAGGTCTCCTGGGTGTACGTGACGTGGGTCCCGCCGCGGCGGGTCGAGGTGCCGCGGACGGCGGCGCGGGCGGAGACCCAGGTCCCCTCGGCGTCTTCGCAGAGCTCGCCGACCAGCACGCCGCAGACCTCGGCGTCGAGCGACTCGCGGGCGTGGGCGGTCATCGCCTCGCGGGCCGCGGCGGAGAGGGCGATGCGGACCGGCTCGTCGATCGGCCCCGGGTGGGGGAACTCGCGGCGGGCGGCTGGCTCGGCAGGCGTTGCGCCCGCTGCGGTTTCGGCGGCTCGCCGGGGGGGCGCGGACGAGCGAGACGAAGGTTTTCGTCTGCGGTTTCGGCTCACGTCGGCAGCTCCTCGTGCTCGGCGGGCGCCGCAGGGAGGTAGGCGGCCGACTCGGGACGGTCGCCGGCCAGTTCGATGCCCAGGACCCGTTCGCCGGCGCGAGCCCACACGACGTCCCAGGGGGGGAGGCCCAACGCGCCGGCCGACACGGCCAGCCGCTCGGCTCCGGCCGAGAGGCCGTGGAGCAGCTCGGGTACACACTCCCCCCCGCAGTCGGCACAGACGGCCATCGCCTCGTCGATGGCGGCGAGCGGCCGGAAGACCCCGCGCCGGCGGCCGCAGACCGGGCAGGCGAGCTCGGCGACCAGCTCGCGGGCAAAATCGAGCGCGTCGAGCGGTCCCAGCCGGGCTGCCGCATAGTCCCAGAGCACCGCAAGGGGAGTCTGTGAATCGAAGGCGGCCACCGGTTCGACCGGCGGCGGCGGTTCGTGCCAGGGGCACTGGTCGCTCACGGGGTAGCGCACCGCGTAGGAGCCGTGGGTCAGCCCTTCGAAGACGAAACCGGACCCCGAGAGGTGCTCGAGCCCGTGGAGCCGCTTGACGACCTCCTGGGCCTGGATGGCGCCGACGACCGAGGCGGTGGTGGGCGTGGTGGGGACGGCCCCCTCGGCCGCGGCACGCCGCGCCAGCAGCGCGCAGGAGCGCCGCGCCTCGATGAGCTTCCAGTCGGCCTCGCCGAGGGTGCATTCGTAGCAGGCGGTCCCGGGCGGGGCGAAGCCGCGGACGATGCCGTTGAGGACATCGATGCCGCCGTCGATCCAGGGACGGCCCATCTGGGCGCAGCAGGCGTTCACGTGGAGGCGGGCCTCGCGGTTGTCGAGGGCACCGACGACCACCTCGGCCCAGCGGAACCATCCCAGCCCCACTTCGCCGAGCACGTTCGCCACCAGGGCGTGCGCTTCGATGCCGGGAAACAGCTCGCCCGCGGCGCGGGCGGCCGCGCGGGCTTTGGGCCGCCCCTCGTCGCCCTCGCGAAAGAGGACCGACCGGCAGAGGTTGGTGCGCTCGACCAGGTCCATGTCGGCCACGGCGATCCGTCCCACACCGAGCAGCGCCAGGTTCTTGAGGACCTCGTTGCCCAGCGCGCCGGCGCCCACCACGAGCACCCGTGCCCGCGCCAGCCGCTCCTGGTCCCACCAGGCAATGCGGCGGAACCGCTCGAAGCGATCACGATTCTCCTCGAGCACCCAGGGGGTGGCGCGGCGGTCGTCCATCGCGGGCTCCTCCCAGGTTCCGGCAGTGATTTCCGGCTGTATGCGCAGGTCGTCGCCGGAGAGGACCCCGGCCTCGGCCAGCGTCTGCTGGTCGAGCAACTGCTGGCCGGTCCGCTTGTGGTGGAGCTTGTAGCTCATGATCTGGCCGTCGGGGCTGTTCAGCGGCAGGTTCATGCGCTCCACGAGGATCACCATCAGGCGGGCGACGGGGACGTCGTCCGGGGCCTCGACCTCCTGGCAGCGGCTGCTGGTGATGTCCCAGACGCGCGTGCGGATCATCGGCATGGTCAGGAGTTCTCCCTGAAGGAGGCCGCTATTCCAAAAAGATCCCGATCACCGTCAATAAGAGCCAGGCGCCGCAGACGACGCCGTTCCAGACCACGGTCACCCACACCAAGGGCGGGTTGCCTTCGCGGCGGTCCAGGCTGCCCACCGCCAGTCCGGAGCCGATCACGCATGGGACGAGGATCATCAGTCCCACGACGAGCTCGGCCGCCTCCTCGGGCATCTCCCCCTCCAACGCGCCGCTCATCAGGACGACCGTGGCGAGCGTCGCCCATCCCGCCATGACCAGCGACCAGACGACCAGCGACATCCGGGTGCCCGAGAGCTTGATCTTGGTTTGGGTGGCGCACTTCGGGCAGAGGCAGAGCCCTCCGGGGAACGTGAAGACGCAGGTCGCGCAAACCGCTGCCCGGCACTGGCCGCAGTAGGCCACCGTGGAGGCGTCGGGGTGCTGCTCGCAGCCGGGACGGCCTGGGGGAGCGTACGCCGCAAACGGCCCCGCCGTCGGTTCCCCTCCGCGCAGGGGGATACACTGGCTGCAAAGGTGGCTGCCGTCGTTCTGCGGAAAGTCGCAGGTCTCGCAGATCAGCCTCCGGCAGACTCTGCAGGCCGCCGTTGCCGGCTCGCCGGCATGCTGGTA
>SLBP01000157.1:0-11561 GCA_007126245.1 Planctomycetales bacterium
CGTTGTAGGGCACGCTCGGATAGGCCAGGCCGATCTGGGTTTGGTTGTCTTGGAAGGGGAGATGCCGCTGCCGTTCCGCCGAATCCTTCTCGACCACGGCCGGCGACGGAGCGGGCTGCCAGTCGCCGAAGAGCGCGCCGACCAGGTCGGTAAGCGCCGCCCAGTCGACCCGTCCCGCGACCCCCAGGATCGCGCCCGCCGGTTGGTAGTGGCGGGCCGCGAAGCGGCGGATCTCGTCGGCTGTGATCACCTCGAGGGCTTCACGTTCCCCGTGGGAAGGGCGGCCCCAGGGGTCGGGATAGTGCCGGCGGCGGACCTCGACCATAACCCGCTGCGCCGGCTCGTCCTCAACGGCCCGCAGTTCTTGGAGAACCACCATGCGGCTGGACTCGAGATGCGCGTCGGGCAGGTGCGGCCGGCGGACGAGGTCGGCGTAGATGCGAAGCGCCTCCGAGAGGTTCTCGGTCACCGTGGCCCCGCAGAAGGCGGTATGCGCGTCGGAGACCGTCTCGCTCCGCTCCAGCCCGAGGTTGTCCAGGTCGAGGATGAACTGGCGGTTGTCGCGCTCTCCCGCCCCGCGGAGCGCCAGTTCGCAGGCGAAGTTTGCCAGACCGTTGCGGTCGGCGGGATCGAAGACGTTCCCCGTCGGCAGCAGGAAGGTGAAGGCCGCCGACTGGACCGCGGGCATGGGCTCGGCCACCAGGACCAGGCCATTCGGGTAGCATTGGGAGTGGATTGTGGAGCTCACGGAGTGGAACACCCATCCGGCAAAAGAGAAAAGTGATTGGAGTGTCCCCCACCGGGAGCGGCGCCCGCAACCGGGTAGCCTCGGGCCGCCTCCCCCTTGGGGAGGATTGAGGAGGAAACCAGATTCTATAACGCGTTTGCCCCACCGGCAACTGGTCCATTCGGGTGGCTACCTGCCGATTCTGATGGTGCGCCCCCGGCGGATCGAGTCGGTCTGCTTGTGGCAGAGCACCAGGGCATCGCGGGCCAGAACGCCGTCGAGGAGGGTGGAAGGGGTATTGGTGCGGACGGCGGCGACGACCTCGTTGATTTCGGCAGCGAAGGCATCCAGTTCGTCGCCGAGGCGGAGCTTGGGCCGGGTCGCCTTGCCGTCCTCGGTGAGCACGGCGACCGACCGCGCCGGATCTTGCGTGACACCCAGGGCGGCCAGATCGTCGTAGATGAGCGTGGCCTTCTCGAAGTGCACCTCGAAGCCGTGGGTGAAGGGCCTCCCCTGCTGGTAGATCACGCCGCTGGTCGCCGTAACCACCAACGAGGGGTCCTCGAAGAGGAACTGGGTGTTGAAGTACTCGGGCACTTCACCCCGCATCCGCCCCACCGACTGCACCGCGGCGGGCATGCCGAAGAGGACGCGGATGAAGTGGGCGTCGTGGACGTGCAGATCGACCACCGGCCCGCCGACCTTGGCCGGGTCGTAGAAGTCGGGGATCCAGAGGGGATCGGAGATGACCCGCTTGAAGTTCCCGCCTAGCAGGCGGCCGTATTTCCCCTCCATCGCCGCCCGGTAGGCGAGCTGGTACTGGGTGAAAAAGGGAAGGACATGGCCGATCAGGAGGAGCTTACCCGACCTGCCGGCCGTCTTGACCATGCGGTCGGCCTCGGCGGTGGTCAGGGCGATGGGCTTCTCGCAGAAGACGTGCTTGCCGGCGGTCAGGGCGGCCACGGTGGTGTCGGCGTGCAGCGCGGGGGGGAGGCAGACGTCGATGAGATCGATGTTCGGATCGGCGACCAGCTTGTCGAGCTGGTCGTAGCGGGCGATCCCCCCAAGGTCCATTCTCTTGCCCGCCGGCCCGAAGTTGCCCTTGATGCCCCGCCAGTCCCCCGCCAGGCGCTTGGGGTCGGTCTCGCAGATGGCCGTGACGCGGGCGCCGCGGACCTTCTCGTAGGCGTGGTAGTGGATCATCCCCATGAAGCCGATGCCGGCGATACCCACGCGGATCATGGCGCGCTCCCTCCGATAACGGGTTTACAGCAGTTTGACGAATCGATCATAGGCTTCGTCCCAGCGGGCGGTCTCTGCCGGCTGGTAGGTTTCGACGGGGAAGCTGGCGCGGACCAGCTCGCGGGCCTGGGCGATCGAGCCGACGTCGCCCGCCGCCACGGCCTGCACGACGAGATTCCCGATGGCGGTGGCCTCCACTGGGCCGGCGACGACGATCCGCCCGCAGGCATCGGCCGCCGCCTGGCAGAGGAGCCGGTTCTGCGTCCCCCCGCCGACCACGTGGATCGTCTCGATCCGTCCCCCCACGAGCCGCTCGCACATGCCGAGCACGTGGCGGAACTTCAACGCCACGCTGTCCAGGGCCGTGCGGAGCACGCTCCCTTCATCCTCCGGCACCGCCTGGCCCGTGCGGCGGCAGAACCGCCGGATGGCCTCGGGCATGTCGCCGGGGGCCAGGAAGTCGGGGGCGTCGGGGTCGATCAGCGAGACCAACCCCGGGGCCCGGGCCGTCAGGCGGTTGAGGTCCTCCCACCCCCAGTCCCGCCCGGCCTGGTTCCAGACGCGGCGGCACTCCTGTACCAGCCACAGGCCGGTGATGTTCTTGAGGAGCCGCGTCGTGTCGCCCACGCCCCCTTCGTTGGTGAAGTTCAGCGCCGACACCTCGTCGTTGACCACCGGCTGGGGGACCTCGACGCCCATCAGTGCCCAGGTCCCCAGGCTGATATAGCACCAGTCCGGCTGCTGGCCCGGCTGGCTGGCGGCGGGAACGGCCATCACCGCACTGGCGGTATCGTGAGTGCCGGGAAGGACGACGTCGCCGCGCAGGCCCGTCGCTTCCGCCACGCCGGGCCGGAGGGGACCGAGGTTCGTCCCCGGCGGCACGATGTCGCCCAGAATGCCTGCGGGCAGATCGAAGCGCTCGAAGAGTTCCGTGGCCCAACGGCGCCGGAGGGGGTTGTAGAACTGGGTGGTGCTGGCGTCGGTCAGCTCGTTGCACTGCGCCCCGCAGAGCAGCCAGTGGAAGAGGTCGGGCATCATGAGCAACCGCTCCGCCACGTCCAGTAGAGGCGAGTCGGTCTCGCGCATGGCCACGAGCTGATAGAGCGTGTTGAACTGCATGAATTGCAGGCCGGTGTGGCGGAAGATCTCCTCCCGGGGGACGCGGCCGAAGGCCCGATCGGGCATGCCGTTGGTGCGGCCGTCGCGGTAATGATAGGGATTGCCCAAAAGGACATCGCCGCGGCCGAGGAGCCCGAAGTCCACCCCCCAGGTGTCCACGCCCACGCTCTCGGCGGCACCGCCCAGCCGCTCGGCCGCCGCCCGCAGACCGGCCAGCACGTGCGACCACTGGCCGAGCAAATCCCATTGCAGACTCCCCGCCACGTCGACCGGTCCGTTGTCGAAGCGGTAGACCTCTTCGAGCGTCAGGCGGGCACCATCGAAGCGCCCGACCACGTGCCGCCCGCTGGAGGCCCCCATGTCGATCGCCAGGTACGCCTTTTCCGCCATCGCTGCTGCCTCGCGCGCCAGTGGGGATGCTGGAACGATTCCCGCCCGCCGAGACGGCCCCCTCCCGCGGCCGCCCCATTGGGGACACGCAGCATCCTCCCCCTTTCGGCTGCCTCCGTCAAGGGGCACGAAGACTCCAGCATTCCCGGTCTGGGGTCGGCAGGGGTAATCGGCCGCACGGTCGGCAGCGGGGAATCGAGAAGAGACAATTCGTGGAGAAGAAAGTGCGAGAGGGAGAATTCGACCTCCCGCCCCGTGAGGGACTGGACCTCAAGTCCTTGCGGGAAATCGCGCAACCCTTTGTGTGGCAAATCGTTGTGCGTCATTCTTCGGGGGGTGCCGAAAACCGTGACGGCCTTTGTGGCGGGTTTACCATCCAGTCACAACAACGGTTTTTGGGGAGCCGGACCACGACTTCGAGCCATCCCTTGCTGTCTTGCTTCGAGCCGCTGGGCGGTTACCGGTTCGGGGTGTACCTGACGATCCCCACCACGGCGAGCGAGATGGTGGTGAGCGCCTGCCGGCTGGCGACCGCCGAGCCGGGCCCATTCGTGCTCTTCGTCCCATCGGGCGACTGCTCGGCGAGGAAGGCCCGGCGGCCGAACAGAAGAGCCAGAAGCGGCGGGAGACCCTCGCCCGCAACCTCGCCGCCTACTTCCGCATCGAGGGCGACCCCTTCGTCCGCCACGGCAACGGCTGGCGGGCACGGTTCCGGATCGAGCCGGAGGGGTAGGAGGCAAAGCAGGAAGGGGCTTGGGGAGCAACGCCGCGCAAAAAAACGCCCTCCGCAGGTGGGGCAGGACCCTGCAGAGGGCTAAGCCGGGGTTGCCCCCCGACCTGAATCCAGTATGGCTCATGGGGCAGCTTTCTGCAACCAGACCGTTCCACTTTCCACGGCCGCTGCGATACGTCGCGGACCAGCTTCCGCAGGGCCATGCCAACCATGCCTCGTATTCGCGGCCAGACCGCTCCGACCCGTGGTCTCGACATCGCCGGTAGGGGTCAACGCCGTCTGGCTAGTTGACGGGGGCGGCGTTCCAGCTTCTCCCCCCAATCGTGCATCGCCTCCAGTACCGGCTTCAGCTCCCGTCCCAACTGCGTCAGCGAGTACTCCACCTTGGGGGGAATCTGCTGATGGACGTAACGGTTGATTTTTCGTCGGCACAGCGATAAAAGTCAACTGGCGGAGCAGCTCGGCTGCTCGGGTGCACCTCAACCGGGTTTTCCCATGAGTCTCAGGAGAATTCCTTATGTCCACGTCCTTCACCTATCGCCGACTCGACAAGGACGATGCCGCGGTGCTGCTGGTCGATCATCAGGCCGGCCTGTGCAACCTCGTGGGAGACTTCTCGCCGGACGACTTCAAGAACAACGTCCTCGCTCTGGCCGATGCTGCGAAGTACTTCAAGCTGCCGACGATTCTGACCACCAGTTTCGAGGAGGGGCCCAACGGACCGCTCGTCCCGGAACTGAAGGAACTGTTCCCGCAGGCTCCGTACATTGCCCGTCCGGGACAGATCAACGCCTGGGACAACGAAGACTTCGTCAAGGCGGTGACCGAGACCGGCAAGAAGCAGTTGATCCTCGCCGGGGTGGTCACGGAGGTCTGCGTCGCCTTCCCCGCCCTGTCGGCTCTGGAAAAGGGGTTTGAGGTGTTCGTCGTCACCGATGCCTCGGGAACGTTCAACATGACGACCCGCGAAGCGGCCTGGTCGCGGATGGCTGCTGCCGGGGCCCAACTGATGACCTGGTTCGCCGTTGCCTGTGAACTGCACCGGGACTGGCGCAACGACATCGAGGGGTTGGGAGCGCTCTTTTCCAACCACCTGCCCGCCTACCGCAACCTGATCACCAGCTATGCCGCCCGCGGTTAGAATTGAATCGTAGCCGGCCGCCGGGCGCGAGCAGCGTCTGCTGCGAACGTCTCCTTCCGCCCCGCGGGCAGGATACAACACCAAGAGCCCGTAATGAAAACCGTTCAACGGATCATTCGCGACGTTCCCCAACATTGGGTGGGCGACGGGTTTCCCGTTCGCAGCCTGTTCTCCTATGCCGAGGGGAACCGGTTCGACCCGTTTCTGCTGCTCGACTACGCCGGACCGCACAAGTTTGCTCCCGGCGAGTCGAAACGCGGCGTAGGGGAGCATCCGCATCGCGGCTTCGAGACGGTGACGATCGTCTACCAGGGAGAACTGGAGCATCGGGATTCGTCGGGAAGCCGCGGCACGATCGGTCCCGGCGACGTGCAGTGGATGACGGCCGCCTCGGGCGTGGTTCACGAGGAATTCCACAGCGGCCGATTCACCCGCGAAGGGGGGGCGCTGGAGATGGTTCAACTGTGGGTCAACCTGCCTGCCCGCGAGAAGATGTCGCCGCCGCGTTACCAGGGTCTGCTCGATGCCGGCATTCCGCGCGTGCCGCTGGCGGCCGATGCGGGCACGGTGCGGGTGATCGCCGGAGAATTTCAGGGGACCGCCGGGCCGGCCCGAACCGTCACGCCGATCAATGTCTGGGACGTACAGCTTGCCGACTCGCGGGACCTGGAACTCGATCTCCCGGAAGGACACACGGCGTTGATCGTCGTCCAGTCGGGTGCCGTGCGGATCGACGAAAGCGCCGTCCGGGCGGTCGAACTGGCGGAACTGGAGCGGGCCGGAACGCGGGTTCTTCTCCATGCGGAGAGTCCGTCGCGGCTGCTGGTGCTCGCCGGCGCGCCGATCGGGGAACGAGTCGTGGGACAGGGACCGTTCGTCATGAATACTCGAGAAGAGATTCGGCAGGCGGTCGAGGACTATCGTTCCGGTCGCATGGGGCGGCCGCCGGAGCAGGTGCAGTAAGCACCGCATCTTCAACCGCACGGTCTCGCCCTTCTTGACCTGGCAGTTTTTCCTGGCTACCCTCTATCGTTAGAGGACCTATGTGGGGAATCGAATTTCCTGTCGCCTTCTTTCCTGCCGGTCAGGCCCCTGATGGCCTTTGGATGGGCCGGTGACAACCCGGTTTACATTGGCCATTACCCCTGTCTGCTTCATCAAGGATTCCAACCCATGTCGCATTTCCGCCAAACCACGCGTCGTCGGTTTCTCCAGGGCATGGCTGCCGCAGGGGCCGCAAGCGTCCTGCTCCCTTCGGCCCATCGAGCCCTGGGCTACCAGTCGCCGAACGATCGGCCCGTCTTCGCGACCATCGGCCTTCGCAATCAAGGCTGGGCCATCACGGAGAAGACGTTCAAGTTCGCCGATTTCGCCGCATTGGCCGACGTCGACGCGAACGTGCTGGGCACCTTCGTGGAGAGGACGGCGAGCCGTCAGGGCAGGAAGCCCGATGCCTACAAGGACTATCGCGAAATCCTCGATCGGCAGGACATCGATGCGGTCATGGTCGCCACGCCCGACCATTGGCACACGAAGATCGTGATCGAAGCCATGCATGCGGACAAGGACGTCTATTGCGAGAAACCGCTGACGCTCACCATCGACGAAGGCAAGCTCATCGAGAAGGCCGTCCAGGAGACCGGGCGCGTCTTCCAGGTGGGCACCCAGCAACGGACCGAAGACAACCATCGCTTCCTGCAAGGCGTCGCCCTGGTGCAGCTCGGACGCATCGGCACCGTCAGGAAGATCACGTGCGGCATCGACGCCATGGAGGCTTCGCCGGTCATCCCCGTGGCTCCCGTTCCCGAAGGACTCGATTGGGACTTCTGGCTCGGACCGGCGCCGCGGGTCCCTTACCGGGCGCTGCCCGAAATGCGCACCGGCTACGGCGGCGGCGTCCCCCTCTACAGCAACGGGCACTACTCTTTCCGGAACTGGCACGAATACTCGGGCGGAAAGCCCACGGACTGGGGCGCCCATCACGTCGACATCGCCTGCTGGGCCATTGGCGCCACCGACACGGGGCCCAGCAAAGTCGTACCGCTGGAATACGAGCTGCCGTGCGAGTACAAGGACGGTCACCCGATCGTCGACGACCGTTACAACGTCGCCACGACGTTTCAAATCCGGGCCGACATGCCCAACGGCATCGAGATGATCATCACCAGCGATGGCGACAACGGCATTCTCTTCGAGGGCACCGAGGGCCGGTTCTTCGTCAACCGGGGCCGGATCACCGGCAGGCCCGTCGAGGATCTGGAAGACCGTCCGCTGCCGGGGGACGCCATCGAGCAGGTGTATGGCGGACCGGTCAGCGAGAACCACTGTGCGAACTTCATCGAGAGCATGAGGTCGCGGAAGCAACCCATCTCCGACGTCTGGTCGCATAACCGCATGCTCGAGATCTGCCACCTGGCGAACATCGCCATGCGGCTGGGACGGGAACTCGACTGGGATCCGGTAAAGCGAGAGATCGTCGGCGACGCCCAGGCCAACGCCTTCCTCGCCCGCGAAAGCCGCAAGGGTTACGAAATCCCGTCGTAGGTGGTGGCGCGCCAATCAAAGGGGACAGGACTCATTGATGGGCGTCTTGGTGGATGACAGGCGGGGCGAATGCCACGACCACCCCGCGCCGACGAAGCCGGCGGACTGTATCACGCGCCGAACCGCGGGAACGCCCCGGCCGCGATCTTTCGGAAAGACGCGGACTACGCAGCGTTCCAGCGGATTGTCGCGGAGGGTCTCGGGCGGTACGACGTTCGACAGTTCGCTTTTCAGTGGATGCCGAACCACTGGCACTTCGTGCTGCGTCCGAATCGAGACGGCGAAATGAGCCGGTTTCTGCGGTGGGTGGAGCGGGGCAACGACCCCCTCACGGACCGCGAGCTAGCCGCGATCCGCGATTCCGTACAACGAGGAAGTCCGCAGGCTAATCGGCACGGAGGCGCATAACCGGAATGGGGTGGGAATCGTTTTCCTCGGTGACTTTGCTGCGCGAGCCCGCGAGCGGGAGTTGGTAGCGCAGGCCACGAAAGACACTTGCCATCGGTAGCCGCCCGGCGTACCGCCTTGGCCCGGCGATTCCCTGCGGGCCGCCGGCGTGCACGGCGAGCGCTTGGCCGCCCGCCGCCGACCTCGTCCGCCTTGCCGGCAATGCTTCCGCTTCTCGGGCGTTGGACGAGGCGGCAGCATCATGCAGGCGATGCGGGCGGTCGGCGGCGCTTCGTCCCCGGCAGGCAAACCGCGCCGGAGCGGGCGGAGCCGAGGGGCAAAGGGGCCGGGGTCCTGCGCGATGCGGTTGCCCGCTCATGCTTTGCGGCCGCCGGTCAGCACGGCGTACATCGTCTCGGCCGTATCGCAGGCCAGCAGCGCGGCGCGCCCCTGGTGGCCGAGGATCTTGCTCATCGTGGAGATGAACTGCAGGTAGGGGGCATTGGCGCCCAGCGGCGAGAGGGTGAGCACAATGATGCGCGCCGGCTCGCCGTCGACGGAGCGGAAGTCGACACCCTCGGGCTTCAGTCCCACGGCGCAGACCAACTGGGAGACCGCATCGGTCCGGGCATGGGGCAGGGCGATGCCGTATTGTTGTCCGGTGGAGAGGCTTCGTTCCCGGGCCAAGACCGCCTTGAGCGCGGCGTCGCGGTCGAGGACCGCCCCTGTGGCACAGAGGACGTCGAGCAACTCTTCGATGATGCCATCCCGCGTGTCCGCCCGCAACCGGGGGCGAAGCGTTCTCACCTGCACGACGCCGCGCAACGACGCCGGCGCCGACGACTCGGCGGCCTCCTCCGTGTAGGCCGTATCCAGGCTCCGCTGGATCTCCCGGGCGTCGAGCGGCTTGCGCAGCTCACGGATCGTTTCTTCCACGGCCGCCACGACTTCAATCATGGCCGTGTGGACGAACACGATCTCGCGCTGCTGGCATGTGAAGATGATCTGGTTGCCGCTGCCGCGAAACCCGATCAGCACCTCGTCCTTGCACAGCTGGTAAAGCCCCTCGTCGCGGTCGATGGGGTGCACGTAGAACCCTTCCGACTCGAAGCTTGCAACGAGCTTGTCCACGAGCATGGCGACCACGGCCGCCGTGGGGAAGCGGAAGACGATCTCTCGGTCTTCGCTCGGCGGCGGCGGCCTGCGCACCCCCGGCTCCGAGCCCCGGAAGGCCAGGATCATCAGGGGCGGCGCCGCAACCGCGGAGAGGAGCGTTACCGCCACGATGATCCCGAGGATCTCCTGGGTCAGCACGCCGGCCGCCAGACCCGCACCGGCCATCAACAGGGCAATCTCGCCGCGGGGCAGCATGCCCGCGCCGATGCGAAACCCGCCGCGCGCCGTGAAACCGGAAAGCATCGGCGGCAGCCCGCACCCCAAGAGCTTGGTGAGGCACGCCCCCGCAAAGAAGACGACTCCGAGGACGGCGACCTGCGGCTTGAGCAGTTGGCGAACGTCGACGAGCATGCCCATAACCACGAAAAAGATCGGCACCAGCATGACCTGCAAGACGTGCAGCCGCTCCACGATGACGTTTCGCAGGTCGGTTCGCGAGAGCGACAATCCCGTGATATAGGCCCCGACGACCATGGCGAGCCCCGCCCTTTCGAACAGTCCCGAGACGATCAGTGCCAGGCCCAACGCCATGACGGCGATGACCGCGCGGCGGCGAAAGAGTTTCAGCAGACTGCCCACCCAGCGCGCCGCCATCAAGCCGACGACCGTCGCCGTCAAGGAAATCGCGATCGCTTGCAATGCGATACGCAGCACAACGGGCCACTGCACACCGTGGCCGGGATGACCGGAGGCAGCGATGATTCCCAATACGATTGCCAGGAGCACCACGCCCAGCAGGTCGTCGATCACCGCCCCGGACAGGATGGTGACGCCCTCGGGTGTATCGAGCTTGCCCTGCTCGGCAAGGGTTCGTGAAGAGATTCCCACCGAGGTGGCGGTGAAGATGACGCCCATCATCAGGCACACGGGGTGCGTGAAATGCAGTTCGTGCCCCACCAGAGGCGGCGCCAGTACCATGGTCAGCAGGGTTCCTCCGAGGAACGAAAACGTGACGCCGCCGACACCCACCAGCGCTCCGGCCATCGAATAGCGGAGGAAGAGTCGGAAGTCCGTCTCCAGGCCGACCATGAAGAGCAGGACCACGGCCGCCAGAGTTCCAATGCCGTACAGTTCGGGGCTCACGGGAACGTCGGCAATGCCGACATCATAAGGCACGAAGAACACTCCCCCGGGAAATCCTGGGACCGGCACGCCGCCCAGCAGGTGCGGGCTGATGAGCAGTCCGGCGGACAACTCGCCCAGCACCGTCGGAAGGCGAAAGCGTTCGAAGACCAGGCCGCCCAGCCGGGCCATGAACAGCACCACGCCCAACTGGAGCACGAGCACCATCATGCGATGGGTCAGGGGCGACCAGGGGGCGGTAGCCGCGTGCGTTCCCTCAGCAGCGCATGCCGCCGAGGCGCCGGCCCCCCAGGCCAGGAATGCCGGCAGTCCGAGCGCGACGAGGGTCGCCATGCGCCGTGACAGCGAGGGTTGTCTGCCGCCACGGCAGGCGGCCGCGGGAGGAGGAGTGGATGACGGCAACATAAGCCACTTTCAAAACGGTTAATACTACGGAAGCATCTCCTGGCCTCAAAGGGGACATGCACAGGGGGCTGGAGTGGTCTCGCCACGCCTTCAAGCCGTCGTCGAGGCCGACGACCCGAAGCACCGCCACTCGGACATCAAGCTGGCGATGAATATCTATACCTCGCTCGGCGTCCTGGACTAGGCGACCGCCGTGGAGGCCCAGCCGGCAATCCCGGTGGCCAAGGCGGGTCGAGAGGCGGAAGGATCGCCCGCTGTGGTCGGGAATGGGGCCGTGGCGGGGCCAAGAAAGGTGCCCACAGAGGTGCCGAAAATGGTGCCGTCCGGCTCGCGCCGCACGCCTTACAGGCTGCACCGGCTTGCACCAAGACGGCGCCGAAAGGGGCCCGAAGCGCCGGTTGAGCAAGCGCCACAAGCTCCGCGTGGGATGTCACTTATGGCACCGCTTTGCCGCCCGGTGCATCGAAGTGCACCGAGAAATGCGAGAGGGGGGATTCGAACCCCCACCCCGGTAGGGACTGGATCCTAAGTCCAGCGCGTCTGCCAGTTCCGCCACTCTCGCTGCCGCGTGAGCGCAAGATCGGCCGAGGCGGGCTTCGCCCCGGGCGATCAGC
>SLBP01000107.1:0-11545 GCA_007126245.1 Planctomycetales bacterium
CCGCAAGCTTCGCCCGCACCGTCTCAGGCGCATGGTTTGCGCCCGGGTCGCACCGCAGGACGGGCAGTCCAGCCCCGTGGCGCTGCGAAAACTGCACGTGACCGGCAGCGGCACGTCGAACCAGGGGAGCCGCAAGGGCCCGATCCCGTCTCCGTGCAGGAGCACCGCCACCAGCAGAACGACGGCCGCCGCGGCGAGGATGTTGCGGTGGTAACGGCGGCGGTCGACGACCGCCACGGCCGTTGCCGCAACCGTCGGTTCGCCGGACTGGGCGGGTGCGGTCATGGGAGGGATGGTTCGGTTTCGTCGCCCGACTGCCCCGCGGAATCGCCGGCTCCCTGGGCGGCCTCGTGGGCCCGGCGGATGAGCTCCATCTGCGCGGCGATGGGCCCGGAGTGGGGCTCGAGCTCGACGGCGCGGGCCTGGAAGCGGAGCGCCTCGTCGAGGTCGCCCCGAGCATAGTAACACCGCGCGAGGGTATCGTAGTAGGCGGCACTCTCCCCGGCCAGTTCCAACGACCGCTTCGAGAGGCGAATGGCCTCGGCCAGGTCGCCTTCGGTGTTGCCGATCAGCCAGGCGAGCTCGTTGTAGGGGATGGAATCGTCGGGCGCCTGCGCGATCCGGGCGCGGAGCCTGGCGGCAGCCTCCTCGATGAGCCCCAGGACGCGCCTCCGTTCCTCCTCGGACTGGTCCGGCACACGGTAGAGAGCGATCAGGGTCTCCACGTCGTGGGGATCGGCGGCCAAAGCCTTCTCGAGCACCTCGCGGTGCCGCGCCCAATCGCCCTCCTCCCGCCAGTGGCAGGCACGGAAATAATACATGCGTGCCGTGAGACTGAAGTCGTGCAGGAAGGCGTTGCTCTCGGTGGCATTGTGCCGCTCCATCCGTTCCAGCGTCTCGGCCACGACCTCCGCCGCCCGCTCGTGGTCGCCCTGGTCGTGGAGCATCTCGCTCAGGAGGACCAAAGAAAAGGGCGCCTCACTGCTGACCGGCGGCAGGGAGTCGGCCACGTGGCGGTACTCCCTCTCCGCCCAGCGGAACAGCCCCCGCCGGCGGAGCGCGTTGGCCACTTCGAGGTGGACGTAGGCATGCTCCCGCACGCTCTCCGGGTAGAGAGCGAGGGCCTCCGCGGCCAGGGCCTCGGCGCGATCGGCGTCTCCCTGTCGCTGATAGGCGTCGGCCAAGGCGTAGGTCAAGAAGGGGTCGCGGCGGAACTGCTCGCCGAATCGCTGCACCACGGCGGCGAGTGCCTCCCATTCCTGCTGATCGATCAGCCATTCGGTCAGGTCCAACAAGCGGTCGGGATCCCCCTCCTCCAGATCGATCAGGGCCTGGACCACGGCGAGCGCCTCGTCGCGCCGCTCCAATTCGCGGAGCCAGGCGAACTGCTGCCGCAGCAGGACGTGCAGGACCCCCAGGCTTGTCTGGGTGGGGGCCCGCACCAGCAGAGTCCGTTCCTGGTCGATGATCTGCTCCCAAGCCTCGAGCGTCGCCGGAGGATCGTCGGAGAAGGCGAGAAACGTCCGCAACCACTCGGCCCCGGGCCGCGTGCTGGCCCCCAGCGTCCGGGATACCTGGGGCGACAGGCCCGCCGTGTCGGTGGCCAGGAGCTGGAGGGCCTCGGCGGCAGCGAGTCGGGAGAGATACGGTGACGTCTCGAAGCGGACCAGGCGGCACAGGGCCACGATGCCCTCCCCGTGAGGCAGCGAAGCCAACCTGCCGATCCGCGTGATCCGTCCGATGCGGTCTTCCGCGTCGTAGCCCTCCATGACGCGCCGCACGGCCGGCGGGTCGTCGTCGGCAACCCACGCCACACGGATCAGATGCACGAGGTAACCCGCCCGCCGAGCCACCTCGAGGTCGGGGTGCATTTCGGCCGCGGAAAGCGCCTCGAAGGCCTCCACGCCGAACTCGAGCAGCTTCGCCTGGGCCGCTTCGCGGCGGTGGTAGTCGGGGTCGCCCAACTGCTCGACGAGGCGCTCGATGCGGGCCTCGCGATCCGTAGCGGGCGGGTATCCACCCTCTCCCCGGGCCGTCGTCGAGGCGACGGCCGCGAGGAAGGCAAGGGCCACCGCGGACGCAATCCACAATCGGTCCATGGAGAGCCTCGCAATAACGGGATTCCGGCGACGATCGGGGCTCGGCGGAAACCAGATTAACACCCGGGCAGGAGCATCGCCCCACCACACGGAGCGGTCCGGCGGGAGGGCGAGGCTTAGGCCCCCAAACGCTCGTTCCCGAGCCGCGCCCCGGAAACGGGCGCAAAACGATCCGACTTGGCGCCGCGCTAGACCGGTGCGGTCAGCGTCTGGCGGACGGCCTCCAACTGGCCGGCGGAGCCGAGCTTGCCGTTCTTGTGGGCGATGAACTCGGCGTACGCGGCCATGAAGAGCTTCCCCGGCGGACGGAGGTCGAAATTCTCCGGGTCGTCGCGGAACGACTCGCGGTGGATGGCGCACCAGACGAGCCGCCCGTCGGTGTCGATGTTCACCTTGCAGACGCCCATCTTGGCGGCCTTGATGTACTCCTCCTCGTTGACTCCGCTGGAATCCTTGATCTTGCCGCCCGCCGCGTTGATGCGATCGACCCACTCCTTCGGCACGCTGCTCGAACCGTGCATCACCATGGGATAGCCATCGGGGAGGACTTCCCGCAGCTTCTCGAGCACTTCGAAGTGCAGGCTCTGCTTGCCGGCGAACTTGTACGCGCCGTGCGAGGTGCCGATGGCCACCGCCAGCGAATCGCAGCCGCTGCGGGCAACGAATTCGGCCGCCTGATCCGGTTCGGTCAGGCAGACGCTGCCGACGACGTCCTCCTCGACGCCGCCGAGCTGGCCCAATTCGGCTTCCACAACGACCCCCTTGGCGTGGGCCCTGTCAACCACCCGCCGGGTAATCTCGACGTTCTTATCGAATTCCTCGTGCGAAGCGTCGATCATTACCGAGCTGTAAAACCCACTTTCGATGCAGTCGTAACAGACCTCTTCGGTGCCGTGATCGAGGTGGACGGCGAAAATCGCCTCCGGGAACACCTCCGAGGCCGTGCGGATCATCGCTTCCAGGAACCGCTTGTCCGTGTAGCTGCGGGCGCCGCGGGAAATCTGGAGGATGAACGGGGCGGCCTTCGCCGCGTTGACCGGCTCCTCATTGGACTTCACCTTCCCCAGGTGGCCGCGGAACAGCCCCACGGTCTGCTCCAGGTTATTGATGTTGTACGCCCCCACGGCATACTTGCCGTAGGCGTGACGGAAGAGCTCCTTGGTCGTAACGATCATGTCTTGCTCCTGCCGACCGCGGTGGCGGCCGACTCGTTTGAAAAACCGGTCAGTTTCGGCCAGCCGATTCTCCCTCCACGTCGGGGTTCCGGGGGGGGGGGACGCGCGCAACACGAATACTGCGGCCGGCCGCGGGGGGTGATTCGTCCCACAAAGCCAGTCGAGAAATTCTATCCCACGAAAGCGGCGCCTGCCAAGGGCCCCGGCGGGTGAGCCTGGTATGTTATAGGGGGTAGGGAACGGAAGCCGGCGGCCGGCGGGGCAAAGGTCGGGGATGGGGGAAGGAGCCGGAAAAGCGATCTTCCGGATAGGGAGCCTGACATGCCGCCTGCGTCGATCAACCTCACCATCGGCACCGCCGGTCACATCGACCACGGCAAGACCGCCCTGGTGCGGATGCTCACCGGCTGCGAGACCGACCGCCTCAAGGAGGAGAAGGAGCGGGGGATGTCCATCGACCTGGGCTTCGCCCCCTGCACCATTGCCGGGCGGCAGGTGGGCGTCGTCGACGTTCCAGGCCACGAGCACTTCATCAAGACCATGGTGGCCGGCGCCGCGGGCGTGGACGCCGTGATCCTCGTCGTGGCGGCCGACGACAGCGTGATGCCCCAGACCCGCGAACACCTGGACATCCTCACCCTCCTCGGCGTCCGCCACGGGGTCGTGGCCTTGACGAAGATCGACCGCGTCGAGCCCGACCACGTGGCCCTGGCCCGCGACGAAGTCGGCGAACTGGTCCGCGGCACATTCCTCGCTCAAGCCCCCATCCTCCCCCTCTCGAACGTCACCGGCGAGGGCTTCGACTCCTTCGTGGCCGCCCTTTGGGAGATGGTCGAGTCCGTGCGGCCACGGCGACTCGACGGCGTCTTCCGGCTGCCCGTGGACCGCGCCTTCAGCGTTCGCGGCTACGGCACAGTCATCGCAGGGGTTCCGGCCGCGGGCGCGGCGGCCGTGGGCGAGGAGGTGGTCCTCCTGCCCCGCGGCCTCGCCGGCCGCGTCCGCCGCATCGAGGTGTACGGGCTGACTGCCGAGCGCGTCCTCGCCGGCCAGTGCGCGGCTGTGAACGTAGGCCACTGGGGGCATCGCGACGTCCGCCGGGGCGACGTGCTCACCCTTCCCGGATTTTTCGAGCCCGCCGCGTGGTTCACGGCAACGCTCCGCCTCCTGCCGTTGGAAAAGCTGGCGCTTAAGAGCGGCGGTGCCGTGAAGCTCCACACCGGCACCAGCGAGGTCTCGGCCCGCATTTATCCGCTGGCCGGCGCCGGCGTCGCACCCGGGGAGGACCACCTGGTGCAATTCCGCCTCGAGCAGCCCGTGGTCGCCGGCCCCGGCGATCGGTACATCGTGCGAACGTTTTCGCCGGTCCGCACGGTAGGCGGAGGGATGCTCCTCGAGGCGGCCGGCCGCCGCCTGAAACGGAACCGCCCCGAGATCCTCGACGAGCTGGCACGCTGCGCCGCGGCCATTCCCGATGAGCCCGCCTTCGTCGCCCATGCCCTCCGCACCGCCCCCGGCCGATGGGCCACCGCAGCGGACCTGGCGCGCCGCGTCAAGCTCCCTCACTCGCGCGTGGCCGAGCTCCTTCTCACCGGCGGCGAGGGCGGCCGCGCCGTGCCGCTTCCCGCCGGCCGCTTCGTGCATACCGCGGTCTTCGACGAGGTCGCTGCCCGCCTCGAATCGATCCTCTCGGCTCACCATCAGAGGGTTCCGGAGAGCCCCGGCATGACTCCCGAAGACCTCCGCGACGCTGCCGGTTTCGAGAAGGACCTCTGCGACGCCGTCGTCGCCCGTCTCGTCGAGTCCGGCCGCCTCGCTGCCCATTCCGGCCGGCTGGCCGTCGCCGGCCACGAGGCCGCTCTCGGGAGTGCCGACGCGCAACAATTCGCGGAGATCGAAGCGATCTTCCGCCGGCGGCTCTTCCAACCGCCAAGCGTCGAGGAGCTCGTCGAGGCGACCGCTGCCCCCGCCGCCGAGATCGAGCGTCTCCTCAGACTACTCGCCGAGCACCAGCGCCTCGTCGCCGTCGAGGGCATCTTCTTCCACAGCGATGCACTGCAGCGGGCCCGGGAACTGCTGGTGGACTACATCCAGCGCGAGGGCCGCCTGGAGAGCGTGCAGTTCAAGTACCTGATCGAGACCACGCGGAAGTTCGCCCTGCCCCTACTGGATCACTTCGACCGCGTGGGCCTGCTCCGCCGCGTGGGCAATACCCGCTACCTTCGCGCCCGGATCGACTAGCGGCCTCACCCCAAGGCATTTCTTCAGGCTTCCCCGCACAGCGCCACGAAGCGGTCCAGGATTCGCCGGCTGAAGCGTTCCATGGCGGGGAAGCGCCGGGGCGCTTCGTTGCGGATGGACTCTGCGTCCACGTAGTCGAGGCGGGCCACGTCGGCAGCGAATACCGGCTCGGTGAACCAGGCATCGAGGAGCGCGGGGGTCATCTCCAGGTGGAACTGCACCGCCCAGGCCCGCCGCCCGGCGCGGAAGACCTGGTTCGGGCACAGGGTGCTGGCCGCCAGGTGGGTTACCCGAGGCGGCAGTTCGAAGGTGTCGCCGTGCCACTGGAGCACGGTCTCGGTCGCCGCCGAACCGGCCAGCAGCAGGTCTTTCTCCGCCGCGGGGAAGACCGACAGGTCGCACCAGCCGATCTCCTTCCGACCGTTCGGGTAAACACGTCCCCCCAGGGCCAGGGCCGTCAATTGTGCCCCCAGGCAGACGCCCAAGAGAGGCAGTTCGATGCGCACCGCCTCGCGGATCCAGTCGAGCACCGTCAGCAGGTAGGGGTATTCGTCGGTCTGGTAGGCGCTCATGGGACCGCCCAACACGATCAGCCCCGCCGCCCGGGCCAACGGCAGCCGCTCCGGCACGGCCGCGAAGAGCTCGATCTGCCGGAAGGGCACGCCCGCGGCGACGAGATGCCCTTCGATCGACCCCAGGGGGACGAACGGTGCATGGCGGAGGACGAAGACTTCGCGGGGCCGCATCATTTGGATATTATAGGACGGTCGGCCGACGGCGCGCACCGTCCCGCTCACCCGCGCCGTAGCCGCATCGCACCACGCATCCGTTCCCGCGGCACCTGCAACGCCCCGATCGAGGCCGGCTACCAGCACGCGGTGGCGACGCTGATGGCCGTTAAGGCTTTCGTTACGGCGCAGCGGTAGGTCTACGACGCGGAAAGCCGGCAGATCCGCGCCGGCTGATCCCGGTCGGAGCCCCACGGCGCGGCCGGTGGCGAAGCGACAGGGTGCCGGCGATGTCCCCTTGATGGGCACGACCGACCACCTGCAACCCCCAAACCCCAAGGTCCCCCATGCCCGTCGCGGCGACCGCCGAACTGATCCAGAAGCTCCGCGGAGCGCTGGGCCCGAAGCAGGTTCTCCATGCCCGCTCCGACCTGGTTCCCTACGAGTGCGATGCGCTGACCATCGAGAAGCACCTCCCCGAGGCCGTCGTCTTCCCGGAGTCGACGGCCCAGGTGGCCGAGGTGGTTCGCCTCTGCCGCCGCTACGAGGTTCCCATCGTCCCCCGCGGCGCCGGCACGAGCCTGGCCGGCGGCTGCGTCCCGCTCGGCGGCGGAGTGGTCCTCATGCTGACCCGCATGAATCGGATCCTGGAGATCAATCTCCGCGACCGCTACGCCTTCGTGGAGGCGGGCGCCCTGAACCTCCAGCTCGGCCGCGCCCTGGCGGGCACCGGCTACCACTTCGCCCCCGATCCCTCGAGCCAGCAGGCCTCGACGCTGGGGGGCAACATCGCCACGAACGCCGGCGGCCCCCACACGCTCAAGTACGGTGTGACGCTGAACCACGTGCTGGGAGTCGAGGCGGTGCTGTCCGACGGGTCCGTCCTTACCGTGCCGCCGTTGGCCGAGGGCACCGGCCTGGACCTGGTGGGGCCGCTCGTCGGCAGCGAGGGGACGCTGGCCGTGGTCACCCGCGCCTGGCTCCGGCTCACGCCCACGCCCGAGGACTGCCGCACGCTCCGCGCCGTCTTCGACTCGGTGGACGATGCCACCACCGCCGTGAGCACCGTGATCGGCGAAGGTATCATTCCCGCCGCCATGGAGCTCATGGACCGGGGCATCATCGCCGCCGTCGAGGAGGCCTTCCACTTCGGATTCCCGCTCGATGCGGAGGCGATCCTCGTCATCGAGGTGGACGGGCCTGCCGTCTCTCTCGATGTGGCCCAGCAGCGGATCGCCGAGATCTGCCGCAACCACCGGGCGCGCGAGGTCCTCCTCGCCGCCGACGCCGCGGAGCGGGCCACGCTCTGGAAGTGCCGCAAGCTCGCCGTGGGCGCCGTGGGCCGCCTCAGCCCGAGCTACTGCATCCAGGACGGCGTGGTTCCCCGCACCCGCCTGCCGGAGATCCTCCGCCGCATCGCCGAGATCGCCACCCGCCACGGCATCCGCATCGTCAACGTGGCCCATGCCGGCGACGGCAACGTCCACCCGATCCTCCTCTTCGACGAGCGCGATCCCGACGAGGTCTCCCGCGCCCTGGCCGCCGGCCGGGAGCTGCTCGAGGCCTGCATCGGCGCCGGCGGCAGCATCACCGCCGAGCACGGCGTCGGCCTCGAGAAGATCGGCCTCATGCAGCGGCAGTTCGCCCCGCCGGACCTGGCCGCCATGGACCGCCTGCGCGCCGCCTTCGATCCCTATCAGGTCCTGAACCCCGGCAAGCTCCTCCCGGCCGGGCCCTGATGAATCGCCGGGGGCTTTGGATGCCAGGCGGGCTGCGGGGCCGTCTGCCGCGAGGAGCCCCAGCAGGCTGGGAGGCTCGACAGCCAGCGTCGAACCGCCCCAGACGTTATAATGGCCATTCCGTGAAGCGGAAGGAATCCGGGGAGCTGCGCGCCGGATGGATTGTCCTCGGTAACGTCGTCAGCAATTTGCTTCTGGTCGGCATCGCGCTGCTCGTGAGGGCTTTGCAGACGGCGCATCCGCAACTAGGTCCGGCGCTCGAGCCCTACTACCTGCCGCTGAGCCTGGTGCATTTCGCCATCAGCATCACCATGGTCTCCGCCGCGCTCGCCGAACCGGTCATGCACTTCCCGCGGCACCGGTCAGCGCGCCGCGCGGTGATCGGTGTGGCGCCTTGTCGCGGTGGCGTGGATGTGCCAGATTTGCCAGAGGCGCCTTGCCCACCACCTTCCGCCGAGCCGATCGTCGATGCCCGAACCGCTCATCGTCCTGGAAGACGTCTCCTTTGCCTATGCGTCCGGCCGCCCCGTGCTCCGTGACGCCTCGCTGCAGCTCTCGGCGGGCGAACGGGTGGGGCTGAGCGGACCCACCGGCAGCGGTAAGACGACGCTCCTCCACTTGATCGTGGGCCTGCTCCGGCCGGCGGCCGGACGGCTGGTGGTCTTCAGCCGCGAGCGGTGGACGGAGGCCGACTTCCACGAAGTCCGCTGCCGCGCGGGCCTCCTCTTCCAGGACGCCGACGACCAGCTCTTCTGCCCCACTGTCCTGGAAGACGTGGCCTTCGGTCCGCTCAATCTCGGCGTGCCCCGCGACGAAGCCCGCCGCCGCGTCACCCACGTCCTCGAACAGCTCGACCTGGCCGGTTATGAGGGGCGCATCACCGACCAGCTTTCGGGGGGCGAGAAGCGGCTCGTGGCCCTGGCCACCGTACTGGCGATGGAGCCCGAGGTGCTCTTGCTCGATGAGCCGACCACGGGGCTGGACGACCACTTCACGGCGCGGCTGATCGAGATCCTCGTAGCCCTGCCGCAGGTGATGCTCATCGTCTCCCACGACCGCGACTTCCTCTCGGCCACCGCCACCCGCCGCCTTCGGCTCCTCGACGGCGGCCTTCGCGAGAACGAGAGACATTGACCGTGCGGCGTGAAACGTCTCAGGAGGGGGCGGCGTTTTCGGCGCGGAGGGTCGCTCCGGTCGGGCTTCACCGAGGCCATAGTCGTCCCAACGCCGCCGGCGGCTGGCCGCGAGGCGGCCGAGCCGATATGCTGAACCTATCCGGCCAGGCCGGAGAATCGGCCAGGTACGCCCCCGGGCAGCGGCCTGCGGGGAGCTTCGTTTGCGATGAGGACTGCGCGTGATGGACCCGTTTCGGCTCTGTGTGGCCTTTGGACCGCTGGCGGTCTACTTTCTGCTCCTGGGACTGATCAACCTCGCGCGCCGGCCCCTGGTAGTCTCCGGGGTGCGCGATCTGGCGGTGCTGGGGGTAGCCCTGGCGGGCCTGATCCTTATTGGGCCGGTGGAGCTCTTCTTCCCGGGCTCCGCGGCAATCGTCTTCGGCGCGTACGTCTGGATTCTGCTCGTAGCGCTCTACGCCCTCCTGGTGCTCCTGGTGGTCATGCTCGTCCGCCCGCGGCTGGTGATCTACAACATCACCCCGGACGAACTGCGACCGATCCTGGCCGACGTGGCCCTGCGGCTCGACGCCGACGCCCGCTGGGCCGGCGACAGCCTGAGCCTCCCGAACGTGGGGGTGCAGTTCCACCTCGAGGGACAGGTGGCGCAGCGGAACGTTTCCCTGGTGGCCAGCGGACCGCACCAGAACCATATGGGCTGGCGGCGGCTCGAGCAGTCGTTGGCCTCGGCCCTGAGCGACTTCGAGGTGCCGCGGAACCGCTGGGGATTCAGCCTCCTCATCGTCGCGGCGGCGATGATACTCGCCCAGGTGCTGGCCATCGCCCGCGATCCCCAGGCCATCGCCCGGGCGCTGTTCGACATGCTGCGGCTCTGAGCTCCGCCGCCGCACCTCGGGGCTGAATGCTTGCCGCCGCAACTCGATGCGTTGGGCCCGCGGAATCCGTGTCATCCTTCGAGCGCGGCGAGCGGCACCCAGCTTTGCTCCTGCCAGCTCTTCATCCCCAATTCGGCAAGCTGGACACCCTTGGCGCCTTCGCGGAGGTCCCAGGGGAACGGGGCATCCTTGACCAGGTGCATCAGGAACAGCTCCCACTCGGCCTTGAAGGCGTTGTCGTAGACCCGGTTGTCGGGCATCTCCTGCCAGCCGGCGAAGTAGTCGATGGGCTGCTCGATGTCGGGGTTCCAGACCGGCTTGGGGGTGGCGGCGTCGGGCTGGATCCAGCAATTCCGCAGGCCGGCGACCGCCGAGCCGTCGGTGCCGTCCACGTGGAGGGTCAGCAGGTCGTCGCGGCGGACGCGGGTGCACCAGGAGGAGTTGAACTGGACGACCGGCCCGTCCGTCAGGCGGAAGATGCCGTAGGCGGCGTCGTCGGCGGTGCTGGCGTAGGGCCGTCCTTCCTCGTCGCCGCGTTGGGGGATGTGCGAATCGGCGTAGGCCACGAGGGCGTCGATTTCGCCGAAGAGGTTGTCGATGACGTACCGCCAGTGGCAGAACATATCGATGAGGATGCTCCCCCCCTCCTCCCTGCGGTAGTTCCAGCTCGGCCGCTGGGCCGGCTGGCGGAGCCCGTCGAAGACCCAGTAGCCGAACTCCCCGCGGACGGCCAGCATCCGCCCGAAGAATCCAGTGTCGATGAGGTACTTCAGCTTCATGAGACCGGGCAGCCAGAGCTTGTCCTGGACGACGCCGTGCTTCACCCCGGCAGCCGCCGCCTCGCGGTAGAGGAGCATGGCGTCGGCCAGGTTCGTAGCGGTCGGTTTCTCGACGTAGATGTGCTTGCCCGCGGCGATGGCCTTGCGAACGTTCTCCACGCGGAGATTCGTGGTCAGGGCGTCGAAGTAGACCGAATAGGCGGGGTCGCCGAGGACGGCATCGAGATCGGTGGAGTACTTCTCGAGGCCGTAGCGGTCGCAGAGGTTCTTGAGCTTGCCGGGGCTGCGGCCCACGAGGATCGGCTCGGGGACGATCGTCTCGTCGGTCCCCAGGCGGACGCCCCCCTGGGCGCGGATCGCCATGATCGACCGCTCCAGGTGCTGGTTCGTCCCCATCCGCCCGGTAACGCCGTTGAGGATCACGCCGATCGTGTGTACCTTCATTGAGAGCCGCTCCTTCCCTAGCTGGCAGAAGAAAACCGCACCTTAGCTCGCAGAAAACGGCCCGAGTATACACGCGATCGGACTACCGGGCAAAACAACTTGCGCACGAGCGGCACTCGCAAGGCCGGGATCGGCGCCGACGGCGCCGGCCCTCTCCTCGTTGAGGTGAAAGCGGGGCGGGGGCCGCTGCGGTCAGGGCAACCGCCAGTTGTCCAGCCTTAACCGAAAACCCGAACGCGGCATGCGCAATGTCATTGCCGCACTGCGGCAGGGCATATCGGCCGACCAGGGGGGGGCAGTTCCGGGGAGTTCACGTGCTCCGCAGATAGGCCTCC
>SLBP01000176.1:0-31733 GCA_007126245.1 Planctomycetales bacterium
CAATATGGTGCGAAATCGAACCAAAAGGAGCCCGACATGCCCGTTTCCCGCCGACGCACCCTGGCATTGATCGGCGGGGGCAGCGTTCTAGCCGCAGTTGCCGGGGCAGGGGGTTTTCTGGCCACAACCGGAACTGCCTCGTTTGCCGCGGTTCGCCGGGAGTGGCAATCGATCCACCTTTTATTCTATCCGCCTGCCATTCCACGGCCACGGCGGTCGTTTGTCGCCCCCGATGTCTTGGGGGGTGGAAGCGGCTTCTCGGGGTTATGGGAGTCCGCTTCCGAAGCGCCAGGCGGCAATGCAACGGACGGTCAACGCTCCTCGCCGGTCCCTACCTGCAACGGGCCGTACGCCCTCCTGGCGCCGGACGCCGCGCCGCGCCCTGCGCAACAAGGCCTTGTGGATGGTGCCGAAAAACCGTAAGGTTGCATGATTCGGGCGATGCCGCTTCGCCGCCGGACGGGGCGTGATCCTGGCTGCGCCGTCCGAGGGGTCTCTATGGCCATTACCATTCTTCGCGATCGAGTCGACAGCATGGCGCAAATGACCAGGGAAGCACGACCGGGCGAGGTCGAAATCCAGGCGAAACGGTCGCGCGTGGGACGGCTCATGGGAGTCCAGGCCATCGGCGTGGGCAGTTCCGTTCCCGAGAATGTCATCCGCAACGAGGACCTGGCCGCCCTCGGCTACGACGCCGAATGGATCGTGCAGCGGACAGGGATTCTCGAACGGCGCCATGCCCTGCCCGGAACCGACACCAGCGACATGGCCGCCGAAGCGGCCGCGCGGTGCATCGAGAATGCGGGCGTCGATCCGCGGGACATCGACCTGTTACTGGTGGGGACCTTCACCCCCGATCTGCTCCTTCCCTCGACGGCCTGCCTGGTCCAGGAAAAGCTGGGAATCACCTGCCCGGCGCTCGACTTGCACGCCGCCTGTGCGGGCTTCGTGTTCGCCATGCTCACGGGGATGCAGTTCGTGGCCACCGGGAGCAGCCGGCGGGCGCTGATCGTGGGGGCCGATTGCAACTCGCGCGTGGTCAACCCGGCCGACGAGAAGACCTATCCTCTCTTCGGCGACGGTGCCGGGGCGGTGCTCTTGGCGCCGGGGAGCGAGAGTCAGGGCCTGTTGGGCTTCGCCGTGGGGGCGGACGGCTCGGGCGCCGACCTGCTCTGCCGGCGGATGGGCGGCACCCGCCACCCCTACACCGCCGACGGCGCCCTCGTGGGCCTGCACTACCTGACCATGGAGGGCCGCCCCATCTTCAAGTGGGCCATCCGCATGTTGCGTCAGACCGTCGCCGAGGTCCTCGAGGTGGCCGGCCGCCGCCTCGAAGATATCGACCTGGTCATCTTTCACCAGGCGAACATGCGGATCATCAACTCGGCCGTCAAGGAACTGGGCATCCCCCCGCATAAGGTGGTCAACAACCTGGAGCGGTATGGCAACACTTCGGGAGGCAGCATTCCCCTGGCGCTCGACGAGGCCTACCAAGAGGGGCGCATCCGCCCCGGGAGCTTGATTCTCTTCAGCGGTTTCGGCGCCGGCCTCGCCTGGGGCACGGTGATCATGCAGTGGTGAAGGGAGCCGGGAGTATGACGCCAGCGAACGCGCTACCGATGCGGGCCGAGGTCGCCCCGGCCGACTGCTGGGACCTGACGAGCCTTTTTGCCGACGACGGACAATGGGAGGCGGCTTTCCGGGAATGGGAGCCGCGGCTCGAGGAGTACGCCCGCTTCCGTGGCCGCCTCGGCGATGGGGCCGCCACCCTGCTGGCCTGCATCGAGCTGGACATCGAGCTGGACCGGGTAGGCGAGCGGTTGGGGACGTACGCCTTCCTCAAGCACTCGGAAGACCTCGGCGAGGGCCGCTACCAGGAGATGCTGGCCCGCTACCAGAGCGCGGCGGCCCGCGCCGGTGAGGCGGCGAGCTTCATCCGTCCCGAGTTGCTCGCGCTTCCCGAAGAGACGCTGCAAGGCTACCTGGCCGACCCGCGGCTGGCCCCGCACCGCCTCACCCTCGAGCGGCTTCTCCGCTGGCGGCCGCATACCCTCAGCCCCTCCGAAGAACGGCTGTTGGCCATGCAGGCCGAAATGGCGCAGACCGCCAACCAGGTCTTCGCCCGGCTCAACGACGTCGACCTCCGCTTCGGCACCGTGGAGAACGAGCATGGCGAACGGGTCGAGGTGAGCCATGCCGGTTTCTCGGCACTCCTCCAGTCGCCCCGCCGCGAGCTCCGCCGCGCGGCCTTCGAGACCCACTACGAGCAGTACGACGGCCACCGCAACGTGTTGGCCGCCGCTCTGGCCGGCTCTGTACACCGCGACGTCTACTACGCGCGCGCCCGGAATTTTCCCAGTGCGCTGGCAGCGGCCCTCTTCCCCGACCGCATCCCGGACACCGTCTACGAGAACCTCATCGATTCCGTGCGCCGCCACCTCCCGGCCCTCCACCGCTATTACGAGGTCCGCCGACGGAAGATGGGTCTTAAAGACATCCACCACTACGACACCTATGTCCCCATCCTTGCGGACCTTTCCGTCAGGCACCCTTGGGACGAGGCGGTGGAGACGGTGCTCGCAGCGCTTGCCCCGTTGGGCGACGAGTATCTCGACGTCTTGCGAAACGGTCTCGAGGGCGGTTGGTGCGACCGCTACGAGAATCGGGGCAAGCGGAGCGGAGCCTTCAGCTCGGGCTCCTTCGACGGGGATCCCTACATTCTCATGAACTACCGCGAGGAGGTCCTCGACCACGTCTTCACGCTGGCCCACGAGGCGGGCCACTCGATGCACTCCTACTACTCCGCCCGCCACCAGCCCTACCAGTACTACCAGTACACGATCTTCGTGGCCGAGGTGGCCAGCACCTTCAACGAGCAGCTCCTGGCCCGCCACCTCATGGACCGGGCCGACGACGACCGCCAGCGCGCCTACCTGGTCAACCGCCAGATCGACGCCATGCGGGCAACCATCTTCCGCCAGACGATGTTCGCCGAGTTCGAGAAGATCATCCACGATCTCGCCGAGCGGCACGAACCGCTCTCCGTAGACCGCTTCCGCCTGGTCTACGGCGAGCTGCTCGACGCCTACTTCGGCCCCCGGTTCGCCATTGACGAGGCGCTCTCGCTGGAGTGTTTCCGCATCCCCCACTTCTACCACGCCTTCTACGTCTACAAGTACGCCACCGGCCTCTCCGCGGCCATCGCCCTGGCGGACCGGGTCGCCGGCGGCGGCCAAGTGGAACTGGACGACTACTTGGGTTTCCTTAAGGGGGGCTGCGCCAAGGATCCTCTCGATCTGCTGCGGGATGCAGGGGTCGACATGGAGCGGCCGGAGCCGGTCGACGCCGCCCTCGACCATTTCGGCCGCCTCGTCGACGAGCTCGACCGGCTGATCTAGACCCTGCGACGCTGTGTCCTGCCCTGCTGCTCCCCCAACTTCTCTTGACCTCGGACTTGGCGGAGGACGATAATCCCTCACCGGGTCGACAGGGTGCGCCCGGGGGCTCGACGCGGACTTCACCCTCGCCGACAACCCTTGTGGTGGCGGCGAAGGGTTTATGCCGATACGGACCAGTACGGGATGCAACCAGGAGGCATCGAATGGGCATGGATGGCCCCCCCCTGCACGGCAGCTTGACGTGGGGAGCGAGGCGGGTCGCCGCGGGCGGCGCGCCGCCGTGGAAGCACTCCTCCCCCTTGCGGAGTCTTCGTGCCGCGGCCCGCGCCCCCCGCGCCATCCGGCAATGGTTTCTCTTGCTGCCGTTGCTGGCCGCCGCCACCGGCTGCCAGATGAACTCCCATACCGATCGCGGCGCCGCCCTGGGCGGGCTTTCGGGGGCAGGAGTGGGGGCCCTAATTGGCGAGTCCTCCGGAAACCCCCTGGCCGGAGCCGCCATTGGAGCGGGCGTGGGTGCCCTGACGGGGGCCACGATCGGCCAGGGCTTCGACGAGGTCGAGGCGCGGAACCGGGCGATGATCGAGGCCCATCTCGGCCGCCGCGTCGCCGCCGGGGCGGTCACCATCGACGACGTGCTGGCCATGAGCCGGGCGGGCGTGGAGGAAGAGCTCATCGTCACGCACGTCCAAGCCAACGGCATGGTGGCCCCGCTGACGAGCAACGACCTGATCGCGCTGCGAGAACAGCAGGTGAGCACACGGGTGATTCAGGCCATGCAGACCTCACGTCCCAAGGAACAGCCGGTGGTGATCCACCAGCCCGCGCCGCGGCCGGTGATCGTTGAGGAGTACTATTACGGCCCACCCCGCTGGTACTACCCGCCCCATTACCGCTACGGCTACCGGCATCGCCGTCCCCGCTCCGGTGTGAGTTGGGGGATCTCCTTCAGCAACTGACCGACCGCTCGGCCTCGGCGGGAAGGGACAGCCGAACCGCGACCGTGAGGCTGCCGCCCTTCCCGGAAGGGGCCGACGGGAACATGGGGCGGTTCAGCAAGGCGAGCTTCGGCTTCTGTTCTACGGTCCTTGCCCCGCGCGGACCGGTAGGCTACAACACATCGTGAAGGGGCGGCCACCCCGCCACGGGGTGGCACTGCGGCTTGCGGCCGTGCATCCTGGACCCCTTGTGTGTTGGTGGGCCCCTTACGGTGACGCTCCCCATTCCGCCCGATCGACCGAGTGCCCCGAGAGGCGAACTGGCTGGAAAGACCGCCGTGGTCACCGGGGCATCGCGAGGGATCGGCCGGGCCATTGCTCTGGCATTGTCGCGGGCCGGGGCGGCTGTGGTGGTCCACGCCGGCCGCCACCTCGAGGCAGCCGAAGAGGTCGCCGGGACGATCCGTGCCGATGGCGGGGAGGCGGTGGCCACGGCGGCCGACCTGTCAGACCCGCCCGCCTGCCACGCCCTGGTCGATCGGAGCTGGCAGTGGCGGGGGCGGTTCGATGTCTGGGTCAACAATGCCGGGGCCGACATCCTCACTACCGCCGCGGCTCGCTCGAGCTTCGAGGAAAAGATCGCCCTGCTCTGGTCCGTCGACGTGGCTGGAACCATGCGCCTGGCCCGTGACGCGGGAATGCGGATGGAGAAGGCGGGCGGAGGAGTGGTCCTCAACATGGGGTGGGATGGGGCCGAGCGGGGAATGGCCGGCACCACGGCCGAGGTCTTCGCCGCCGCCAAGGGGGCCGTGATGGCCTTCACGCGAAGCCTGGCCCAGTCGCTGGCCCCGGCCGTGCGGGTCAACTGCATCGCTCCGGGGTGGATCCGCACCCAATGGGGAAACCAGACCTCCGCGGGCTGGCAGCGGCGGGCCGTGGCGGAAAGTCTCCGCGAACGCTGGGGGACTCCCGAGGATGTGGCCCAGGTGGCGCGGTTCCTGGCCTCGCCCGCCGCCGACTTCCTCAGCGGGCAGGTAATCGCCGTCAACGGCGGATTCCGCTTCGGGGAACGCTTCGTGTAGACTGGACACTGGACGTTGCCGTGCGGCTATTCCCGTGCCTGCCCGGCGGGCGGGTGCCGGCGGGCCGCGCGGGCACGAAAAAGACCTTTGCTGGGTGGAGGGTCCGCTGTGGTGGGGAAATCCCGGGAACACTACCTCTTCGTCACCGGTACGCTGGCCGAGCCGACTCTGCGAAACGTATTGGCCGACTTGGCGCCCCGCACCGGGTTTGATTATTCCGTGGCCGTGATGCCGATATCGATCGCGGCGCTCATGTCGCCGCGATGGATCGCCCGCCGACTCACCGTCCCCCCTGAGGTGACACGGGTCATGGTCCCCGGCTACTGCCTGGGCGACCTGAAACCGATCGCCGAGGTCGCCGAGGTGCCCGTCGAGCGAGGGCCCCGCGAGCTGATGCAGCTCGTCGAGCACTTCCAGCGGGGGCCCGAGAGGAACGACTACGGCGAGTTCGACATCGAGATCCTTGCCCGGCTCGATGGGGCCGCGATGCTCGATGCCGAGTCGCTCGAGGTGGAGACCGACCGACTGGCCAATGACGGCGCCGAGATGGTCGTGCTCGGCGGTCCCTGGGACGACCGGCGGCTGGCGGCAACCGAGGCGGTGCGCGTGGTCCATGAGCGCGGGGTTCGCGTGGGCATCGACAATGCCGATGGCGCCACAGTGACCGAAGCGGTGGCCGAGGGGGCCGAACTGGTCTTCTCGGTCGATGCCCGAAACCGCCGCGATGCCTGCAACTGGGGAGTGCCCGTGGTGGTTGTGCCGGATGCCCCCGGAACGCTGGACGGCATCGAAGAAACGCTGGCCGTGCTGAACGACGCAGGGGTTGCGGCGCGGATCGACGTGGGGCTGGACCCGATCGGTTTCGGCCTGGCGGCAAGCATCGAGCGGCACATTCAGGCCCGCCGCCGCTGGCCCGAGGCAGCGATGCTCATGCGCGTGAGTACGCTGACCGAGACCACGACGGTCGACTCCGCGGGGGTCAACCTGACGCTGCTGGGAATCTGCCAGGAGCTGCGCATCGGCAGTGTACTGACCAGCCAGCGGGCCAACTGGGCGCGATCGAGCATCCGCGAGTGCGACGTCGCTCGCCGGCTGGCCTACTACGCCGTAACCCGGCACGTCCTCCCCAACCGGTTGGACGACCGCCTGGTGATGCTCCGCGATCGGCGGCTCCACCCGCCGGCTCCCGAGGCACTCGAGAAGCTGGCAGCCCGCCTCACGGATCGATCCTACCGCATCTTCGCGGAAGGGGGCCTGCTCCACGCCGTCTCCGCGGGCGTTCGCCTGGTGAGCAACGATCCCTACGACCTCCTCCAGCAGATGCTCGCCGATACGACGCGTCCCCTTTCCCCGCAGACGGCCTACTACTTGGGCTACGAGGTTTCCAAGGCGCTCACCGCCCTGCGGTTGGGCAAGAACTACCGCCAGGACGACGCGCTCGACTGGGGCATGCTCACCGTCCCGGAGCTGACCCGGCGAGAACGGCGGGCACTGCGGCTCGCCGGGCAAATCCAGGTGCCCCAAGCAGCCGCCGACGGGGGCAAGGAGACGCCCACGAGTGCTCCGCCGCGGACCGCCGGCGTGCGAAAGGAGGATGCCCCCCAGGAAGGCGCCGAGGCGTCCAACGATCAGGAGCCGGGCACGTGAGCGGCAGCGCCTCACGCCGGCGAGCCCCGCCTCCAGCGGCAGATCTGCCTCGCGTTGAGGAGCTCCGACCGGCGCCCGCGGCGGAGAGCTGCTTTGCCCGCTTCGCCGCACTGCCGCACTGCCTCTGGCTCGACTCCGCAGCATTCGATCCGCAGGTGGGGAAATACTCCTTCCTGGCTGCGGACCCCTTCGATTATCTGGAATGTCCGCTCGAAGGTGCCGATGCCCTCCCGGCCCTGGCCGGACGCCTTC
The DNA here is from genome assembly GCA_007126245.1 of Planctomycetales bacterium. GTDB lineage: Bacteria > Planctomycetota > Planctomycetia > Pirellulales > Thermoguttaceae > SKOZ01. Next base: position 7,315 of record SLBP01000176.1, read on the forward strand.
GGCCCTTCCTTCAGGACCGCCGCCCCGAGCTGCCGCCTTTTCAGGGGGGGGCTGCGGGAATCTTGAGCTACGAGCTTGGGCGGCAGATCGAGGCCGTTCCCCCGCCGCGGTACGACGAGTTTGGCCTCCCCGCACTGGCAATGGGCCTGTATGACGTGGTGCTGGCCTTCGACCACCTCGCTGGCCGCGCGTGGCTGATCTCCCAAGGCCTGCCCGAGTTCGAGCCGTCTCGGCGCCGCGCGCGCGCGGCCGCACGAGCCGCCTTCTTCCACCGCCTGCTTGCCGAACCTCCTCGCGTGTCGGGGCGATCCCCCACGACGAGCTCCCCTCCGCTCTCCTCCGCGGTCCTGGCCCCGCAGTTCCCCGCACGCGGCCCGGCGAGCCTGAACAGCAGCTTCTCCAGGGAGGGCTACCTGGCGGCTGTCCGCCGTATCGTCGACTACATCCGGGCCGGCGACGTCTTCCAGGTGAACCTGGCTCAGCGGCTGATCCATCCCGCAGTGGACGACGCCGCGGCACTCTACCGGCGACTGCGGCAGCGGAACGCGGCTCCCTTTGCCGGGTACTTCGACGGCGGCCGCTTCCAGGTCGTCAGCGCTTCGCCGGAGCGGTTCCTCAAGGTCGTTGATGGTCTGGTGCAAACGCGGCCCATCAAGGGGACGGCGCCACGCCCCGCCGAACGTGCCGCCGCCCGGGCCGCCGCCCGGCGGTTGCTCGAAAGCGAGAAGGATCGTGCCGAGAACGTCATGATCGTCGACCTCATGCGCAACGACCTGGCAAAGGTTTGTCGTCCTGAGAGCGTGGTCGTGGCGGCGCTCTGCCGCCTGGAGACGTACCGCTACGTGCATCACCTGGTATCCGTGGTCGAGGGCCGGCTGGCGGAGGGGAACAGGGCGGTGGACCTGATTGCGGCGGCGTTCCCGGGGGGCTCGATCACCGGGGCTCCCAAGGTGCGCGCCATGGAGATCGTCGCCGAGCTGGAGCCGACCGCGCGGGGAGCCTACTGCGGCTCCATGGGCTACGTCGGTTTCGACGGCACGATGGACCTTTCCATCCTCATCCGCACCATCACGGCAGCACGGGGGTGGTGGCAGCTCCCGGTGGGCGGCGGCGTCGTGATCGGCTCCGATCCCGAAAGGGAATATGAGGAGACCTGGCACAAGGCCGAGGGACTGATCCGCGCGCTCCGCTGAGACGCGCCGCCTCCGTGGATCGGCCGGCGGTTCGACTGTGGCAACCGTACTCCGCGCTCGGCCGCGGGGCGAACGTCCCCTCCAGTGCTCCGGTGCCGATCCGGTTCGCGACCGGGCCCGCGGCGCGAACCGGGCTCGAGTTGCTGGAAATCTAGGCGGTCTGCGGAAACGGTTCCGCCCGCAACGGCCTTCTCTTACGTGCCGGATGTACGGGTTCCGATATGGAAACTGTTATCCCTACGCAGGGTGTCGTTGCCGGATGAAGGTGCCCGGCATCGGCCCATCGAACGGACGGCCTCTTAGGAATGAGACCAGCGAGGAGCAGCGCGGCATGAGGGATTGTCCGGTGCAAGGGGCGGGTGCGGCCCTCGCGGTCCTCTTGGTGATCGCCGGTTCGGCGTGCCGCCAGAACAGTCTAGGGCTCGTTCCGATCGCTCCAGAGGTGGTTCGCTGCGCCTCGCCCGCGCCGTCCCAGCCCAAGGCACAGGCGTCGTCGCAGACCGAATTCACCCTGCTTGGCGCGCGGATTGACGGGCCGCTGCAGCAGAGCGCCAACGAGCCGATCTCCGCCACTGATGCACCCCGGGCTGCAGCGAACGCGCCGGTGGAGCGAATTCCGGAACCGACGATCTGGAGTCAGTGGCGGCCGGTGCCGGCCGCCTTCGAGAAGCCGGCAGCCTGGGAGCCCTATTGGCCGCTCTCCGATGCCGTGGAATTGCCGGCCGCGGGCGGGAGCGTGTTCGGAGTATGGAAAGCCGATTCCTTCTCCGGAGACCATCCGCCCTTTCCCTCGTCGATGAGCGACCCGCCCGAGTGGCTTTGCGGACCGGTCGATGGTTCGAGTCACGATCCGTGGTTCGATCTGGCGGGCAGCCCCCAACCGGACCCATGGCACGGCGAGCACTGGGCAGCGCGAGGCTGGGAGAACATCGTCAGCGACCACCGGAACTACTACCGGTACGAGACCGGCCGCAATCTGGCCTTGGCGCTGGCCATGGCGGCGGTGGTGGCAAACACCCCCCTCGATCAGAGTATTCAAGACTGGTATCGAGACGACATCCGCAGCGCGGGAAGCGACGACTTCGCGACGTTCTGGAAGTTTTTCGGCGAGGGGATCGTGTGGGTGCCGGTCTTCGCAACGGCGGGACTCGCCGGCCGCATGTGGGAGGAATACCCGTTGGGCAGCGCGACGGCCTCCTATGCCGGGCCGGTAAGCCGGGCGTTCCTGGTCGGCGCGCCGCCTATGCTCTTCATGCAGGTTGCCCTGGGTGCCTCGCGGCCCGGAAGGTCGCCCCACGATTCCCGCTGGAGGCCGTTCAACGACGACAAGGCCGTCAGCGGCCACGCCTTCATCGGCGCCATCCCCTTTATCACGGCGGCACGGAGTGTGGAGAGTCCCTGGCTGCGAGGGGCCTTCTACGCCGCCTCCGTCTTGCCCGCCTGGTCGCGAGTCAACGACGACGCCCACTATTTCTCCCAGGTTTGTCTGGGATGGTACATGGCGTATCTCGCCTGCGCCGCCGTGGAAGAGACGGACTGGGACCGCGCGGGGGTCTCCTTCACCCCCCTCGCCTCACCCGAACTGGTCGGCATGGGTGTCCTCTTCCGTCGTTGACGGCATCACCCGCGGTAACCTCCAGGCGGTCCCGCGCATCAAAGTATGCAGCCGGGCGGGGAACTCGAATCCTGCCGATGCTAGCTCGCTCACCACGAGAGGGAGTGTCCACCGCCCGCGTCCGCAGAGAGGCCCTGCACCAGGGAACCTGCACGACGCGCGTACGAGGACTGTGTGCGGCGCTGCTTCGCGAGCGGCGCATCGACGCCGTTTGGTCCCTGTCCGTCCTCGCGTTACTCGCCCCCTGCGAACGATTTCGACCGCCCGGACGTATTCCCCGTGAATGGCCCGCAACGTTCCGTCTCCGGCAGGGAGCCGGCGCCACAGCCCCCTCGACAAAGGGGGAAACCGACCCCTTGACAACACGACCCCGGGGGTGTCAGCGGCGCGCGGACACTACAATAGGGGACATGGTAACTGGGGCTTGCATTTTTTCGACGGCCGACTGAGGCAGGATGATGATTCGACTCTGGCTGGGGTTTACGGAACAGGCGAACCGCCGCGCAACCTGGGCACCGGGCTGGGGACTGGCGCCGCTAATCATCGGGGGGGTTTTCCTTGCCGCCGTTCTGGGCGTTCGTACCCCCGCCGATGCCCAATTCGGCTTGGGCGGCGATCCTGTGGTCTCCGTCGACGGCCAGTTCACGGCGCCCGACGGCGAGGGCCGGTCGCGCTTGTTCGTGACGGCGACCATCGACCCGGGTTGGTACATCTACGGCATGGATCTCGCCCCTGACAGGGGGCCGATTCCTTCCTCGATCCAGCTTGAAGATTCGGACGAGTTCCAACTGGTAGGCCGCTTCCGGGCATATCCCGAAGCCGAGGTGAAGGTCGAGCCGCTGTTCGACGATCTCAGGGTGCCGACGCACGCCGAGCAAGTCGTCTGGCACGCCCCCATCGAACTGGCCGCAGACGTGGACGCCCGGCAGCTGGTCATCCGGGGCCACCTCCGCGCCCAGCCGTGCGATGCCACCTCGTGCCTGCCGCCGCAACCCTTCGAGTTTTCGGCCCGGCTGGGCCCCGGAGAGGAGGTGCCTATCGGCGAGGACTTGCCGCTGGAAGAGCCCGAACCAGCCAAACCGGGGATCGAGCCGCTGCCACCCGTCGATGCCCCCGCTCCACCCGCGACACCGGCCCAAGGCGACGGCACCTCCATTCCCTGGCAGCCATTTGTCACCGTCGACGCCTTCCGGCAACTCACCGGATCAGGCCCTGGAGCCTTCGATATTGCGCAGGTCCAGGCAGCGGCTGTGGCCGAGCGCGGAACCGGCGGGGTGGAGTTCTTCGGCTATCTCGGCCTGGGGTTCCTGGGCGGCCTGATCCTCAACGTGATGCCCTGCGTGCTTCCGCTGATCGGGCTCAAGGTGATGGCCTTCATCGAACAGTCGGAACACAATCGGGCACGGGCCTTCATGCTCAACCTCTGGTTCTCGCTGGGGCTCTTGTCGGTGTTCGTGCTCCTGGCGGTACTCGCGGTGACCATCGGCTACGGTTGGGGGCAGCTCTTCAGCCTCGCGGCCTTCAATATCGTAATGGCGGCGATTGTCTTCGTCTTCGGCCTGAGTTTCCTGGGGGTCTGGGAGGTTCCCATCCCGGGCTTCGCCGGCGGCGGCAAGGCCACCGACCTGGCAAAGCAAGAGGGGGCGGTGGGCGCCTTCTCGAAGGGGATTCTCACGACGATCATGGCGACCCCCTGCTCGGCGCCGCTGCTGGGCCCGGCGTTGGCCTGGGGCATGGCCCAGCCGGCCGAGGTGACATTTACCGTGGTCGTCGCGGTCGGCCTGGGGATGGCCAGCCCGTACCTCGTTGCCGGCGCGTTTCCCGAAGTGCTCCGCTTCCTCCCCAAGCCGGGCGAGTGGATGGAGACCTTCAAGCAAATCATGGGATTCGTGCTCATGGGGACCGTCGTCTACATCCTCTATTTCATGCCGCTCCCCCTCGTGGTGCCGACGGTGGGGCTGCTCTTCGGACTCTGGGCTGCGTGCTGGTGGATCAATCGCACTCCCGCTTACGCCGAAACCTCGGCCAAGCTCAAGGCCTGGGCCCAGGCAGCGGTGGTGGTCGCTCTCGTCTGGTGGGCGATGTTCCCGGGGCTGCGATGGCTCGGAAACGACCCATTCCAGGGGTGGTTGGGAACCGGCTCGGCCCTGGCTCAGGCTGCCGAGCGGGTCTCCTTCAGCGGCCTGGCGAATATCATGGAGCGGCGCTTCGACCGCGCCATCGAGCGGGCCGTCATTCTGCAGACGGCGGGTTTGGCCGGCTATGAAGAGAGCACCGTGCTCATCGAGTTCACGGCCGATTGGTGCCTGACCTGCAAGACGCTCGAGGCCACGGTCCTGGATACACCCGCCGTCCGCGAGGCCGTCCACCGCAACCGCGTCGTGACGCTGAAGGCCGACTGGACCGACGCCGACCCCGAAATAACCCGCATGCTCGAGACTCTCGGCAGCCGGCAGGTTCCCACCGTCGCCGTCTTCCCGGCGGGCCGCGCCAACGAGCCGATCGTCTTCCGCGGCGGTTACACGCAGCGGGGGATCATCGACGCCATCGAGCGTGCCGGGCCCTCGCGTGGCGCGCCGCTGACGGGCACCACCTTGGCCATGGCCCAGTAGGCGGTCTTCGGTCCCGGCACGACCGCTGGGGGTCTCCAGGCCGTATCCCTTCATAATGGATCCCCGCCGGCGCTGCACCCCTCGCGCGGAGGCCTGGATGCCTTTGCCTTCGGCGACGACCGACCCGGCTTTTGACGGGCAAGCAACTGCGAGGTATTTTGCCAGAGATGATTATCAAGCCTCCCACCGCCTCCTTGAGCGCCCTTTTGCTCGCGGTTTCGTTCGCTTCGACCGCGTCGGGAGAGACGCTGCAGCGCTTCGAGTTCACCCGCGTGGAGATGGCGGTGCCCTTTCGGATCGTGCTCTACGCGCCGCATGAGGCCGCTGCCAGGGCGGCCAGCGAGGAGGCCTTCGAACGGATCGCCGAGCTCAACGACGTGCTCAGCGATTACCTGCCCACCAGCGAGCTGCGGCGGCTGTGCGCTACGGCCGGAGAGGGCCGCGCCGTACCGGTCAGCGACGACCTCTGGCGGGTCCTGGCGTCGGCCCAGCACTACGCCCAACTCAGCGACGGGGCCTTCGACGTCACCGTGGGACCCGTGGTTCGGCTATGGCGGCGCGCCCGGCGGATCCGCGAGCTGCCCGATCCCGATCTCCTCGCCGCGGCGCAGCGGGCAGTGGGCTATCACCTCATGCGGCTCGACTCCGAGACGCGCAGCGTCGAGCTGACCGCCCCCGAGATGCTCATCGATCTGGGCGCGATCGGCAAGGGCTATGCCGTCGACGAGGCCCTCGAAGTCCTCGCCGCCCATGGAATCACGCGGGCCATGGTCGACGGCGGCGGCGATCTGGCCGTGGGCGACCCTCCGCCTTCCGCGGAGGGGTGGTTGATTGCGGTGGCGCCGCTGGAAGCGGACCAGCCGCCGGAGATGTACCTGTATCTCTCCCATGCCGCGATTGCCACCTCGGGAGACGCCTGGCAGGCGGTGGAAATCGACGGCGTACGCTATTCGCACCTCGTCGATCCCCGGACCGCCATGGCGATGACCGAGCCCACGAGCGTCACGGTCGTTGCCGCCGACTGCCTCTCGGCCGATGCCCTGGCGTCGGCCGTAAGCATCCTGGGGCCGGAGGAGGGCCTGCGAATCGTCGATGAGGAGGAGACGGCGGCCGCTCTGGTAGCCCGCCAGAGGGGCGATCACCTCGTGCAGGAGGCCTCGGCCCGGTGGGACGCACTCCGTGTGCTGAGCCGGGACGAAGTCGCCGCGCTCCGCCGGCGGTCCGCGGCTGAGGAATAGCGGCGGTGGAGGGAACCGCGCATCCCCAGATCCCCCTTCCGGTGCAGCCCTGCAGCCAGAGTGACCGGTGGCACGGGCGCCCCCGTCGCACGGTCCGCCGAGTCGAGCACCCGACCTGAGGCGGGAAAGCCCGCACACCAGAGCTCTTCGGAAGGACGCCGTCGCGGCGCCCTCTGCGGTCCTTATCGCTGGCTGAGGAACATCCTCAGGCCGCCGGGCGGTGGCAGGCGGTCTGGTCCTTTTCTTCACCACGCGTCCCTCGCGGTCGCGCTCCATCCCGCGCCGCCGGCCTTCGGCGGGCAGGCCACCTTTCGCGGAGGATTACCCTTCCGCGCACCTCCGAGAAAACCCCTTGCCCTGCGAGGCCATCGCCCTAGAATATCGACAACTGTGGCTGTTGAAATTACCTTTCGCGTTGCTGTTCCGGTTTGCCCCGCAGGGTGGATTCGGCTCTGCCCCGCAGGGCGGATTCGGCGCGTAAACCGATCATGGAGAAGTAGTTAGGAGACAAAACAATGACCTACGCCCTCCCCCCGCTACCCTACGCGTACGACGCCCTCGAGCCGCACATCGACGCCCGTACGATGGAGATCCATCACACCAGGCACCACAACGCCTACGTGACCAACGTGAACAACGCCCTTTCCGGCCACGCCGTGGGCGAACCGCCGATCGAAGAGTTGATTGCGGATCTGAACGCGCTTCCCGAGGCCATCCGCACGGCAGTCCGCAACAACGGCGGCGGTCACGCCAACCATACGCTTTTCTGGAACATAATGAGCGGGCGCGGCGGCGGCGAGCCGGAGGGGCAACTGGCTCGCGACATCGAGAGGCATCTGGGCGGCTGGGCCAAGTTCCGCGAGCAGTTCACCGCCGCCGCCATGACGCGATTCGGCAGCGGCTGGGCCTGGCTGAGCGTGACGCCGCAGAAGGGGCTCGTCGTCGAGAGCACCGCCAACCAGGACAGTCCGCTGATGCATGGCAACATCCCCGTGCTGGGCGTGGACGTCTGGGAGCACGCCTACTACCTGAAATACCAGAACCGCCGCGCCGACTACGTGGAGGCCTTCTACAACGTCATCGACTGGAAAGCGGTCGCCGACCGGTATGCCGAGGCGTTGCAACATGCCGGCCAGGTCGCTCACACCTGAGATCCATTGGGCCCTCGGGGGACGGCGGTTTTCTCGCCGGGACGCTGAGGGCATCGGTTGGTGAGTACGCCCCGTGATGTGCCGGGGGTGGTAGTCGGAGACGGCTTGCCGCCCCCGGCCACTTCGTTTTGGGGTTGCGAGTTGAGCGGTTCCCCGCGGGCACGAGCGGGCGATGATCGGCGGCGCGCGCCTTCTCGGGCTCGGCGGACGCCGGAGTTGCGTGGTGCTGGCGTGGGAGTCAGAATAGGCGGGTCGGCCGCCGGCGCCGACTCGTCGTCGCAGCACCCCAACGGAGCATTGGCCATGCCGAACACCCACCGCCGCCGCGATTTCCTCCGCTGCGCCGCCTGGGCGGCGGTCGCCGGCGGCGGGGTTGCCGCGCGGCCCGCGGCAGCCCCGGCTGCTGAACCGGTCCCCCGCACGGTCGGACACAAGTTCAAGTTCAGCCTCGCCGCCTACAGTTACCGCCGCCTGCTCAGCGGCGAAAGGCCCGAGATGACCTTCGTGGACTTCCTCCACGAGTGCGCCCGCATGGACCTCGAAGGGACGGAGCCCACCTCGTACTATTTTCCCGCGGACGTGACGCCGGAAGACCTCCGCGAGTTCAAGCGGGTCGCTTTTCGCCTCGGCCTGGACATCTCGGCGACGAGCGTGGGGAACGACTTCTGCCACCCGCCCGGCCCGCAGCGCGATGGGCAGATCGCCATGGTCAAGCGGTGGATCGAGAATGCCGAGATCCTCGGTGCCCCGGCGCTCCGTATCTTCGCCGGCCGGCCACGGGGCGAGCAGACGGTCGACGAGGCACACCGGCTCGTCGTCCAAGCCATTGAAGAGTGCTGCGAGCACGGCGCCCGGCACGGCGTCCATCTGGCCCTGGAGAATCATGGGGGTTTGACGGCCACAGCCGAGGGGACGTTGCGGTTGTGTCGCGACGTGGCGAGCCCGTGGTTCGGCCTGCTGCTCGACTCGGGAAACTTCCGCACCGAGGATCCCTACGGCGACCTGGCGAAGATCGCCCCCTATGCGGTGAGTGTCCACGTCAAGGTCGTCATGCCCACACCGGCGGGTGAAATGGAACCTGCCGATCTGGCCCGCATCGCCGGGATACTCGCCGATGCGGACTATCGCGGCTACATCTCGTTGGAGTACGAGGAGGACGGCGACCCCCGCGAGGCCTGCCCGCGCCACATCGAGGCGATCCGCGCGGCCTTCGTCTGAGGAGCCGCTGCACCGGAAGCGACGCCCGCGGAGGAGCCGGGATTGTAGGAGTGCCCCGGGACCTCCGGGCACCGTCCGCGCCCGTCTCCGCGACTCAACAGGCCGCGGAGGCCCCTGCAACCGGGCGCCTTGCGAGCGGGCGGCGGAAGGCGTTAGAATCGCGGAAAGACAAGCATTAGCAGGCGCATGCGGGGAGGCGGCCATGGTTTTCGACCGCTTAACCGGACAAATCAGATGGGGGGTTGGCGGGCCGGCGTTGGCGGCCGCTCTGGCAGCCGTAGCCTGCCAGCCCGGCCACATCCCTTCTAGGGGCCCGGAGCGGCATAGCTTGATGGGCGAGAGCGAACGGAGTGCGGCCTCCGCGGGCGAAGCAGAACGCTTCCGCACTGCGCGGGAGGAGATGGTCGAGAGGCAGCTCCGGGGCCGCGACATCACGGCGCCCCTTGTCCTGGAGGCGATGTCGCGCGTTCCCCGGCACCGTTTTGTGCCTCACGAGCACGTGGAGCAGGCCTACCACGACCGCCCTTTGCCCATCAATTACGGGCAGACGATCTCGCAGCCGTACATCGTGGCCCTCATGACGCAGCTCGCCGCTCCGACGGCGGAGAGCCGCGCCTTGGACGTGGGGACCGGATCGGGCTACCAGGCGGCGGTGCTGGCTGAGATCTGCGGCGAGGTCTACGGCATCGAGATCGTCGAGCCCCTGGCCGAGCGGTCCGCCGCCGTGCTCGACGAGTTGGGCTACGAAAACGTCACCGTGCGGGCCGGCGATGGCTACCGGGGCTGGCCGGAGCATGCCCCCTTCGACGTCATCATTCTGGCTGCCGCCCCCGATCACGTCCCCCAGCCGCTGATCGACCAACTGGCCCCCGGCGGGCGGTTGGTCCTGCCCGTGGGTCGCCGCTTCCAGAAGCTGCTCGTCGTCGAAAAGCAGGAGGATGGCAGCATCACGGAACGCTCGGTGGCGGGAGTGGCCTTCGTCCCCATGACAGGTGAGGCTGAGTCGAGAGAAGAGAGAGCGGATCCCTGACGGCCCGGTGCGGGAGGCTCTCGGCCGGCCGATCCGTTCCGGCCCGAATCCCGGGCCGCCTTCGGTGGCCTGTGCCGGTGCGTGACCGAGGTTGGGAAGCCAGGGCGCCGGGAGAACCCCCGCCCCCGGTCGTCCCTCGGGGACCGGTTCCGGCCCTTCCGCGGTTCATCCCGTCAGGCGGTCGAAGGCCTGCTTGGAGTGCTCCAGCAAGGCGTGATAATCGCTCGCTTCGATCTCCTCGCCCAGGAGTTCGACATCGTAATAGCCGTCGTATCCGGCGGCTGAGAAGGCCTGCACGATCTCCGCCAGGGGGACGATGCCCTCGCCGAGCCGGCAGCGGTTCTGCTCATCCTCCGGGGCCCGGCGCGCGTCGCCGAGCTGGACCAGGGCCACGTGCGGCGCCAGGTCGGCGATCTGCTCGACAATGCCGGCCTCCAGGCCGAGGTGATAGGTGTCGAAGACCATCTTGCAGGCGGGACTGCCCACGCTTTCGATCAGGCTGAGCACGTCGGCGACGGAGGTGAGGAAGGTCCAGTCGCGGCAGCAGCCGGGATGCATCGGTTCGATGGCCAGTGCCACGTGAAGCGCTTCGGCCAGGGGGGCGACCTCGCGGAGGGCGTCCTTGATCAATCGCCGCGCGTGGTTGTGGGTGTGGCCGGCGCGTCCGCCGCTGTAAACGACCAGCGTCGGGGCCCGAAGCTCCGCGGCGGTGCGTACGGCGTCCTGGGCATCGCTGACGCTCTCGCGGAACGAGCGGCCATCGCTGCCCGTAAAGCCGCCGGCCCAGGCGAGGTGCGAGGCGGCCACGCCGGTCTCGGCAAGAAGTTCGACGGCTTTGGCCTCGCCGAAGTCGGAGAGCTTCTGCCGCCAGACACCCAAGGCGGGAACGCCCGCTGCCCGATACTGGAGCACGTCTTCTTCGAACGACCAGCGGAAGGTGGTCGTCTCACTGATCGACAATCGCGCCATCCATGTGGTCTCCCGGTGTCCCCCGAAGTGGGTAACCTCGACCTGTTTTCCCGGGGGCCTTGGCCGTTGGAAAGTGGGGGTAGTATGGAGGATTCCCCCAGGTCTGTAAAGTCGAACCGCGGGTCATGAGGGATTCGGCGGCTCGGCGAGGCATGGTTCCCGCGCGAGGGCGGCGAATCCGGTTCCGCGGCCCTTGCGACCAAAGCCGGGAGCGCCGCCGGAGGCGGTCTGCAAAGCGCAGCCGTAACCCAAATCAAAATCGGGAGATACGGCGACTCGCTTCCAGCGCTGGGGGGGTGCCTGCGGTGGGGGTTTTTCGTTGACAGCCGCCTGGGGGCCATTTAGAATCGATTTCCAGGTCTATTGCCCTAAGACGTTTGCCGGCGGCTCTTTCTCTTCTCTTCCGGCATCGTCCGCCGGCGAAATTCCCTTTGCATCATGGCGAGTATTCGTCTCACAGCGAGCGCGGCGGACTGCGGTCCCCCAGGCACCGCCTCTATAGGAGCTTTTCACTGATGGCTCGAGAGAACCAAGGTCTGCAGATCAGCCTGATCCTCTTCGTCCTGCTCTCCATCCTCCTCGCGGTAACGACGTTTGTCTTCTACCGCCAGTGGTCGGAAACGGAGGAGCGTCGGGTTGCTCTTGAGACCCAAGCGAACGAGCTTGAGGCAGCAAACAGAAGCCTCACCACGAATTACGACCAGCTCAAGGATTACGTCGGCGTGGCGCAGGGGGAGTCCGCGCAGCGGATCACGGAAATCTACGAGGAGGACATGGCGCGCTACGCGATCAACCTCCCTCCGGATCAGCAGAACTACCGCCGCGTGGCGGAGTACTCGTTCAACACGCTCCGCGACCTGAATTCGCGGCTTGCGGCCACCCAGACCAGCCTCGAGCAGCTCCAGCAGACGCACGAGACCCGCGAGGCCGTCAAGCAGGCGCAAATCGATCAACACCTGGCCGCGCGACAGGAGGCCGAAGCCGATCGCGACGCCCGGCTGGCAGAATTCCGTCAGACCCGCCAACAGATGGAGAGTCTTTGGGAGCAGGGGGCAGCCCATTTGGTCCAGGCTCGGGATCAGGCAAGGGAGCAACTGGCGGCCCTCGGTCGCGAAATTACCGGCGTGGACCGGCCCGAGATGGCGGCGATGGATGAGTTGGGAAGGGTGCGCGAAGAATTGGTTGCCGCGCGTACCGATCTCGGTGAGATCGTGCCTCGGTACAACACCATCCGCGATCGTATCCAGAGACTTACCGACCCCTCCTTTGAGGTGGCCGACGGTGAAATTCGGTGGCTGAATCAACGGAACCGGACCGTCTGGATCAACCTCGGCCGGGCGGACGGGCTGCTGCGGCTGATGACCTTTTCCGTCTACGACCACGATGCGGAAGACGTGGGCCCCGCCAGCCCGAAGGGGAGCATCGAAGTCGTCCAGATCATCGGCGAGCATCTCGCCGAGGCGCGTATCGTCGACGACAATCTCAGCAACCCGATCAAGATGGGCGATAAGATCCATACGCCGGTATGGAATCCCGGGGAGCGCCGCAGTTTTGCCCTTGCCGGGCTGATCGACGTGACCGGTGACGGGCGATGCGACGTGGACCGGGTGCGGGCCCTGATCGAAATGAACGGTGGTGCCGTCGATGCCTACATGTACGCCGACGGTCGCCGCGTCGGCGAGCTGTCGCCGGACACCTTCTGGCTCGTCACTGGCGAGCCGCCCACGGAGCTTTCCCCGGAGGAATTCCGCACTGCTTGGGGCGAGATGATCGAGGAGGCCAGGTCCCTGAGAGTTCCCCGCGCCGACCTGAGCGACCTGCTTACCCGCATGGGTTGGAGGCCTCGGGCGACGGTCGCTCGGTATGGCCGCGCGGGAGGGCCCGTCGGGGAGCGTCTGGAGTTCCCCGATGGAATGCAACCGGTCGCGCCGGGGACAGTAAGCCCCCTGCACCGTGAGGAGCGGCGCCCGCCGGCGCGCGATTGACGCCGGTGCGTTTTGATCGTCGGCCTTCCCGCCGCGGGGCGTGCGCTTGCGAGGGGGCGGAGTAACCGGTGCCGGGACAGGGCGAGGCCCAACCTCGCAGAGAGCCTTCCCGGATAAGCGCTCGCACCGACGCCCCTTGATGCCCTGGGCTGCCTGGTGTTATATTCCAGGGTTCTGTGGCCTGCCAGGTTCGGCCCATCGCTTGCGCCGCGCCCAGGCGTTGACGGCGAACTCTGGCAGAGCGAGCGCCGATCTCCCCCCCTAACAGGTTGATTAGTCAGCATGTACGCGATCATCGAAGAGGACGGCCGGCAGGTCAAGGTCGAGGAAGGGCAGCAGGTGCGGGTCGATTACCGCGAAGTCTCGGCGGGAACGGAGATCGTCTTCGATCGTGTGCTGGCGGTGCGAGACGAGGCGGAGTTGAAGCTGGGCCGCCCCACGCTGCCTGAAGCCTCCGTCACGGCGACGGTGCTCGGCGTCGAGCAGGGGCCCAAGATCGTCGTTCGTAAGCTCCGCCGCCGCAAGGGGTATCGCCGCAAGACCGGCCATCGGCAACTCTACACGACCGTGCGGGTCGAGAAGATCAACGCGGGCTGAGGGCCGGTGGTGACCTATGCTTTTCGGGACCCGGCCGAGTAACCGGGTCCGGCGCATCGGTCACTATTCGCACAGCCCGTGTAACCACCATGGAGTTCCTGCTGGGCATTGCCGCCCTTGTGGTCTTGGCTTGGTGGCTGGTCGTGACCGGCCGCGGCGGACTGCTGGCCGGGTGCTTGGCCGTCCTCGTTGCCGGTATCTTTTTCGGCGCCTCCTTCTACCGTATCGAGACCGAGCCGATTCCGGTCACTGCCGACCGGCTCCTCTTCGTGGCCCTCTTGGCGCAGTACGCCATCTGCCTGAAGTTGGGCTGGGCCGAGTGGAAGCCCTTGGGGAAGGCGGACGTCGTGCTGGCCGCCTTGCTGGTCGTGCTCACGGCGAGCACCCTGACCCATCCCTGGCAGGTCCGCGGCGCCGAGCCGCTCGCGCGGCTGCTCTTCTACTTCCTCATGCCCGCGGCACTGTACGGCGTCGCCCGGCAGACGGAAATCACCCCCCGGCTAGTACGGGGTGTAACCCTCGCTCTAGCCCTTGTGGGCGTCTATGTGGGCTCGATCGCGATCCTCGAGTGGCGGCAGCTCGATGCTCTCGTCTTTCCTCGCTACATCGCCTCTCCGGAGCACATCGAATTTCTCGGGCGGGCCCGGGGCCCCCTGCTCAATCCCGCCGCCAACGGCATCCTCCTTGCCGTATGCCTCACGGCGGGGCTCCTTTGGTGGCCGGCCGTGGGGCGCTGGGGAAAGCTGGGACTGGTCCTTTTCGCCGCCGTTCTGCTGCTGGCGGTCTACGGCACCCTGACCCGCACCGCCTGGATGGGGGCCGCCGCGGCCCTGGGCACCCTCTCTGCAGTGACGCTGCCGCGGCAATGGCGGGGCCTCGTGCTGATCGGTCTGCTCGTTCTCGGGGCCATGGTGGTGGTGACCCAGGGGGAGCGGCTGATGGCCTTCCGGCGCGACCGCCACCTCTCGGCCCAGGAGACCGCCGAGTCCGTCCGCCTGCGGCCCGTGCTGGCGATGGTCGCCTGGAAGATGTTCCTCGACAAGCCTCTCCTAGGCCACGGCTTCGGGCAGTACATGACCGAGAGCCGCACCTATCTCAGCGACCGCGACACCCAACTGGTGCTCGAGAGCGCCCGCCCCTTCACGCAGCACAACGTCTGGCTGGCACTGCTGGCGGAGACTGGCCTGACAGGCGCCGGGCTCTTCACGCTCCTGTTCGTCTTCTGGACCCGCGATGCCTGGCGGCTCTGGCGGTCCCGCGAGCTCGATCCCTGGCTGCGACGGCTGGGCCTGCTCTGGTTGGGCTCCCTGGCGGGCTATCTTCCCAACGCCATGATGCACGATGCATCGATCATGCCCATGGTGAACATGCTCATTTTCTTCGTAGCGGGCACAACGGCTGCGGCGCGCGTGGGCGGGTCTCGCGGATCGCTTGTGGATGCCAGGGAGGAGTGATAAAATCGCCGCTTCCCGTGCAACAGGGCCCCTGAACCCGTCCGCTCGTGGTGGCGGAATGGATTGGCAGGGCCGATAAACAGCCGCTTTCCGTTGCCGAGCCAAACACCCCATCAGGGGTGGATGCCCCTTGCCGGAGTCTCCCGCGGCGGCCGACGATCACGACAACGCATTACGAGGAACCCCACGTGAGCACCAGTGAGACACTCAAAGTCGCCGTGATCGGCGGAGACGGGACGGGCCCCGAGGTGGCGGCCGAGGCGGTCAAGGTCCTCAAGGCCGCAGCGGCGGCCGAAGGCTTCCAGTGCACCTTCGAGGACTTCGACCTCGGCGGCGATCGCTACCTGGCCACCGGCGAGATCCTCCCCGAGGCCGAGTTCCAGCGGCTGACTGGCTTCCAGCACATCCTGCTCGGCGCCGTAGGTCACCCGGACGTAGCGCCCGGCATTCTCGAGAAGGGGCTCCTCTTGGATCTGCGGTTCCGCTTCGATCAATACATCAATCTCCGCCCGGTGAAGCTCTTCCCAGGCGTGGAGACCCCGCTGGCGGGGAAGGGCCCGGAGGACATCGATTTTGTCGTGGTCCGCGAGAATACCGAGGACCTCTACGTGGGCGTGGGCGGCTTCATGAGGAAGGGAACCGCGGACGAGATCGCCGTGCAGCAGGCGATCTACACCCGCAAGGGCTGCGAGCGGTGCATCCGCTGGGCCTTCGACTACACCCGCAAGCGGAACCAGAAGAAGCGGCTTACGCTGGTCGCCAAGACGAACGTCCTCACCTACGGGCACGACCTCTGGTGGCGGACCTTCCAGGAGGTGGCCGAAGAGTACCCCGACGTGGAGACCGACTACAACCACGTCGACGCCTGCTGCATGTGGATGGTCAAGAATCCCGAGTATTACGACGTGATCGTGACGACGAACATGTTCGGCGACATCATCACCGACCTGGCCGGCATCCTTCAGGGGGGGATGGGCGTGGCCGCCGGCGCGAACATCAACCCCGAGCCGGGCGGCACGAGCATGTACGAGCCCATGGGCGGCAGCGCCCCGAAGTACACCGGCAAGGGCGTCATCAACCCCATCGCCACCATCGCCGCCGCCGCCATGCTCCTCGAGCAGGCCGGCCGCGAGAAGGCTGCTCAGCGGGTGATCAGGGCCATCATGGAGGTCACCGGCACGAAGATGAAGAGCCAGTCGGCCGGCAAGATGGGCTACTCGACCGGCCAGATCGGCGACCTCGTTTGCGAAGCCCTGTGAACCCGCCGGGGGCTGTGTTCGTGGAATGAGCTCCTCTCGCGCCGCTGTCACTGGGGCCTTCGGCTACTCGGGCCGGTACATCACCCGCCGCCTACTCGAGGCGGGCCACGAGGTAATCACGCTGACCAACTCGCCGCAGCGGGCCAACGAATTCGGCGGTCGGGTGGCCGCGCTCCCCTTGTGTTTCGACGAGCCCGAGCGGCTGGCCGCCGCGCTCCGCGGCACCGAGGTGCTCTTCAACACCTACTGGGTGCGGTTCAACCACCGGCGGTTCACCTTCGCCGCCGCCGTCCGCAACAGCACGGTCCTCTTCGAAGCAGCCCGGGATGCCGGCGTCCGGCGGGTGGTCCACGTGAGCATCACCAACCCCGCGGTCGACTCGCCCTTCGAGTACTTCCGCGGCAAGGCGCGCGTCGAGCAGGCCCTCGTCGCCAGCGGTCTCTCCCACGCCATCCTCCGGCCGGCGGTCTTGTTCGGAGGCGAAGACATCCTCGTGAACAATATTGCCTGGCTGTTGCGGCGGCTGCCGGTGTTCGGCATCTTCGGCGACGGCAGCTACCGGCTGCAGCCGATCCACGTCGAGGACTTCGCCGCGCTGGCCGTGGCCGAGGCGGCAGGGAAGGAGAATGCCGTTATCGACGCCATCGGCCCGGAGACCTTCACTTACCGTGAGCTCGTCGGGACCATTGCCGAGGCCATCGGCGTTCGCCGGCCGATGCTCTCCGTGCCGCCGGCGGTCGGACTGGCGGCAGCCCGGCTGTTGGGGCTGTTCGTGGGCGACGTGGTGCTCACCCGCGAGGAGATCGGCGGCTTGATGGCCGGCCTCTTGGCCGTCGATTCGCCGGCGACCGGCCACCGCCGGCTGAGCGAGTGGGCACGCGAACACGCCCGGTCGCTGGGCACTTCCTACGCCAGCGAGCTCCGCCGCCGCACCGACCGCCTCCGCGCCTATGGCGGCTGAGGACCAAGAGCCGCCGGGGAACCGCCGCGCCCAAGACGTGCATTGCCGGGGACGGCGTGCTAGACTGGTTCCCCAGTGGGGGCCGCGCGGCAGACATTCCGCGGCCCTTGCCGGGCGGGCATCGGGAACCAACGCCTCCATCGAGAGAAGGGACAAGCCATGCATACAGAGAGTGGTGGGAAGAAGGGTGCAGTCACGCGCGTCACCGGGGCTGCTGCCGGTGCGGGGGCGCTCGCCGGTTTGAGTATCGCCCGCGCCGCCCACGCGGCGGGGAGCGACCTGATCCGCATCGGCCTGGTCGGCTGCGGGGGGCGAGGGACGGGGGCTGCCCACAACGCCCTCTCCACGGACCAGAACGTCCGCCTCGTCGCCATGGGCGACGCCTTCGCCGCACGGCTCGAGGGGAGCCTGCGGTCGCTTGCGGCGCAGCACGGCGAGGCGAGCGACAAGATCGACGTGCCCGCCGACCGCCAGTTCGTCGGTCTCGACTGCTGCCGGCGGGTGGCCGAGTGCGACGTCGACGCCGTCCTCGTCTGCTCGCCCCCCGGATTCCGCCCCCTGGAGTTCGAGACGGTGATCGAGGCCGGCAGGCACGCCTTCCTCGAGAAGCCCATCTGCGTCGATGCCCCCGGCTACCGCCGCGTGCTGGCCACCAATGCCAAGGCGAAGGAGAAGGGCCTCGCCGTGGCGGTGGGCCACCACCTGCGGCACGAGCGGAAGCATATCGAGCCGATCGCCCTCGTCCACGACGGTGCCATCGGCGAGGTCCGGTGCCTGCGGGTCTATTTCAACAGCTCCGGCGTCTGGGTCCGGCCGCGTCAGCCCGGCCAGAGCGAGATGGAGCACCAGGTAAGCAACTGGTACTACTTCAACTGGCTCAGCGGCGACCACATCGTCGAGCAGCACGTCCACGACCTCGACGTGGCCAACTGGATCATGCAGGGCCCCCCGCAGAAGGCCAACGGCATGGGCGGCCGGCAGGTCCGCATCGGGCCGGAATATGGGGAGATCTTCGACCATCACAGCGTCGAATTCGAGTATTCCGGCGGGGTGCGGTGCTACAGTTTCTGCCGGCACATTCCCAACACCTGGGAGAGCTTCTCCGAGCATGCCCACGGCACCGCCGGCAGCCTCGACATCCAGGGCCACGGCAGCAGCGAGCTGCGTGCCGACGGTCAGGAGCCCCGGCGTTGGAGCCGCGATACCATCGGCCACCAGGTGGAGATGGACCGCCTCTTCGCCGCCATCGCCGAGGGGACGCCCCACAACGAGGGACAGTACGGCGCCGAGGCCTCGATGACCGCCATTCTGGGCCGTATGGCCACCTATTCCGGCCAGGAGGTCACCTGGGAGGAGGCGGTGGCCTCGGAGCTCGATTTGACGCCCGAGGGAGGCTACACCTGGGACGCCGATCCCCAGCCGGAGCCGGGCCCCGACGGCATCTACCCCTGCGCGATTCCCGGCGTGACGCGTGCCGTTTGAGAGCGCCCACCCGCCCTCGCCGGCTGGCGCATTTCCCAGCCACAGCAACGCCGTTGACCCGGAGGGCCGCTTCATGAGGTGCGGGCGGGCGGCCAGACCGCGGCGCGGCTATGCCCCCAGCTGCTGCCGGTTGGCAGCCGGGGGGGGAATGCGCCGCGCGGCGATGTGCTGGGCCTTGTACTTCCGGTACCGGTAGTTCAGCAGCAGAACGACTGCCACCACGACGGCGATGCCGGCGATGGTCAGAAGGGGGTCGTCGCGGTGGACGACGCGGCGGAGGGCGTTGGCGCCGAAGTACATCGGCGCACAGCCCAACAGACTCCCGGTCATCACGCCGATGAACGTCGCCAGGCGCGACATCCCCAGGAGGCGGCCGAAGATCGAGCCCCCCACGGCCCCCGTGGCTGCCAAGGGGAACATGACGAAGCCGACCAGGCCGAAGAAGGTCACCCGCTTCATCCAGGGGTTCGATCTCAAGATGAACCTGCCATCCTCGACGACCTCCAGGAGCCGGGCTCCAATCCAGGGGAGGCGGAAGAGGAAACTGCTGTGAAAGACGAGGAGCGAGGCGGTCATCAGGTCCATGGTGACCACCAACCAGAAAAGCTCCCCGGAGGTGAAGAACTTGTGGATGGTGGCCACGTCGCCGCTGGAACCGCCGAGGATCACGAATCGGCCGAAAAAGAAGAAGGTGAGCACGGCCGTGGTGACCAGCCGCCAGACGAAGCCGGGTCCGCGGAGCAGGAAGGCGGCGCCGAGAAGAACCGCCGCCAGGACGAAAGGCCCGACCAGCGTGGCCCACCATATCGAGGGGTACTGTCGGCGAAAGGCGACGCCGAACTGGTCCTCCTCAAGCTGGAGATTCTGCTCGACTTCTTCCTGCTGAGGTTCCGGGGCCGAGGTCTGGGTCACCAAAGGCGTCTCCACGTCTTGCCGCTTCTCGTTCGGGTGCCGAACGCCAAATCGCGCCTGCTTGAGGTCTGTTCCCTACCGGAAACCCGACAGCCTCGCCCCCCATGCCCACCCACCACGACGGCCACTTAATCACATTGTACGACGCGTGGGAAATCCTGCTCCAAACGAGGCCCGAACTGACACGATGCCGAGGTCTGTTCCATCGCCTGCCCCGCCACGGCCCTCCCCCTCACCCCGCCGGTTCCCGAGGCCGCCCGAAGAGCCTGGCAATTGCCGCAACCCCTTACAGGAAAACGAACTAGACACACAACGCTCATGATACCTCGTTCCGTAATCCACCGCAATAACGCGCATTTTGACCTAGTATTACCCATACTCGCCAATCTATCAAGTCGGCTGCCGCTGGTACGGATTCACTCTGAATAATCGCATCTCCTTCCGGACGCTGAACCCGGTCGGCAAGGCACCCGTATGTGCTGTGTGATGCTCCACCAAAAGTCCGGAGCCGGGCGGGCAGCCCCGGTCGTTCATCTCGGAATGGCCCCCTAGAATCGCTTCGAGCCGTCCCCCCGCACCCCACTCCCTTGCCGTGAGAGCCCCTAGCTCCGACCGACTTCAAGACGAAGCTGGACGCCCGCTCGTGGAGATCGAATCCGAAACGCTCCATCGCCACGAGGAAATCGACGATGATCACTTCCCGTCGCCCGCTGAAGGCCCCCATCCTTCTGGCGGTTGCCATGTTCGGCGTGCTCCTGGTGCTCACCGTGGGCTGGGTGATCCTCTCGGTGGTGGGGGCTGTTGCCGACGACCGCCTCGCCGCCTTCTACTGGACGGTGCTCCCTATCGGCACGGCGTTCATCTTCTTCCTGATCGTCGGGGTGGCCATCTACCTGGCGCTCTCCATCAAGGCCATCAACCTCTCCCAGCGGCAGTCGAACTTCATCGACAGCGTAACTCACGAGCTGAAATCGCCCATCGCCTCGCTGAAACTCTACCTGCAGACCCTCCATCGCCATCACCTCAGTGCCGATGAGCAGGCCGGCTTCTACGAGTCGATGCTCGAAGACGTGGAACGCTTGGACCGGCTGATCAATCAGATGCTCGACGCCGGGCGGGTCGACTCCGGGCCCGTAGACGGCGAGCAGGAGGACGTGGCCCTCGACGCCCTCCTGCAAGAATGCGCCCAAGCCGTGACCATGCGCTATCGTGTACCCGACGACGTGGTGCGGCTCGATCTCAACCCGTGTATCGTGCAGGCCCGGCGGATGGACCTGGACCTCGTCTTCCGCAACCTCCTCGACAACGCCGTGAAGTACGCCGGTGCGGAACCTCTGGTGGAGGTCTCCCTGACCGCCGCGGGAGAGAGGGCTACGGTGCGGATTCGCGACAACGGCCGCGGCATCCCCTATGCCATGCGGCGGAGGATTTTCGGCCGCTTCGTCCGCCTCGGCTCTGAACTGGAACGGGAGAAGGCAGGCACCGGCCTGGGATTGTACATCGTCCAGACCGTAGCCCGCCGTCTCCACGCCAAGCTCCGGGTCCGCGACCCCGCCTCCGGACCGGGGGCCCTCTTCGAGGTGCAACTCCCCATGACCCGGGCTACGGAGGAGTAGGGGAGGGAAGATTCGGAATACCTTCCGAAGAAAGCGACAGGCCGCAGGGCTCGCCTGCGGCCGTGCTGCTGAACTCGCGAGAACCCGCGCCGGCGGGCCTTGCGGCCGAGGGCCCGCGACCGCACCTGGGGGCGCGGGGAGACGTGTTCCCCCCGCCGCTTACTTCGACTTCACCTCGATCCGCCGGGCCTGGGATGCGCCCGTCTTTTCCATGCGGACCGTGAGCACGCCGTTGGCGTAGTCGGCGTGGACCTTGTTCCGGTCGACGCCCTCGGGCAGCGGAACCGCGCGGCGGAAGGCACCGAAGCGGCTCTCGCGATGGTACCAGTTGCCCTCGCGCTTCTCGCCCGACTCCTTCTTCTCGCCCGTAATCACGAGCTGGTTTCCGGTAACCTGGACATCGATGTCCTTCGGGTCGATCCCGGGAACTTCGGCCCGCACGGTGAGTTCGCTCTCACTCTCCGAGAGGTCCACGGCCGGGCCCCAAGGACCTTCCGCCGCGGCGAGGGGCCACCCGGCGAGCCCGAACGGATCGCGCCAGAAATTCTCGAACAGCGGCTCCAATTCGCTGCGGAGATTGGCCGGCGGTGCGGTCTCGGGGCGTCCCTCGCCGACCTGCTTGTTCCTCCAGGGAATCAGGTTCTTCATCATCGCGTCACCTCCTTCCGTTCTCGCGGCGGCCCGCTGCCGCCGCTCTCTATTATCCCCCTGCGGAGCGATCGCAGGGCCTGCGGCGTTCAGTCGGCCTTCACGGCGATCTTTCGCGGTTTGGCCGCCTCGCTCTTGGGCAGATGGAGCGTCAGCACCCCGTCGGCGCACTCCGCGGAGATCGCCCTCGCATCGATGGCCTCGCTGATGCGGAACGTGCGGTAGAAGTCGCCCACACCGTATTCCCGCCGCAGGAACTGCGTCTCGCCCGGCTGCCGTTCGGCGACCCGGGCGTAGATCGTCAGCAGGCCGTCCTCGAAATCGATGTCGATCTCCTCACCCTTCGCGCCGGGTACGTCGGCCAGAACGACAAGCTCGTCCGGCTTCTCCAGGATGTCGACGTAAGGCCGGAAGCAGAGGCCGCCGCGTGTGCTTTCCGCGGACCGCAGGTCCTGCGTCTCGGACTTGGTCATGCCGGTTTGCTCGTTTGCCATGGCTGAATCCTCCTCGGGTATTTCCTGGTGACTGCGTAGGTACGGACGCCACGCCGCGCACCAAGCGACGTTCCGCGGCGGGCGTCTCCGGGTCGGCCGCCCGACGGCATCAGCTCTCCGCCGCGACCTTGATCTTCCGCGGCCGCGCCTCGGGCGCCTTGGGAAGTTGGACCGTGAGCACGCCGCTCTGGAGATCGGCGCGCACTCCCTCGGCATCCACCTCCGCGGGGAGCCGCAGCACGCGCGTGAAGGCGCCCACCGGCCGCTCGCGCCGGTGGTACGTCATCTGCTGCTCCTCGACCGGCTGGCGGTTTACCTTGATCGAGAGCTCGTTGCCCACCACGGAGAGCTCGAGGTCCTCGCTCTTAAGGCCGGGAACCTCCAACTCGACGAACAGGGCCTCGTCGTTTTCCCAAACGTTGACCGGCAACTGCGAGCGCACCCCCACGCTCAGCCCGTCGCCGAAGAATCCCGACAGCAGCCGATCCATCTCTTCACGCAACTGCTGGACGGGGTGTCGGGGGCGTTCCAGTCCGAACATCATGGCTTTCCCTCCTTCCTGCTGTGTTGTGTTGTATTGGGGGCACTCCCCCACGAAGTAACCCATCGTTCCACACCGGCCAGCCACCGCGTACGGCTCCGGGCGTCAACCGCCCCTTCGCCGCTGGCACCTCCGGCGGGCCCTTCGTTTCGATTAAAAAGCAAAGTCTGTGCCAAAACTCTTGTTCGTCCGTTGCGCGTTGTAGGACAACAACTTGCGTCATCGGCTCGGCCTCCAGGTGCCTGCCATATTGGCAGTTAGCGTCCGCTTTCGTGTCCAGGTTGGTGGACTGCAGAGCGTTACCCTTCCGCCTCGCCCCCCCCTCCAGGCTCGGCACCGCCTGCCCCTTCGCCCGCCCACCGAGTGCTTCCGTAATCGCGAGGCTTGGCTCGCGCCAGGGAAAGGGCATAATGGAGGCAGCTAGAGTGACGCGCTTGCGGGTTGTGATCGGCCCGGCGTGCGGCGCGGAGCGTGCGAGGCTCACGGACCACCCCATGGGCCGTGTGGCTCATGCCGCCGTGACGGATCGATGCGGCGGATACGGCGGCGGTGGGAAGCGAGCGCCGGGGGACCGATCCCGGCGCTCGAGCGGGAGAACGCCTTCACCGGCGACTTCCGCGGTACGAGCCGCTTCGTGGTCGACCGGCAGCTCGGTGCGGGTGGGATGGGGGTGGTCTACCGGGCCTACGATCGGCAGCGGGGTGAGGCGGTGGCCATCAAGACCCTGCCGCGGCTGGAACCGGCGGCGCTCTATCGTTTCAAGCAGGAGTTCCGCGCCTTGGCGGGCATCGACCACCCTCACCTGGTGTCGCTCCACGAGATGTACAGCGTCCAGGGGCAGTGGTTCTTCACCATGGAGCTTGTCCCCGGCGTGGACTTCGTGCGCTTTGTGCGGGAAGGCGTGCCATCGGGCGAGGGTATCGGCGGGAGCCACGGGCACTCGCCGCATTTCTTTGCCCGCGAGCAGCGGACCCAGCCGCTCTACCACGCCGAGACCAAGCCGTGCACCGTCCCTTTGCGGCCGCCGAGAGGGACGGCGGATACCGCGGTCTTTTCCGGCCGGCGGCTCACCGCTGCGCAGCTTGCGCGGCTTCGTGTAGCAGTCCGGCAGTTGGCCCTCGGGCTGCAGGCGCTCCACGGCGCGGGAAAGCTGCACCGCGACGTGAAGCCTTCCAACGTGCTGGTCACCGCCGAGCCGCGCGTGGTGCTGTTGGACTTTGGTCTGGCCACGGAGTGGGAGGCAGATGCGCCGGGGGGAACGACCTGGGGCGCGGTCGTCGGCACGGTGAACTACATGGCGCCTGAGCAGGCCGCCGGGCGCCGGCCGCCGTCTTGGCGCCCGGGTTCCCCAGCGAGGCGCGGACCTGATCGGCACTTTGCCCGCACGGCAGGGACACGGTGGCGGTGCCATCACCTCGGCAACGCCGGACGAACCGGCATAACC
>SLBP01000123.1:0-31662 GCA_007126245.1 Planctomycetales bacterium
CGAAGGAGAGTTGGTATGAGCAAACGAACGAACCTCTGGGTGCTCGCCGCATGCATTGCCGGCCTGCTGGCTGGGAGCAGCGTGCTGGCGCAACAATCGCGTCCGGGCATGCAGCACCAGCAACCGCCGCAAGGCCAAGCGCCCACCCAGCTTGATGTGGAGAATCCGTTCCAGATCCATTTCACCCAATTCCAGCAGCCTGGCGTCGGGGCGCCGCCTGGTATCGGTACGCCGCCGCCTCGGATCGGCACACCACCCCCCCGTATTGGCAGGCCACCTCCCCGCATCGGAACGCTGCCGCCCCGTCTCGGGACGCAGCCTCCCGGTCTCGGCGTACAACCCGGAATCGGAACGCAGCCCGGTTTCGGCACGTTGCGCGATTTTGACACCTCGCCTCCCGGCACAGGCACCCAACCCGGTTTTGGCATCCAGCCCGGTCTTGGCACGCCACCTGGTATCGGTATACAACCGCCCGGAACCGGCAGACAGCCACCGGGTATTGGTGCGCCGCCTGGAATCGGGGGGCAGCCCGGGATTGGAACGCAACCCGGCGGCATGGGCACCCAGCCCGGCGGCGTTGGAAGGGACGTTTCGCCATAGGCCTCTATCTTCAGCGGGCAAGAGAAGGGTACGGGATTTGCATCCCTTTCTCTCCGGGCCGAGCAAGCCCCGCCGGAACCGAAAAACGGTGCCACCGCGGCGCCGGCCGGCGTGCAGGATTTGCACGGCCGCTCGGCCTTGGCTCGGGCGGTCGGCGAATAGCGGGAAAGGAGGGTAGAGCCGCGGACCGATGATGGAGCCGGGGGCAGGATGGGGTCCCGGTTACGGCCGTGGAGCCGGCTACGGACGCGGGTGGGGCCGCTGGTAGCGAACCGCGGCAGTCAAAGACCCTCGGGAGCGGGGAGAGGCAAGGCGGTCTCCCAACCGATACGCCCCCCGCTCCCAAGCCGCGGTTTCTCCTCTCGACACGGCGGACTTCTATCCGCCGCCTCGGCCGCGCCTCTGCGGATCGACTCCCCGCGCGTTGTCAGCTCCCATCCTCCGGGTTAGGATGATTGGTAAGCCTGGGGATTTCCGCAAGCCACCACCTGTGACTGCTCGAGAAGGGACCTGCAATGATGAAGAAGACGCCGCGGACGTTGCTTTCAACGACTCTCAGCCGTCGGGCGCTGCTCGGTGCCACGGCCGGCGCGGCCGCGGCCGCGGCGGTGGTGCCGCGGCTGGGGTGGGCGGCGGAGGAGGAGCGGAAGGGGCAGTTCAAACAGTCGGTCTGCCTCTGGTGCTACAACGGCTTCATGCAGCGCGAGGGGATGTCGCTCGACGACTTCGCCGCCGCGGTGGCCGAGATCGGAATCAAGTCGATCGAGCTGACCAATCCCGACCAGTGGCCCACGCTCGAGGAGCACGGCCTCATCTGCGCCATGACCCCGAGCCACGGCATCACCCGCGGGCTCAATCGCGTAGCGCACCACGAGGAGATTCTCGACACCCTCCGCAACCGCATCGACGCCACGGCCGAAGCGGGCTACCCGAACGTGATCTGCTTCTCCGGCAATCGCGAGGGGATGGACGACGAGGAGGGCCTCGCCAACTGCATCGAGGGGCTGAAGAAGATCGCGCCCTATGCCGAGGAGAAGGGAGTCACCGTCTGCCTCGAGTATCTCAACTCGATCGACCACGGCGACTACATGGCCGACTCGACGGAGTGGTGCGTCAAGCTCGTCGAGGGAGTGGGCTCGCCGCGGGTCAAGGTCCTCTACGACATCTACCACGCGGCCATGATGAAGGAGGACATCCTCAGGGACATCCGCGAGCACCACGCCTGCTGGGGCCACTATCACACCGGCGGCTATCCCGGCCGCAATGAGATCGACGACAGCCAGGAGCTCGACTACCGCGAGATCATGCTGGCCATCGCCGAGACCGGCTTCGACGGGTACGTGGGCCAGGAGTTCGTCCCCCGCCGCGAAGACGCCCTGGCCAGCCTCCGCCAGGCCTTCGAAATCTGCAACGTGTGAGCGGTGTTGCGTCACGGCTGCTGGGAGGCTGCGGCGGTTCCGGCCGCCGACATCGTTGCGGAGTCCCAGACGGTCTCCTGTGCGGCGAAATGGCCGGGAAGGCGAGCCACGGGGTAAGAGTTTGGCCCGCGGGGGATACCGGGCATGGCGGAGTTCCTTCGGGCCCCCGCCGCATCGGGGCCCATGCCGCGCACCGAGGGTGCCGCCTTAGGAGAAGCGATGGCTGCGGAACCGAGGCTCGCCTGCGGGGTTGGTTATGGAGTTGTTTTGCACCGAACGACGACCGGGCGTCCCATCCGGTCAAAGGGGTGGAGTCGTTCCCCAAACTCTAGAAACGCTTTCCGAAGGAGGATCGAATCGTGCGACGCACCATCCCTACAGTCGCCGCGTTGGCCCTGACGGTCCTGGTCGCCGTGACCATGGTAGCGCAGCCCCCCGGTCGCCCGGGCCGCCCCCAGCCGTCCGCCGACCTGCCGGCGGTCTTCTCCGCGCCCCCGCTACCGCGGGACGAAACCGAGAAACAGATTCTCGAGGGCCTGGAGGAGATGCGCCGCGGCCCCCGGCACGCCAACGTCCCCATGTCCGACGGACGCTTGCTGTGGCTGCTGGCCGAGTCGATCGGTGCGAAGCGGGTCGTGGAAATCGGCACGTCCACGGGGGAATCGGCCGTCTGGATGAGCCTGGCCTTGCGGCGCACCGGCGGGCACCTTTGGACGCACGAGATCGACGAACGCCGGGCCGAGATCGCCCAGACGAACTTCGAGAAGGTCGGCGTTGACGACCTGATCACGCTGGTCCTCGGCGACGCCCACGAGACGGTCGAAATGCACCACGAGATCCATCCCGAGCCGATCGACATGGTATTTCTCGACGCCGACAAGGACGGCTACATCGTCTACCTGGAGAAGCTGCTGCCGGTCGTCCGCCCCGGCGGCCTCATCGTCGCCCACAACATGAACCCCCGCCAGGCCGACCCCCGCTACCTCGAAGCGATCACGGAGAACCCCGCCCTGGAGACCGCCTTTTTGTACATGGAGGGCTCGGGCGTCGGCGTGACGATGAAGAAGCGCTAGCCGCAGCTCGGCAAAGCGAACTCGACGGGGCGGAAACGGCTCTTGGCAGGGGGACCGTCTTCCGCCCGCACTTTCCTCGCCCGCAGCGGTGCCGTATCCTAGAGTCCATGTCCCATTCCCAAAGCACCGCCCCGGCCGGGCCCCGCCGCCAACTGAACGTCTTCGACGCCACGTGCATCATCGTGGGGATCATCATCGGTGCGGGTATTTTCCGCAGCACGCCGATGATCGCGGCCAACGTGCCCAACCTCTGGGCGTTTCTCGCATGTTGGGCGTTCGGCGGCCTGCTGAGCCTCGTCGGCGCGCTCTGCTACGCCGAGCTGGTGACGACCTATCCGCGATCCGGCGGGGCCTATATCTTCCTCACCCGCGCCTACGGATCGCCGCTGGGCTTCGTCTTTGCCTGGTCGGAGCTCTTCGTGGTCCGCCCCGGGAGCATCGGGGCCATGGCCTACGTCTTCGGCGACTACGCCAACCAGGCGGTCTACAGGCTGCCGCTGCCCTCGGGCTACGAGGCGTTCGGGTCGATGGTCTACGCCGTGGCGGCCGTGCTGGTGCTCACGGTCATCAACGTGGTCGGGGTCCGCGAAGGGAAGTGGACGCAGAACCTCTTGACGGTCCTCAAAGTCCTGGGGCTCGGGGCGATCATCCTCGCCGGACTGGCGCTCTTCGGCAAAGCGGCCACGCCGATGACCCAGCCGGTCTACCGGGTGGAGGCGGAGACGCCCGGCGAGGCCGAGGCGGCCCCGGCCGACCTGCTTGAGGGGAACCCTCCTCCGGCGGCCGAGTCGATCGGCCCGGTTCCCGAGGAGACGAGCACTCGCCCCGGCGGCCTGCCGCCGTACAGCCTGGCATTGGCGCTGATCCTGGTGATGTACACCTTCGGCGGCTGGGACGAGATGGCCTATGTCGGCGCCGAGCTGAAGGACCCCAAGCGGACGGTCCTGCGGGCCCTGCTGCTGGGGACGCTGAGCGTGACGGCCATTTACATCCTGGTCTCGCTGGCTTTCGTCAGCGCCTTGGGTTTCCAGGGGGTCCGCGACTCGTCGGCAGTGGCCGCCGACGTGATGGACCTCTGGCTGGGGCCGTACGCCTCGAAGGCCATTGCCCTTCTGATTTGCGTTTCCGCGCTGGGAGCGATCAACGGGCAGATCTTTACGGGAGGCAGGATTCTCTACGCCATGGGCAAGGATCACCGCCTCTTCGGGTGGCTCGGCAAGTGGCACCCCTGGATGGGAACCCCCGTCTGGGCCCTGGCGACGCTGATGGCCGTCACCCTGACGCTGGTGGCGGCGGTGGGGTTCCTCACCGGCGAGGAGGAGCACGCGGGCAACGACGCAGCCATCGCCGAGCAGGCCTTCGAACCCGGCGAGGAGGGGTACGCGGGCAGCGACGCAGCCGACCTGGAGCAGGGCCTCGAAGGCGGCACCGAGGAGAACACGACGAACGACGTGCCCAACCTGGAGCGCGCCTTCGAGAAGATGGTGATCTTCACGGCGCCGCCCTTCTGGGCGTTCTTCTTCCTCGTCGGTGCGTCGGTCTACGTGCTGAGGATCCGCGAGCCTAAGACGCCGCGGCCGTATCGCGTGACCGGCTACCCCGTAACGCCGGCCATCTTCGGCGGCATCTGCCTGTTCATGTTCTATTCCAGCCTCACCTATTCCTACAGCGTGGGATCGCGCGAGGGCCTGTGGGCGGTCGGGTTGCTGATCGTGGGCGTGGTGGTGGCGGGGCTGCAGTGGGTGCTCGGGCGGTCGCGGGCTACGCCGGCGAACGGGTCGTAGGTTGGGGGAGAGTTCTGTGCAATCACTGCCTCCACTCGCTGCCGCCATCGCACCGGATGACCGCCGGGCGGGGCTACCGCCGCCCGAAGAGGCGGCGGTCTTCTGGCTCCTCCGCCGCCGCCAGTTGGCCACGGCCCTCCGCCAGGCCTTCCGCGAGGGGCGGCTGCGGTTGAGCCTGGTGGCCCTCTTGAGCTTCGTCCTCTGGGGCGGCCTGTACCTCCTCTTCGCCGACGGCTTCCGCTTCCTCAAGGTGACCATCGCCGATCCGGGACTCCACGACCAGACGGTCCGCGCCGTCTTCGGCGTCTTCTTCGTAGCCCTTATGGTGATGCTCGTCTTCTCTTCGGCGATCGTCCTCTACAGCGTGCTGTTCCGCGGACGGGACGTCGCCTGGCTCTTCACCCTCCCCGTCCGCGCCGAACGGGTCTTCCTGCACAAATTCCAGGAAGCCGTGGTGGTGAGCAGTTGGGCCTTCGTCCTTCTCGGCAGCCCCATGCTCCTGGCCTATGGCCGAGTGGCGCAGGCCCCCTGGTACTACTATGTGCTGCTGCTGCCCTTCCTGCTGGCCTTCGTCTTCATCCCCGCAGCGTTGGGGGCCTTGGCCTGCCTGGTGATCGTCCGTTACGTCCCCCAGCGACGGAAGCAGGCCCTGGCGGCTTCCGCCGCCTTCCTGGCCCTGGTGGGAATCGCGTGGGGCGCCTGGACGATCTGGGGGGGGCCGCGGGCCGACGTCCTCACGCCTGAGTGGTTCACCGCCATGCTCGGCCGCATGCGCCTCGCCGAGGGGCGGCTGTTCCCCAGCTGGTGGTTGAGCACCGGCCTGCTCGAGGCGACCCTGGACCGCTGGAACGAGTGCCTCATGTTCCTTTCCCTGCTCGTGGCCAACGCCCTCTTCGGCCAGCAGGCGGCCCTCTGGACGGCGGCCCGCCTCTACCGCACCGCCTACGCCGGGCTCCATACGAGCCGCGCCCCGCAGCAGAGGGCGCGGACCTTCTGGATCGACCGCCTCCTCGCCCGCGCCGCCTTCCTCCCCACGGCGATGCGCGAGCTGATCGTCAAGGACCTGCGGCTCTTCCGCCGCGACCCGGTGCAGTGGTCCCAGTTCCTGATTTTTTTCGGCCTCCTGGCCCTCTATTTCGTCAACGTCCGCCGCTTCGGCTACGACGTCCACCACGAGGGTTGGGCCAACATGGTGAGCTTCCTCAACGTCACCGTCGTAGGCCTCATCCTCTCCACCTTCACCACGCGGTTCATCTTCCCCATGATCAGCCTGGAGGGGCAGCGGTTCTGGATACTGGGGCTCCTGCCCTTGCGGCGGGAGACGATCCTCCTGGCGAAGTTCTGCTTTGCCGCAGGCGGTTCGCTCATCCCCTGCGCGCTGCTGGTGCTCCTCAGCGACCTGATGCTCGGCGTGCCGCCGCGGATCCTCCTCGTCCACCAGATCACCTGCCTCTTCCTCTGTCTGGGGTTGGCTGCCATCGCCGTCGGTTTGGGGGCTCAGATGCCCAACCTGCGCGAGCAGTCGCCCTCGAAGATCGCCGCGGGCTTCGGCGGGACGATCAACCTCGTGGTCAGCGCCCTCTACATCACGGCCATCGTCGTCCTCTCCGCGCTCCCCCACCACCTCGACTCGGCGGCCCGCCTGCCTACCCAACTCGGGTGGCTCCACGACCCGACCGCCATCGAGCGGTTCCTCGCCCGCTGGCTCTTCTACGGTACCACCGGCAGCGTGCTGCTGACCCTTGCGGCCACCGTGGCCCCCTTGTGGATCGGCATTCGCGCCTTCCGGCGGCTCGAATTCTAGCCGCGAGGAAGATCGCAGCCGAATACGCGGGAATGCAACGGCGGAAAGACGGCTTGTCGCCCGCCGTCGGGCGATATAAGGTGAGGGCTCTGTCGATTTGCGATGGGGACGGGTGGGGTGTGGGTCATGGGCGGTATCGTGGGACGAGCATGGCAACGCGGCGGGAAGTCGTCGTCACCGGTGTCGGCGTGGTCAGTCCGATCGGGATCGGCGCAGAGGCCTTCTGGGCGGCACTGATCGACCAGCGGAGCGGCATCCGCGATCTGACCCTCTGTAACGGCAGCCGCCTGCCCTGGACGATCGGCGGCGAGGTGGTGGGATTCGAGCCGCAGCGCTTCGTGCGCCCCCGTAAGAGCCTGAAGGTGATGAGCCGCGACATCCAGTTGGCCTTCGCCGCCGCCGAGTTGGCCTGCGGCGAGGCGGGCCTCGGCTCCGGGGCCGTGGATCCGGATCGTCTGGGAGTGGTCTTCGGTGCCGAGCTCATCCCCTGCGACCCGCTGGAGCTCGCGGCCACCGTGCGGCGGTGCCTGGTGCGGGGGGAGTTCGACTTCTCCCGGTGGGGGGACAGCATGGAAGCCGAGATGCACCCCCTCTGGATGCTCAAGTACCTGCCCAACATGCCGGCCTGCCATATCGGGATCGCCCGCGATGCCCGCGGACCGAACAACTCGCTGACGCTGGGCGAGGTCTCCGGTCTCGCCGCGATGGCCGAGGCCGTTCGCGTCATCGAGTGCGGTCGGGCCGATGCCATGATCGCCGGCGGGACGAGCTCACGGGTGCAGCCGATCACCTGGTCGCTCAGTCGCGCCTACCCCCTCTCGCGGCGCATCGACGACCCGACGCGAGCGTGCCGGCCGTTCGACGCCGAGCGCGACGGCATGGTCCACGGCGAGGGGGCGGCGGCCTTCGTCCTCGAAGAACGGCACCACGCGAAGGCCCGCGGCGCCGCCCCGCTGGCCCGCATCGTGGCCTGCACGGAGACGTTCGCCGCCCGGGACGTTCGCGGGCCTTTGCTTCCCGCCGCCCACGTCGAGCTTGCTGGGCACGGCCGGGCAGCCGAAACGGTTGAGCCGGCGGCATCCCGCAGACCGGACCTGCCTGTCCGGCAAACCGAGACGGAGCCCGGCCTGAGCCTGCGTGAACCGGAAGCGACCCCCGACGTGCGGCTCCGACGGTCCTCCTCCGATGCCCTGGTCGAAGCCGTCGCCGGCGGCATCCGCCAGGTGCTCGCGCGAGCCGGGTGGGGGCCGGAGACGCTGGGGCACGTAAACGCCCACGGCCTGGGAACGGTCGAAGACGACTGCCGGGAGGCCCGAGCGATCCGCACCACCCTCGGCGACGTCCCCGTGACGGCGCTGAAGGGCTTCTTCGGCAATCTGGGGGCGGGAACCGGGGCGGTGGAGGCGGCAGCCAGCGTGCTGGCACTGGGATGCGGCCTGATCCCACCGACGCTCAACTACCGCCGCCCCGATCCCCAATGTCCCCTTCGGGTCGTCCATGACGAACCACTCTCCGGACGGCCTCCTTCCGCCCTGCTCCTCAACCAATCGCGGCTCGGCCACGCCGTGGCCTTGCTGCTGGACCTACCCTGAAACGAGCTGCACCGAGACATGGAGAACGCCATGGAATGCAAGAAGACGCGGAACCTGGCCATGTGTTCCTGCACCTACGACCCTTGTCCGCGCAAGGGCATCTGCTGCGACTGTTTGCAGTACCACCTGAAGAGCCGGCAGTTGCCCGGCTGCTGCTTCCCCGCCGACGCCGAGGCGACGTTCGACCGCTCCTTCGAGCACTTCGCCCGCCTCGTAGCCGGCGCCCGGGTGTGACCGGCGGCCGCCGGCGCGCGGCCCCAGCCCCGCCAGCGGACCTTTGAAGCCGCGCCGCTTCGTCCAGGAGGATGATTTGGGGCAGTTCCCCCCCGGGGGCGCGGTAGCCGCGTCCCTGCCGCTTCGGCTCCCTTTGCGGCCTCGAGGCGAGCAGGCATCCGTTGCCTCGTCTTCGGCAGTGATCAACGGGCCCGGCGCCATCGGTCCGTCGCCTCAATCGCCTTCGTCATCCGACGTCAAGCCCACCCCGAGGGTGAGGTTCACTACGGCCGGCTCCGAGTCGGTGGGGAGGGAGATGCGCGCCACGTCCGTATAGCGGAAGAGGAGGTCGGACGTGTTGAACAGGTCGATGAGGATGAGCCGGTCGGCGTCGAGGAGGTAGCGCTCGGCGTGTATCGTGTACTCGCCCCAAGGAAGGTCGCGAAAGGCGAAGCGGCCGTTCCTGTCGGTGGTGGTCGCTCGCGAAACCCGCGTCGTCCGCGAGGTTTCCGTCGCCCACGAGGCATCCGGCACCCACGCGGGTTCCGCTGTCCGCGTGGTCCCCCGGAGCTCCACGCGTACCCGATTGGCTGGTATGAGCGACGCCCAGGTCACTTGGCCGACGATCGTGCTCGTCGGTCGCCGCGTGAGGCGGATTCCCTCTTCGGCGGCGCGGTGGATAACGGCCTCGCGGAAGTACTGGAAGCGGTGGACAGCCTTCCGTCTCGCCCACAGGAAGGCGGCTTCGACAGTGTCGCGGGGGAGGATCCCCAAACGGGTGAGCCGCACCACGTACGTGATGAAGTCGTCCTCCTCGACGCGGTCCGTCCGCAGGGCCGTCTTCATCGCCTCGGCGTCGAGGCGGCCTCGATCGTTCGCCAGCCCATCGGTCGAGAGCCCGAGAACCAAGGCGACGGCGGCGAAAACACTCAAGTGCAGGCGGTAATCCACGGCTTCCAACTCCCCTATAGCCCGCTTGGGGGGACCGGCAGTTCGTTCCACGACCCGGTGGGGGCTTATAACGAAAACTGCGCCGCCGCCGCAAGATCAAAGGAGTTAGACAAACCGCTAGCCGCTCGCCGCCTAATCCGGCTTCTTCATCGCCATGGCGTGGAGGATGAGGACGGAGCCCAAGGAGATCAGCGACCAGCCGAGCCACTCGGGGGGACGCAACGTGGCCCTAGGCATGGGCTGGGTGCGGCCGGTGAGCGACTCGATGGTGTCGTTGAGCGAGGCCACGGGATGGCCGGTCTGGCGGGCAAGGATGCGGGTTGCGTCGGGCGTCAGTTCGTAGGACTCGACCATGCGGAACTGGACCCCCAGCAACACGATCACCACTCCGGCCGCAAACCACTGGTTGCGCGTGATGTCCAGCATCGTCATCCCTCCTGGACCTGCCGGCCTCTTCCGGCGCCATGCCAAGCCGCGGAGCCGCCGTGACCGCGCCGCCGCCCGGGCTGCGCAGTCGAGCGCACCTCTCGGAGACGACACGACGACGCGCCGCC
The DNA here is from genome assembly GCA_007126245.1 of Planctomycetales bacterium. Lineage (GTDB taxonomy): Bacteria > Planctomycetota > Planctomycetia > Pirellulales > Thermoguttaceae > SKOZ01. Next base: position 9,990 of record SLBP01000123.1, read on the forward strand.
GGGCGAGGGCCACACGGCACCCGGGAGGATTTCCCCCCTTCTTCCCTTATCGAGCCTCCCACGTCGCACCCTGCACCCTGCGGCAGCCAATGCGCCTCCTGCGGCCTGCAAGGGTGGCGCCGGCGCCGCCGGTCGCAGGAGCCGCCCCGGGGGCCCTCCCCTTGGAGGCCGCCGCCGGAATGGGAACCTATAGTTCCAGGGGCGGACGGTGCCGGTGGTGTCTGTCTCTCTCGAGGATCCAGCGCGGAGGAGGCGAAGATGGCCAAGCGCGTGCTCATCGTGGACGATTCCATGCTCATGCGGCGAATGATCGCCGATTCTCTCTCCGCCGCCGGATGGGAGGTCGCCGGCGAGGCCGCGTCCGGCGAGGAGGCCGTGGCGCAATACGAGAAGCTGCGGCCCGATGCCGTGACGCTCGACATCGTCATGCCCGGTACGGACGGCATGTACGCCTTGCGGCACATCCTCCAGGTCGACCGCGACGCGAAGGTCGTCGTCGTCAGCGCGCTGAACCAGACGCGGCTCATCTCCGAGGCCATCCGCGGCGGGGCTCAGGACTTCATCGCCAAGCCCTTCCTGCCGGAGCAGCTCCAGGCAACCGTGGCCGGTTGTCTCCACGGCGCCGAAACCTCGGCCGTCTGACGCGCCGCCCGGCGCCGCGGGCCCTGCGGTTCCGGAACGCCCCACTACCCGGCCGGCTGCGGCAGGGAACGGGCCGCCAGCCAGTCGGCCAAGGCGTCGACCCCCTCGCCGCTCAGCGCCGAGACCGGGAAGAGCTCGGCCGCCGGTGTCAGGCGCCGCAGGTCGCTCGCCACCCGCTCCAGCCGGAAGTTGCTCAGCGGGGCAAGGTCGGTCTTGGTGACCACCACGGCATCCGCGCCCTGGAAGATGGCCGGATACTTGACGACCTTGTCGTCCCCCTCGGCTACGCTGAGCACCGTGACGCGGAGGTGCTCGCCCAGATCGAATCCGGCCGTGCAGACGAGATTGCCCACGTTCTCTACGACGAGCAGGCTGAGGCCGCCGAGATCGACGCCCTCGAGGGCGGCGGCGATCATGATGGCATCGAGGTGACAGGCCCCTTCGGTATTGATCTGCACCACGGGGACCCCCAGGGCACCGATGCGGTCGGCATCGATCGAGCCGGCGATATCCCCTTCGATCACGGCGGGGGCCAGCCGCCCGGCGAGGCGGGCGAAGAGGGCCTCCAAGAGCGTCGTCTTCCCGCAGCCGGGCGAACCGACCAGATTGACCGCCAAGACCCCCCCGGCCGAAAGGGCGTCGCGGTTGGCCGCGGCAAGTTGATCGTTGGCTTTGAGAAGACTCTTGGCAGCGACAATTTTCATCGGGGCGAACCGGCTTCGATGGCTCTTCGGGAACGGGGGCGACAGCCCTGACGGCGGGGCGGCGATCTCAATCGGCCAGCTCGATGGTCTGGAGCATCAGCGCCCGCCCCCCCTCGATACGGACCTCGTCACTGCCGCACCGAGGGCACTGCACGGCGATTTCGTCGATCACGGTCTCCGCTCCGCACGCCAAGCACCGGCAGCAGGCCCGCGGCTCATCGATCGCCAACGTGGCACCCTCGACGACCGTCCCCGCCGCGAGGAACTCGAAGGCGAAGCGGACCGAATGGGGGCACACACCGGAGAGCCGGCCGATGGAGATCTCCACGCGCAGCACCGGACCCTGCAGGCCGCTCTGCCGCACCTGCTCCTCGACTTGATCGATCAGCGCCGCAACGATGGCCGTCTCGTGCATCGCAGCTCCGGGTCCGTCGGCGGCCCGAAAACGCCGCCGAGCGGCGGCCCTACGGCCGGCCCCCCACTCCACCTATTATCGACAGCATCCCCCGTCGCGGCAAGCCGCCCCGTCCGGGGCACGGATCGCTTCGCCGCGAGGGGCAAGGAGCTCCAATGGCCTCGGACGCGGTATCGTCGGCCCACGGCTGGCCGGGGACGGAGCGGGTGATTCTTCTCGCCGATCGGCAGCCGCCGCTGCCGTGGCGCGCACAGCATCGAATACCGGAAATCCCCCGTGGCCTTCGCCAGCGGATTGAAGCCCCGCCAGGGGCAGGTCTACAATGGTGCGTTCGGTAACGGAACGGCAAAGGCCAGGTTGCAACGAAAGGGAGAGCGCCATGCGAATGCGAACCTTGGGACCCTCGGGAATCGAGGCACCGGTGATCGGCTTCGGGGCGTGGGCGATCGGCGGGTGGATGTGGGGCGGGACCGACGAGGCGACGTCCATCGACGCCATCCACGCCTCAATCGACGCGGGAGCCACCTTCATCGATACCGCGCCCGCCTACGGATTCGGCCTCTCCGAGACGATCGTGGGCAAGGCCATCCGCGACCGCCGCGACCGCGTGGTCTTGGCAACCAAGTGCGGGTTGGTTACGAACACGGACCGCGGAGAGCGGAAGTTCTTCAGCAACGTCCGGGGGCCCGACCCCCACGGTCATCTCTCCGTGCAGGCCTACCTCGGTCCGGAATCGGTCCGCCAAGAGGTGGAAACGAGCCTGCGGCGCCTGCAGACCGACGCCATCGATCTCATCCAGACCCATTGGCAGGACCCGACGACCCCCATCGAAGACACCATGGGGACCCTCCTCGACCTGAAGCACGAGGGTAAGGTGCGGGCCATCGGGGCCTGCAACGCCACCTCCGCCCAGCTCGAGGAATACCGCAAGGTCGGCCCTCTCGATGCCGACCAGGAGCTCTACTCGATGCTCGACCGGGGCATCGAGAATGACCAGCTTTCCTACTGCCGCCGACACGGCATCGCCGTGCTGGCCTACTCGCCGCTGGGCCGCGGGCTCCTGACCGGCAAGATCGGCCCCGACCGCGAGTTCCCCCCCGGGGACCTGCGGCGCGACGATCCCCGCTTCAGTGTCGACAACCGTCGCCGGATCGCCCAGCTCCTCGACCGCTTCCGTCCCCTGGCCGAGGACCGCAAACTGACGCTGGCGCAGGTGGCGGTCGCCTGGACGCTTCAGCAGCCGGGACTCACCCACGCACTCTGCGGGGCGCGCACCCGCGGGCAGGCCCTGGAGAACGCCGTCGCGGGCACCGTCGAGCTCTCCGGCGAAGAGCTCGCCCTGATCGACGCCGCGCTGGCCGAGTGCCTCGCCGGCTAGTAGGGCAGGTCCGCATGGGTGGCAGGCAGCGGACCAGACGCTCCGGGCACCCCGCCAGCCACCAGCGACCACCCACCAGCCACCACATCACGGGTCGGGCGAGGTAGTGACCAGGAGCGATTCGGTGAGGTACTCGCGGGCCACGCGAACGATGTCGTCGAGGGTCACGGCTTCGATCCGCTCCGCGGCGGTGCGGCTGTGGTCGTAGCCCAGCCCGTAGAGCTCGTCGAGGGCGGCCTGCTGTGCCCGCTCGGCGGCCGTGGTGTTCTCCATGGCCTTGAGGCCGATGATCCGCTGCTGGGCCAGCGCAAACTCCGCCTCGTCGATCTCGCCCGCCCGGGCACGGGAGACGTTGGCGCGGATCCGCTCGACGACTTCGTCGATCTGGCCGGGGTCGGTCTGGGCGACGGCGACGAAGTAGCCCGGTGCGGGACCGGTGATGGGGAAGGCGTGGACGGCGTAGACCAACCCCTCGCCGCGGAGTTCGCTGTGGAGCCAGCCGCCGGGGTAGCGATACCCCCCCATGATCGCCCCCAGAACCTCCAACGCCGGATAGTCGTCGTCGCGGATCGACACCCCGCGGTAACCGAGCAACACCATCCCCGTCGGCTTCCCCGTTTGCAGATGAACGGTGGTGTCTTCGGGAATCGTGTTGTCGTAGTCGAAGGTCACCGGCTGGAAGTCCTCGACGGACTCGAGATGGCCGAAGTGCTGCTCGACGATGGAGAGAGCCTCCTCCTCGTCGATATCGCCGAAGACGGTGACGATCATGTTGTTGGGGACGAAGTAGCGGGCGTGGAACTGCTGCAGGTCCTCGGCGGTGAGTTGTTCGACCGTCTCCCGGGTGCCCTCCTGGAGCACGCGGTAGGGCGAATCCTCGGGCAGGCTGCGGAAGAAAAGGTCCATGGCCTCGGTGCGGGCGTTGTCGCGGCGGCGGTCGATGGCCACCAAAGCCCGCTGCTGCACGAAGTCGAACTGCGCCTCGGGGAAGGTGGAGTCGGTGAAGCACTCGGCGAAGACGGCCGCCGCCTCCGCGACGTCGTCGGCCAGCACCGTGAGGGTGCCGTAGGTCGTGTTGCGGCCGCCGCTGACGGAGAAGCGGGCTCCCAGGGAGTCGAAGAACTCGGCGATCTCGGCGGCAGACCGTTCCCGCGTGCCCTGGTCGAGCATCCTCGCCACGAGGTTCGCCCGCCCGGCGGTGGCCTCGCTGTCGGCCAGCGCGCCGCCGAGGACGTAGGCCTGCAGGTTCACCAGCGGGAGATGGCTCTGCCGCTTGACGAGGACCGTTAGGCCGTTGGGCAGCGTGGAGAGTTGGATGGGCCCCTCGCGAGGCTCGGGCTCCTCCTCGGCCACCTCGTCCAGCGTGCCCGGCGGGACAAGGGCCACGCGGTTCAGCCGCGCCGGATCGAGGTACCGCCGGGCCGCGTCGCGCACCTCTTCCGCGGTGACCCGCTGGATCATCTCCACGTAGTGCGAGGAGAAGAGCGGGTCGCCGGTGGCCAGGTAGTCGCGGCCCAGCGCCCTGGCGGCCTGCTGCACGGTCTGCCGGCCGAGGACCAGCTCGGCAACCTGCTGCCGCTTGGCCCTCTCCAGCTCCGCCTCGGAGACGAGCTCGTCCCGGAGCCGCGCTACCTCTTCCCGGGCAGCCTCTGCGGCCGGCTGCCACGTCTGCGGGGGGGCGGTGAAGAAGAGGGCGAAGAAGCCGCGGACGAAGTGGGGAGTGTAGCTCGCCGTCCCCACGTCGAGCGCCAACGGCTCCTCGTGCTTCAGCCGCCGCGCCAGCCGAGAGCTCTCGCCCTCGCCGAGGATCGCCGCCGCCACGTCCAGGGCGTAGAGGTCTTCGTGATCGAGGCGGATCGTGGGCCAGGCGAGAACGGCGTCGACCGTGGCCCCGTCCATTTCACGGAAGGCCTCGCGGGGACTGAGCTGCTGGGGCTCCTCTTCGAGGGGAAGGTAGGTCTCGGTCCCCCGCGGCGCCTCGGCGTACAAGGCGGCCAACTGGTCGAGGACCGCGTCGGTGTCGACCGCCCCGACGACCACGAACACCTGATTCGCCGGCACGTAGCGCGATTCATAAAACGCCACGGCGTCTTCGCGGTCGAGGCGATTGAGGACGTCGAGATAGCCGATGACCGGGTGGCGGACCGGATGCGTCGTGTAGAGCGTCTGGCTGAGCAGCTCCCAGCGAACGGCGTGGCGGTTCACCAGGCGGTCGGCCAGTTCCTGGCGGACGACGCGGAGCTCGCGGTCGAACTCGGAGGCCTCGAACTGGCAGTGGAGCATCATGTCGGCGATGAGCTCGACGGCGGTAGCCGTATGCTCGGCCGGACAGTCAATGAAATAGGCCGTCAGCGCCGTCGACGTGTAGGCGTTGGTAGCCCCCCCGAAGGAGTCGATGATCCGCTCGATCTCCGCTTCGGTGCGGTGGGCGGTCGTACCGCCGGAGACGACGTGCTCGACGAGATGGCTGATCCCCGCCCCCATATAGCAGCCCTCGAAGACACTTCCCGTATTGCGGACGTAGCAGCGGACCGTGGCCACGGGGGCGGTGTGGTTCTCCTGCACGACGATGGTGAGCCCGTTGCTCAACCGCGCCAGCGTGACTGCCTCGGGCAACCGCTGGATGCTGTCGAACGCCGCTTCCTCTGCAGGAGGCGTCCGGCCCGCGGGCGGTTCTTCGGCCCGGAGAGTGCCGGCGTACGGTATCGCCGCCAGCCCCCCGACAAGCACTCCCGCAACGAACAGCCGCGCCGAGGGGCCGGTAATGGGCAAAGCCCGCCCGCAAGTCCGCTTCCGATGGTATCGAAGCTCCATAGTTCGCGCCTCTCCTTCATGATGCATTCAGTACATCAATAATAATCCGCTTCACGGCCGGGCCGGGCAAGCCGGGCCGGCGCGCGCACCCTTGCGCCCTGGATCAATTGTGCCACACGGATTGGTCGAGCGACAGAGAAGGCGGCTTTAGTTGAACCTTGCCGGCAGGACCGGTAGAATCGGATGCTCCGGTGGGGCTGGATGGCCCGTACTGAAGATCGACCGACGAAGGGGAGGAGGACACAACAATGAAGCTTCGAGGTCTGGGACACCTGTGTCTGCTCGCAGTGATGGGTGCGGCGGTGGCTGCCATGCCACTTGGATGCGCGCGCCCCGAAGAACCGGAACCACCCGTCGAGGAGCCGGTGGAGGAGCCGGTGGAAGAGCCCGTCGAGGAACCGGTGGAAGAACCGGCCGCCGAGGTGGCCCCCATCGTCCACGAACTCCTGGCGTTGGTGGAGAATCCGCCCTTGGGGCTTCCCACCGTTCCCATACCTGCCGACAACCCGATGACGGCGGAGAAGGTCGAGCTGGGGATGCTCCTCTACTTCGATCCCCGCCTCAGCGCCGACGGCACGATCTCCTGCGCCACCTGCCACGACCCCCAGATGACCTGGGCCGAAGACAGGCCGACCAGCGAGGGGATCGGCGGGGTGTTCGGCGACCGCAAGTCGCCTACCGTGATCAATACCGCCTACCACACCACGCTCTTCTGGGACGGGCGGGACGATTCGCTGGAGGAGCAGGCCCTGGGCCCCATCGAGAACCCCATCGAGATGGGCCATACGCTCGATGCCATGGTGGCGGATCTCTCCAGGCTGGAGGGCTATACGACGCGGTTCCAGCGGGTCTTCGGCACGGGGGTGACGGACGACGGGGTCGCCAAGGCCATCGCCGCCTTCGAGCGGACGATCCTCAGCGGCAACTCGCCCTACGACCGCTATGAAGCGGGCGACGAAGACGCCCTCACCGACGCGCAGCGGCGCGGTCTGGAGCTGTTCACCGAGAGCTGCGCCGTCTGCCACACGCCGCCGATCTTCAGCAACTTCCAGTTCTACAACGCCGGCATCGGCATGGACCAGGAGGATCCCGACCTCGGCCGCGAGGGGGTCACCGGCAACGAGCGGCACCGGGGCGCCTTCCGCGTCCCACCCTTGCGGGAGGTGGCCAACATGTCGCACTTTTTCCACGACGGCAGTGTGGACTCGCTCGAGGAAGCGGTTGCCATCATGGCCGAAGGGGGAATCGAGAACCCCAACTTGAGCCCGATGATGCGGGCGGTGGGCGCGGCCGAGCTCAGCGAGGAGGAGCAGGCCGACATCGTCGCGTTCCTCCGGGCCCTCTCCGGGGAATTCCCCGTGGTCGAGCCCCCGGAGCTGCCCTAGAGAGCGAGTTGACTTGCCGAAAAGGCTAGAGCCGCTCAGGAGACTCCTGGGCGGCTCTTTCTCGTCGTAGCACACCACACTTCGCCGCGAGGCGAGGGATTTCCCGTCACCGCTCGGCGACCGCAGGCACGCCGGACACGGATCGGCGGTGCCGCTGGCGGTCCCTTGCGGTGCCGCGGCCGACGCTCGCCGGCACGGCCCCTCTTGCTGAGCTCACGATCCTGACAGCCGAGACACCCTCGTGAGGCGATTCCGGCCGGCAGGACCCGGCCACCACGCTCAGACAAGACCGCCGGGAGCAGCGGGGACCACCGCGGCCTTCTTCCGCGAGACCTTCTTCCGCGAGGCCTTCTTCTTGGCCGTCTTCTTTTTGGCGACCTTCTTCTTGGCCACCTTCTTCTTCGCGACCTTCTTCCTGGCCGCCTTCTTCGCGACCTTCTTCCTGGCCGCCTTCTTGGCGACCTTCTTCTTGGCCGCCTTCTTCTTCTTGGGCACGGCTATTCCTCCGTCCAAGACCCGGCGAGCGCCCTCGCGGATATCTCCCGTGGGCCGATGCCCGGAGCGCTCACCCTTGACCAGAAACCACCAACGCGTTCGGTCGCTCGCCGGGAGCGCCGTTCGGCCGTCTCCCTGCGAGCGATTCGCGTGCGGCCCATGCGGCGAAGGGAAGCGAGACACGGTTCGGACACCCCGTGCGGTACGTCTCCGTTTGCGCTCACGGTATCCTGACGCTTCCTTTCGATCGCATGCGACTCGCTACTGGCGAATATTTGTACCCTATATTGCAAATCTTGCAACAGGTTATCGGCCGAAGAAGCGTGTTTTCGGCAAAGTTTTTCCCCCGCCGGGCGCAGAACTCCTCGAAGAAGCTCCAAGCTTGGGCAGCGCGGCGGCGGCGATCGCTGCGCGCAACGCACGCGCGGGCGGCGATTCCCGTGATGGCCGACCGGTGAGCGACACCATAGCGCCGTCCACGAAGCGCAGGCCACAAGCCACCGTCCGCGATGCCCAGGCCGGCGACGCCTGGGCCACTCACCAGCGCGGGCCGCCGCGGTAGGCCTCGAGCGTCGCGTAGCTCGCGTAGGCGAGATAGCCGAAGAGGATGGTGATGAAGATGCTCCCCCAGACAATCAGGGCATACGCCGCCAGACTCGTGCCCGCCAAGACCGAGAGCCACAGGGAGAGTTCCATGCCGCGGCCGCGGTCGACCAGGAGGAACAGTTCGCGGGCGATCTGCCCGCCGTCGAGCGGGTAGACGGGCAAGAGATTGATCACGCCCCAGAAGACCGAGATCCAGACGAGAGAGTACGAGAGGTAGCCGAGGAAGGGGCTTTCCACGGCAATCTCGCCGCCGATGCCCAAGAGCCGCGCGCCGCCGACTTCGATCGTCAGCCACCTGCCGGTCGTCAAGCCGAGCGCCGCGATCACCACCGCCGCCAGAAGAAAACCGGCCCCGGGGCCTGCTATGGAGACGGTGATGTGCTGCCAGGGGGAGAAGCGGCGGGCGCTGGCGCCGTCGTAGGCGGCCAATCCCCCCATGCCGTAGAGGGTGATGTGCGGCCGCGCGCCGTAGCTGCGGAGCACCACCGCGTGGCCCAGCTCGTGGACGAGGATGCCGATCGTGAAGGCGCATATCCAGGCCGTGAGCGTGACGGCATCGATACTGCCCAGTCCCAGGATCAGCCCTACGAGCCAGAAGAAGGGATGGATGCGGACGGGGAAGCCGAGGAAGCTGAAGCGGATGTCATAGGCCGTGGGAGTCGGTTCACCGAAAATCACCGTATCGGATCCTTACGGGTGGATGCCTGGGGAGTTGCCTTGGCGGTTCGGGGGTTGGGGGGCGTCGGAGGACTCTTGCCAATGCCGCTACCCTTGCCGAATGGTGTAATCACACCATCATAACCCGCTACGCAGCCGGCAGGCAGTGGCCGGTGGTCGGCAAAGTCGGCGCAGCGCGCGGCGCGCGCTTGCGGCTCTCCCCTGCGGCGAACCCCTCGCCCGTGCCGGTTGCCGACTTGAAACCCCCCGTCGTCCGCCATAGGATTTCAAGAGTAGACTATTTTCGGGGGCAATCTCCGCAGCGCGAGCGGCCTGCCGGGCGCGGCCGCTGGCGTTGCGGCCCTTCTTCGGGCAAAAGGCCTTCGATGTACGCTCCACGAATCGCTCTCGCTACGGCAGTGCTGGGTGGGCTGGCCCTCGCGCCCGCCGAGGCGACCGCCGAGATCACCGCGGCGCAGGTCCACGAAGCGATCGACCGCGGGGTCGACTGGCTCAAGAACCAGCAGCAGGCCGACGGGAGCTGGCCGGATACGGTAGGTCACAGCGGCGGCGTCACGGCGCTTAGTACCTTGGCGCTGCTCGAGGCCGGCGTGCCCCCCGACGACCCCCACATGGCGCGGGCCCTCAACTGGCTCCGCGCCCTGCAGCCGACCGGTACGTACGTCCTGGCACTGCAGACGATGGTCTTCGCCAAGGCGGAGCCCAATCGCGACCTGCCGCTGATCGCCCGCAACGTTGCCCGCCTGGAGGCCATCCAGGTTCCCGGCGGGGAGCGGCGCGGTTCGTGGACCTACGGCCAACCCGGAACTTTCGCCCACGGCGCGGCGACCATCGGCGACAACTCCAACGCCCAGTTCGCCCTCTTGGCCCTCCACGAGGCGGAGCGGGCGGGCGTACCCGTCAGCGACTCAACGTGGCAGATGGCCCTCGACTACTGGGAAGCGGCCCAAAACCCCGACGGCTCCTGGGGCTACCATCCCCGCTCCCCGGGGACGGGGAGCATGACGGCGGCGGGCATCGCCTGCCTGGTGATCGCCTCCGACATGACCCACAGCGGCGACGCACGCGTGGAAGGCGGGAAGATCGTCTGCTGCCAGAACGATGGAGAGAATGGCCAGCGGCGGCTGGAACGGGGGCTGCGGTGGATGGGCGAGAACTTCTCCGCCTCGGCGAATCCCGGCCCCGGGGCCCGCGGCCAGCGGTGGTTCTACTACTATCTCTACGGCATCGAGCGGGTGGGCCGCTTGACCAACCGCCGCTTCCTCGGCGAGCACGATTGGTACCGCGCGGGGGCCGACCGACTCGTCAGCCGCGAACTGGGCCACGCCGACTTCTGGCGCGGCATCGAAATCGAGAACAACGAGCGGATCGCCACCAGCCTGGCGCTCCTTTTTCTCGCCAAGGGCCGCCGGCCGATCCTCCTCTCCAAGCTCCGCTACGGCGAGGGGAACGAGTGGAACCTCCACCGCGGCGACGTCGCCAACCTCACCGGCTACGTCGAGTCCCGCTGGGAACGCGACCTCTCCTGGCAGGTGGTCGACCTGGCGGCCGCCAGCGTCGAGGATCTCGTCCAGTCCCCGGTGCTCTACCTGAGCGGGCGCGAGGATCCCTTCCCGGCCGATCCCGCCCGCCGCGCCGCCGCGGAGAAGCTCCGCGACTACATGGACCGCGGCGGCTTCGTGCTCGCCGAGGCCGTCTGCGGAGGCGAGGCCTTCGACCGCGGCTTCCGCGAACTGGTCGAACTGGCCTTCCCCGAGCCGGAATACCAGCTCCGGCTCCTCGGTCCGGAACACCCCATCTGGCGGACCGAGGAGCGCATCGACCCCGATCAGGTGCGGCCGCTTCTGGGCCTGGACTTCGGCTGCCGCACGAGCCTGGTGCACCTGCCGCCGGACCCGCCGCGGCACGCCCTCTCCTGCCTCTGGGAGGTCTCGCGGACGGGCCGCGGCATCACCCTCCCCGCGGCCGTCCAGAGCGAGGTCGATGCCGGCCTGTCCATCGGCATGAACATCCTCGCCTACGCCACGAACCGCGAGGTGAAGTACAAGTACGAGCACTTCGCCCCCCCCGAGAGCGACCGGCCCCGCGACGCCCTCGACCGCGGCCGCCTCTACCTGGCCAGCATCCGCCATCCCGGCGGCTGCAACGCGGCCCCCCTGGCCCTGAGGAACTTCCTCGAGGCCGCCGCCGACCAGCTCCAGCTCCGCGTGGGAACGGAGGCACGCGAGGTCGACCTCACCGACCCGGAGCTCTTCGCATACCATATGGTCTTCATGCACGGCCGCCATACCTTCCGGCTGACCGACACCGAGCGGAAGAACCTCCGCACGTTCGTCGAGCGGGGGGGGATGGTCTTCGCCAACTCGATCTGCACGAGCAAGGCCTTCACCGAATCGTTCCGGCGCGAGATGGCGGAGATCTTCCCCGATCGCTCCTCCGAACCGATCGCGGCCGGCGACCCCCTCTACTCCCCCGACTACGGCGGCTTCGACCTCTCGACCGTCTCCCGCCGCGAATTGGAGACCAACGCCGGCGACGGCCCCATCGCGACGACCATCCGCAAAGGCCCCCCCGTGCTCGAGGGGATCCGCATCGACAACCGCTGGGGCGTCGTCTTCTCGCAATACGACATCAGCTGCGCCCTCGAGCAGCACGCCATGCTCGAGTGCCCCGGCTACCCTCGCGACGACGCCGCCCGCATCAGCCTCAACGTGCTCCTCTACTCGCTCCAGCAGTGATCCGCTTCGCGGCACAGGCTCGCAGTTCGGGAGCAGCATTTCCATCGAAGGGGGAGGGCCGTGCCACACTCCGGGCCGCCACCTGTGATTTCGATCTGCTCGGCGCCCAAGACACCCCACGGCGGGCCGCTCGTTGACGTTCTGCCCCCGCTTGACCCGCTGCGCGGGCCGAACCGCATGATACTTGTAATCCGTGGACGAACCCTATCCCTTCCCCCGGCGGCTTTTCTTCTTCGTCGTCCGCGACTTCGGTGACCTCGCTGCGGTGTCCTTGGCGGTCTTCGCAGTTCGGGAGGTGCGTTTGCCGCGCCCCTTGGCGGCGCCGCCGGCGGGAGCTTTGGCCTTGCGGGCGCGGCGCTCGACGAGGCGGAAGTCGAGCTCGCGGCGCATGGGATCGACGCGGGAGACGGCCACGCGGAGCATGTCGCCCAGGCGGAACTGATTGCCGGCCTTGCGGCCCGCCAGGGTGTGCGCGGCGCGGTCGTAGCTGTAGTAGTCGTCGACCAGCGAGTCGACGTGCAGCAGGCCTTCGGCGGGCAGGTCGATCCCCTGGGCGAAAAGGCCGAAACTCTCCACGCCCGTCACGACGACGTCCATCTCCTCGCCGATCCGCTCCGCCAGGTAGGCCAGCAGCTTGACCTTGGTGAGTTCCCGCTCGGCCGCTTCGGCACGCTGCTCCCGGTCCGAGCAATGCTCGCCCAGCGCCGCGAGCTCGACGAGGTCCGCCGCCGGGCGGCGGCCGGCAAGGATCGCCGCGAGGGTGCGGTGGACGGTGAGGTCGGGATAGCGCCGAATCGGTGAGGTGAAGTGGCAGTAGCACTCGCTGGCCAGGGCGTAGTGGCCCTCCTCCTGCGGGCTGTAGATAGCCCGCTGCATGGATCGCAAGAGGGCGTAGTTGACGGCGCGCTCTTCGGGCCGCCCCCGCACGGCGGCCAGGAGCTCCTGCAGCTCGAAGCGATTGCGGAGGCTCGTCACCTTGAGGCCCAGTTCGGCGACGAACTCGGTCAAGGCCTGCATCTTGCGGTCGCTGGGGGTGCCGTGGACGCGGCGGAGGAAAGGCACCCCCTTGGCGTGGAGCATCTCCGCCACCGCCTCGTTGGCCGCCAGCATGAACTCCTCGATGATCTGGTGGCTCTCCGTGCTGGCCACCACCGTGGCGCCGATGACCCGCCCGCTGCGGTCGAGGTCCACACGCACCTCGGGGAGCACCAGCTCCAGGGCGCCCCGCTCGAAGCGCCGCCGGCGCAGCGTCATGGCGAGGGTGTGCATGCGTCCGATCAGCTCGTGGACCTGCTTGCCCAGCCGCTTCTGCCAATGCTGGGGCTGCGCCAGGTAGTCGTCGACCTCTTCATAGGTCATCCGCTTCCGGCTGCGGATGACCGAATTGTGGAAGGCGGCGTCGATGCGGAGCCCTTCGGGCGTGAACTCCATGAACACCGTCTTCGCGTAGCGGACCTTCCCTGGCTGAAGACTGGCCAGGCTGTTGGAGATCGCCTCCGGGAGCATGGGGAGCACGCGGTCGGGGAGGTAGACGCTGGTGCCCCGCTGCCGCGCCTCGCGGTCGAGGGCCGTCCCCGGGCAGACGAAGCTGGCCACGTCGGCGATGTGGACGCCGAGCACCCAGTTGCCCTTCTCGTTGACCTCCAGGGAGATGGCGTCGTCGAAGTCGCGCGCTTCAGCCGGGTCGATGGTGATCACCGCCAGGTCCGTCAGGTCGAGCCGTCCGGGAGGGACCGATTCGTCGAAGGATTCGCCCTGGCGGCGGGCCTCGTCGAGGGCGTCCTCGGGAAACGCCTCGGGAAGGCCGAACTCGTGGATGGTGGACATCGTGTCCACGCCGGGCTTGCCGGAGGGTCCGAGGACCTCGACGATCACCCCCTCGCCATCGTGGAACGCCGTGGGGAAACGGACCATTTCCAGAACGACCTTATCGCCTTCGCGCGCGTTCTTGGCCCCCGGGTCGCCCACGGGGACGGGGCGCGCGAAGACCGTGCCATCCACCAGGGCGAACCCGGTGCCGGTCCGTTCGAAGTAGGTCCCCACGAAGCGGTAGGTCTCGCGCTGGAGAATCTCGACGATCTCTCCGCGAGGCCCTTGGGGCGACCGCCCCCGAGAACGAACGCGGACCACCACCGTATCCCCGGTGGCGGCATCGTGCGTCTTCTCGGTGGGGATGTAGATATCGACGCTCCGATCGCCGGCGGCGACCGCGCCGGCGGGGCGGACGAAACCATACCCCCCTTGGGCGCGGCGAAAAGTTCCTACGATGCGCCCTGGCTTTCGGGGGGTATCGCCCCCGATATCCGCCGGTCTCACCGAACGGACGCGATGGCTGGCCTCGTACGTGAGCTTCCCGTTGCGGATGAGGCGCTTGATGGCCTTCTTGACCTCGGCGACCTCCTCCTTGGGGACGTTGAGCTTGCGGGCGATGACCCGAGGCTTGACCGGCTGGTAGCCGGGCCGCTGCACGATTTCGAGAATCGCTTGTTCCAGAGTGGCAGCATCCATGGAGGATTTGCTCGCAAGGGGAGGAATCGGGTGTGGTGAGGGTTGACCGCGCACAACTCTAGGGTTGGGCGGTGTCTGCCGTCAACCCGCGAGAGGGGCAATTGTTACCCGCAACCGGGCGGTTCTCGCCCCCTTGCATCACACCGGGGCCGGAATTCCTGCCCGCCGCCGCGCGGCGCTCGTTGACACCGGTTTCTAATGTGCCCTAAAATGCCGACTATTCCACGGCGCGAAAGTCTTACAGCTCTGGGGGGGACCGGGGGCGTTTCTGCGTAACCGGACCGCGGTTTCGTACGACGGGGCCAACCTGTGCGGAGAGCCCTCCCTACCGCGCCTTGGCTGCATTGCTGCCCAGCGAACCCTGGTCGAAACCGGAGAAGAAATCTATGCCAGAGGACAAAGCCAGCCAGATCGTCAACGTGATGAGGGAGAGTCGGCTCTTCGCTCCGCCGCCTGCCTTTGTGGAGGAGGCGCGGATCAAGTCGATGGAGGAGTACGAGCGGCTCTGGCAGGAGGCCGCCGCGGACCTGGAAGGCTTCTGGGGGAAGCTCGCCGAGGAGCTCCACTGGTTCCAGCCCTTCGAGAAGGTGCTGGAGTGGAACCCGCCATTCGCCCAATGGTTCGTGGGGGGGAAGACGAACATCTCCTACAACTGCCTGGACCGGCACCTGGCCGGACCGCGGAAGAACAAGGCGGCCTTCATCTGGGAGGGCGAGCCGGGCGACGTGCGGGTGATGACCTACGCCATGCTCCACCGCGAGGTCTGCCGCTTCGCCAACGTGCTCAAGAACCTGGGCATCCAGCAGGGCGACGTAGTGACGCTCTACATGCCCATGGTCCCCGAGCTGGCCATCGCCATGCTCGCCTGTGCACGGATCGGCGCCATCCACTCGGTGGTCTTTGGCGGTTTTTCCGCCGAAGCCATCGCCGACCGCAACAACGACGCCTCGGCGAAGCTGATCATCACCGCCGACGGCGGCTGGCGCCGCGGCAAGGCGCTGCCGCTGAAGGAGAACGTCGATACGGCCTTGGAGAAATCCCCCACGGTGAAGAAGTGCATTGTGCTCCGCCGCGTGGGGAATGAATGCCCCATGCAGGAAGGCCGCGACTTCTGGTGGCACGAGCTGTCGGCCGAGGCCGACGACAACTGCCCCGCCGAGCCGCTCGACAGCGAGGCGCCGCTCTTCATCCTCTACACCAGCGGTTCCACCGGCAAACCCAAGGGGATCAAGCACACCACGGCGGGTTACAACCTCTTCACGACGAAGACCATGGAGTGGGTCTTCGACATCCGCGACGACGACGTCTACTGGTGCACGGCCGACATCGGCTGGATCACCGGCCACAGCTACATCGTCTACGGGCCGCTCTCCGCGGGGGCTACGTCGGTGATGTTCGAGGGAGCGCCCAACTGGCCCGACGAAGGGCGGTTCTGGGAGATCGTCGAAAAGTATGGGGTGACCATCTTCTATACCGCCCCCACGGCGATCCGCTCCTTCATCAAATGGGGCGACCAGTGGGTGGACAAGCACGACCTTTCCACGCTGCGGCTGCTGGGGACGGTCGGCGAGGGGATCAATCCCGAGGCCTGGATGTGGTACCACAAGAAGATCGGCGGCGAGCGGTGCCCGATCGTCGACACCTGGTGGCAGACCGAGACCGGCGGGATCATGATGAGCCCCCTCCCGGGTGCCATCCCCACCAAGCCGGGGAGCTGCACCAAGCCCTTGCCGGGCGTCATCCCCGAGGTGGTCGGTGAAGACGGCATTCCGGTGGAACCCGGCAACGGCGGCTGGCTGGTGATCACCAAGCCCTGGCCGAGCATGCTCCGGGGCATCTGGGGCGACGACGAGCGCTACAAGGCGCAGTACTGGAGCGACGTGCCCGGGAAGTACCTCTGCGGCGACAACGCCCGCTGCGACGAGGACGGTTACTACTGGATCATGGGGCGGATCGACGACGTCCTCAACGTCTCCGGGCACCGGCTGAGCACCATCGAGATCGAGAGCGCCCTGGTCAGCCACGAGGCCGTGGCCGAGGCTGCCGCCGTGGGCCGTCCCCACGACGTCAAGGGCGAGGCGGTCGCCGTCTTCGTCACCCTCGCCGAGGGCTTCGATCCCGACGAGGATCTCCGCAAGGCCCTCAAGGCCCACGTCCGCAAGGAGATCGGGGCCCTGGCCGTCCCCGACGACATCCGTTTCACCCACGCCCTCCCCAAGACGCGCAGCGGCAAGATCATGCGGCGGTTGCTCCGCGACATCGCCTCCGGCCGCGAATCGACGGGCGACACGTCCACGCTCGAGGATTTCAGCGTTCTCGCCCGGCTGCGCACCGACGAGGATTGAGGCGGGCCGGGCCCGGCTGCGGGGCTACGATTCGTTCCAACGGCGGCGGGCGACGGTGTGGGCAACCGCGCCCGCCGCTGCGAAGAGGAGGAAGCGCGCCGGGCGAATCCCGGCGATGCGGTTCTCGACGCGGAGCGGCGCGAGAATCCGCGCCGCCAGCGTATTCATCCCCGGCGGGAGCACGGGTTGCCGACCGCGGCGGTTCAGTCGGTCAGGTCGGGGGGGAGCCGGTCGAGGTGACGGACGACGACGCGGGCGACCTTCCGCCAGGGGATGGCGTAGACGGTGAAGCTTTCGTCGTCCTCGCGGACGGCGAAGAGGCCCACCTCTTCGGCGGACCGCTCCGATGAGAAACGCTGGGGAACGACGATCTCGCCATCGCCCAGGTGCAGCTCGACGACGGCCCCCTGCGGCCGCTGGGCCCAGAGGGCGGGGAAGAGCGCGGCCAGCGACGCCGGGGCGACGCCGGACCGCGTGGGGACCGGAGGACTCGCCGTACGGGTCCCTCCGGTCGCCAGTGGCGTCCCCCCGTGTTGGGTGTGCGGTGGCGGCGCATCTCCCCAGGTAAGCGACGACGCCGAGGCGTCTCCGCCATCGGCCCGCCCTACGGCGATCTCCTCATGGTCCTCCTGCTCTTCTTGGTCGGGGATGTCGTCGTAGGAAGGGATGCGGAACCGCGAACCGCACTCGGGGCACTGGCCGGGCCGGCCCTGGAGTCGCGCCGGGCCGTGGAGCCGGTGGCCGTTGGGGCAGAGGAATTCGATCTGTTCCTCGCGCGCCGGAGCGGGCTTCTCGCCGACGGGAGCGAAGACGCGGGAATCCGACATCTGCGGTTGGGCCACCTCGGAGTCCGAGTCGTCGAAGGCCTGTCCCGCCGCATCCGAGGGATTGGGGATGCGGAACTTCACTCCGCAGCTCGGGCAGCGCGCAGCGCGACCGGCCTGCGAATCGGAGCAGTGGATGCGATGTCCGTTGGGACAGAAGAATCGAATCACCGTGCCCCCCCCGAGGACAGGGCGCAACGTGGTTGGAGAAACTTTCCCGGCCGCGATTGGCTTTTCTGAATACTACCCCACATCCCAGTGGGGAACAATGAGGAGCCCCTCGAACCCGATGGTTTCCGAGGGCTGAAGGCAGTCCCCTGCCCCGCGGCGGGGGCGGCGGCGCCCGGGCGATGATGCGGATCCGGCGCGGCCGCCGGACCGCAGCGTGGCCTAGGGTGTTGAGGAGGCCTCCCCTCCACCCGCGGCACCGCGACCGCCGCCGCACGCACGCGGCGCTTGACAGGACGGGCGCCGCTGACAAACTGAAGAGGCCCCCTGAAGAACCTCACGAGCGATTCCATGCCCATCGTCGTCGTCTGCCCCGGCTGCCGAGCCCGTTTCCAGGTCAGTGACCGCTTTGCGGGCCAGTCGGGTGCCTGCCCGAAGTGCAAGGCCACCATCCGCGTCCCCACCGCCGCCGAAGAGGTCAAGGTCCACACCCCGGAGGCCTTCGAAGGGAGCCGCGGCGTCTCCGGCAAGCTGGTCCTCAAACCGATCGCCCGCACCCAGGTCCGTTTCGAGCCCGTAGTGGCCGTGGGGATCGCCGCCGGGGCGCTGGTCGTACTGGTAGCCACCTGGATATTGGGCCGCGCGGCCTTCTGGGACCATGCTCTGGTGCGGACTATCGGCCTGCTGCTCGTCTCCCCGCCGCTGGTCCTGGGGGCCTATACCTTCCTCTACGACGACGAGCTGGAGCCCTACCGCGGCAAGGCACTCTACCTCCGCACCGCCATCTGCGCGGCGGGCTACGTTCTTCTCTGGGGTGTGTTCGGCTACTTCGTCGCCCCGGGGATGGGCAGCGGCGAGCTCTACCACTGGTTCTACGTGGCCCCCCTCTTCTCGGTGATGGGCACCCTGATCGCCCTGGCGACGCTGGATCTCGAGTTCGGCAGCGCCTTCTTCCACTATGCCTTCTACCTGCTGGTGACGATCATCCTCCGCGGGATCGGCGGGATGGGCTGGATCTGGCAGCTCAACGGCTGAGCGCCGGCCGCCGCGGCGCCCCGTCCATGGAGCAGGCTCCCCCCGATGACCACGCTGCTCGACATCCCGGAGATCGCCGCCCTCGACGCGCGGCAGTCGATGATCCGCATCCCCCCCGAGTTGGACGTGCCCCTTTCCGGCCGCGTCCGCCAGCTCATCGATACCGCCGAGTTTCGCCGCCTGGCCCGGATCAGCCAGTTGGGGCTCGTCTCGCTCGTCTACCCGGCGGCCCATCACACCCGCTTCGAGCACAGTCTGGGCGTCTACCGCCTGGGGCTTCTCTGCCTGAAGCGCCTGGCCCACGACCGGCGGTTTTCGGCGGTGGTGGCGGCCGAGCGGGCGGAAGTCTTCCTGGCCGCGGCCCTCTTGCACGACTTGGGCCACTGGCCCTTCTGCCACCCCATCGAGGACATCCGGCTGGCGGGCGTCCCCAGCCACGAGCTCTTCGCCAACAGCTTCCTGCTCGAGGGCGAGATCGCCGACGTGCTGCGGCACGACTGGGGCGTGCCGCCACGCGACGTCGTGGCCCTGATGAGCGAGAAGCCCCGCGACCCCGCAGGCCGCATCCTCGCCGGCATCCTCTCCGGCCCCATCGACATCGACAAGATGGACTACCTCTTCCGCGA
Organism: Planctomycetales bacterium; assembly: GCA_007126245.1. Lineage (GTDB taxonomy): Bacteria > Planctomycetota > Planctomycetia > Pirellulales > Thermoguttaceae > SKOZ01. Next base: position 29,351 of record SLBP01000123.1, read on the forward strand.
CAGCCTCCACGCCGGCGTCCCCTACGGCCGGCACTTCGACCAGGAACGGCTCATCGGCAGCCTCTGCCTGAACGAGACCGGCGACGGCCTGGCGATCAGCGACAAGGGGAAGACGGCCGCCGAACTCATGGTCTTCGCGCGCTACGTGATGTTCAGCGAGGTTTACTGGCACCACGGCGTCCGCGCCGCCACGGCGATGCTCCAGCGGGCCTTCTACCTGCTCGAGGGGACCCTCGACCTCGACCGCCTCTTCCGCCTCAGCGAGCCGGAGTGGATCGAGGCCCTGCGGCAGGCGGCCGACGGCGGGCCGGCGGGCGAGCTGCTCGAGGGCCTCTTCGGCCGCACGCGGCGGCTCTACAAGCGGTTGGCCCAGTACAGCCTCGTCGAGCAGCCCTCGCTGTACCGCCGCCTGGCACGCCGCCCCTATCCCTTCCTGGTCGCCTGCGCCGAGCAATTCGCCGTCGTGGCCAGCACCGCGACGGGGCGGATCATCGCCCCGCACGAAATCCTCTTCGACGCCCCACCCGTGGCCCGCGAGGTCGAACTCGACGTGGAGGTCTTCTTTCCCAAGGAGGACCGCTACCGGCCGCTGGCGGAGGTCTCGCCGGTGATCCGCGTGCTCGCCAAGGAGCAGTTCGACGACTACGTGAAGCGGGTGCGGCTCTTCGCCCACCCTCGCGTGGCCGACCACCTCAAGCACACCGACCTGGCGGCACTCGTCGGCGAGACCCTGGTGCGCATGGAGTAGACGCCGAAAATCCCAGGCGCGGCAAGGGAGATCACCGGCGCGGTACCGCGGCGGGGCGGCGGTACACCGCCCTCGCCCCGAGCGGCAGCCGGACGTCACTTCTGTTGGCTCAGGAGCGCCGCGGCGGGCCGGTCGAGATAGAGGACGGCACTCTCGTGGCGTTGCAGGATCGAAGCGGGTAGCAAGGGGGTCACCGGCCCCTCGACGGCGCCGCGGACGGCCTCGGCCTTCCGCCGGTCGGGGACGCTGCACACGATGGAATGCGACTTGACGATCTGCGGGATCGACATGGAGATCGCCTGCCGGGGCACCTCGTCGATCGAAGCGAACCAGCCCTCGCCGAGCTGCTGGCGGCGGCAGGCCTCGTCGAGCTGGACGATGAGATACGGCTCCTCGGTCTCGAAGTCGGCGGGGGGGTCGTTGAAGGCGAGGTGGCCGTTCTCGCCGATGCCGATGAAGGCCACGTCGATCGGGTGCTCGGCGATCAGCGACCCCAGCCGGCGGCACTCGGCTTCCGGGTCCGACTCGGCGTCGATGAAGTGGAAGGCGGCCGGGGCCTGGGGGAGGCGGTCGACGAAGCGCTCCTTGAGATACTTGCGGAACGAGGCCGGGTGGGTCATCGGCATGGCGATGTACTCGTCGAGGTGGAAGGCGGTGACCTTGGACCAGTCGATGCCCTCGGCCGCCACCAGGGCCCCGAGCATCTCGAACTGAGAAGCTCCGGTGGCCAGGATGATGTTGGCCGCCCCCCGCGCCCCCAGCGCAGCGCGTATCCGCTCGGCCCCCTCGGCCGCCGCCTTCCGCCCCAGCTCTTCCTTCGTCTCGCAAACCACCACTTTCATCCGCGCTTCCTCCCGAAATCTTCCGTTCTGACACTTTCGCCCCCCCCTAAATGGCGAATTCGCCGCCGCCGCTGGCGCCACGATAGGGTCTAACCGCCACGGGATCAAGTGTGTAGGTCCCCTGCTGTCCTGAATGAGGGGTGCAAACGGCGTGGGCCTGCCACCATGGTGGGGATAGAGCTGGCATTAGTGCTCAATCCCGCCAGTGGCGGGCGAGCAGGCCAAGATCCCCTGCCGACGGGCGAAATGCTCCTTGATTAGCCTGCGGCCCCCATTAGACTGTTGAAGAGAGACTGCCGCGGGGTAGTGGCTTAGACTGTTGAAGAGAGACTGCCGCGGGGTAGTGGCTTCGGATTAACTTTTCGAAATAGCAACCGTCTCGAAGGAGACCTTCCATGGCATCCGTCCCCCCCGAACCGCCCAATCCTTACGAAGCACCCCAGTCCACCGGTCCACCCACCGCTGCCCCTACCGCCGATGAGCGGCTCTGGGGGATGCTCTGCCACCTGCTCGCGCTGGCCGGTTATGCCATCCCTCTGGGAAACGTCATCGGGCCACTCGTCATTTGGCTGATCAAAAAGGATGAGATGCCCTTCGTGGACGATCAGGGCAAGGAATCGCTGAACTTCCAGATCAGCATCGTCATCTACTTCCTGATCTCTATCGTGCTGTCGATTATCATCATCGGCGTATTCCTGGCAATTGCGGTGGCCATCTTCGCG
>SLBP01000082.1:0-11487 GCA_007126245.1 Planctomycetales bacterium
AGGCGGCCGGGCGCTGGAGGCCTGCGATCTCCGACCCGAACAGGTGGGCGCGCTGGTGGTCAATACCTGCACCGGCTACCTCTGCCCGGGCCTGTCGTCGTACGTGGCCGAGCTGCTCCAGCTGCCCGACGATGTGCAGGTCTTCGACCTCGTGGGCATGGGCTGCGGCGCCGCGATCCCCAACCTCCACTGCGCCGCCGGTCTCAGTCGCCGGGTCGGGCCGCGGGCCGTGCTGAGCATCGCCGTGGAGGTCTGCTCGGCCACGCTCTTCTTCAGCCCCGACCCCGACCAGGTGATCAGTAATTGCATCTTCGGCGACGGCGCCGCCGCGATGATCATCGGTCCCGGCGACGAGAGCCTTGCCGCTGCTCCCCTCTTTCGCATCATCGATTTCGAAACGGGGCTGTTTCCCCGCTACCGCAGCGATCTGAAGTACGTCAGCCGCCAGGGCAAGCTCCGCAACGTCCTCTCTCGGCGCGTGCCGGTGATCGGCGCCCGCACGATCGCCCAGACCGCCGGGCGGCTGCTCGACCGCAACGGCCTCTCCCCCGCGGACGTGGCCGTCTGGGCCGTCCATCCCGGCGGCGTGGCGGTTCTGGACGCGGTCCGGGAAAAACTGCCGATCCCCCCGTGCATGCTCGAGCATGCCTACCGCATCTTCCGGGAATACGGCAACATGTCGTCGCCATCGGTCCTCTTCGTCCTCGACTCGATCCTCGCCGAACGCCGCCCCGCCCCGGGCACGTTCGGCCTCCTGCTGGCCTTTGGCGCCGGCTTCTCGGCCCACGCTGCCCTCGTCCACTTCCTCTGATGGCTTTTCTCGTCCCTCCGCTGGGAAAGTCGGAGCAGAATCTTGCCAAGATCTGGGAATCCTAATCGAATAACCCGCAGAGCCCCCTCTTGGTTCATCGACGGCAGTCGTGTCGTCAGTCATGGCCCGGCGGGCAGCATCTCCGCAAGTTGACCCCGAAGACGCCTTGTCGGCGAGCGGAAGGTATCCATAATCTCTCGGCAATCTCGTGGGGGACCTCGCCATATTCACGATTCCTCGACTTGCCATCCTGTATTGCCCGGTGTCCGGAGCTATTTGTGTGGTACTCGTTGCGCTGGCATTCGCAGGCCCAGCCGCCGGCCGCGAAGGCGAAGAGGGGCAACCTCAAGCGGCCCGGCGGGCGCTTGTGGTGCGGGCGGATCCGCGCGTGGAGCTTCTGAGCCTGATCTTCCGGCTGGCCGGCAACCCGGAATACACGCGGGGGATGGTGCCGTCGTACGTGGAGGATGCCGATGCGCACTTCGCTTCCGTGAGGAACCACGACGTGGTGCGGCTGGCCCGGCGGCTGCGTGCGGAGCGGGGCGTCGCCTTCGACGCGGTGATGGGCATGGCCATCCACGTGGAGGACGCGGCGTCGCTTGCCGCGCGGATGCCGCTCGATCCGCGGCTCGCCTCGCTCGATGCCCGCTGGCAGCCCGCGGAGGCCGAGGCCTTTCTCGCCGCCGCACGGAGGTTTGTCACCGATGCATTCTTCGACGAGTTCCTGGCCCGGCACCAGACGCTCTATGGCTTGAGTGAGGCGCGGCTGACGAAGGTGCTCGAGGAACACGTGCAGTTGGAGTGGTTCGACGCGTTTTTCGGCGCTCGGCCGGGGGCGGACTTCATCGTGGTGCCGGCGCTCTTCAACGGACCGAACAACTACGGCGCGTACTTTCAGCCGCCCGATGGCCGGGAGGAGCTCTACTGCATCCTGGGCGTCTGGCAGGTCGATAGGGAGGGCGCGCCGCGGTTCGATGCGCGGATCACGGAGACCGTGGTCCACGAGTTCTGCCACTCCTACGCCAACCCGATCATCGACCGCTACGCCGACGATCTTAAGGCCGCCGCTGAGAAGCTCTTCGCCCGCGTGGCCGAGCCGATGCGTCGGCAGGCCTACGGCCACTGGCGGACGATGCTCTACGAGTCGCTGGTGCGGGGCTGCGTGGTCCGGTATACGCTCCGCTACGAAGGCCGGTTGAAGGCCTGGGCCGCGGCGCGCGGCGAGCAGGCCCGCGGTTTCTTGTGGATGCCCGAGCTGGTCACGCTGCTGGGCGAATACGAGGCCGACCGCGAGACATACCCCACGCTCGAGTCTTTCGGTCCGCGGCTGGTCGAGTTCTTCGACGCCTACGCGGAGAAGCTTTCGGACGAGCCGGCTCGCGGAGCCCCCGCGGCAGCCGCCGATGCGCCCCGGGTGGTTACCATCGAGCCGGCCGACGGCAGCGAGGTCGACGCCGGACTGGATCGGATTCGCGTCGTCTTCGACCGGCCCATGCAGGACGGCTCCTGGTCGCTGGTCGGCGGCGGGCCGAGCTTCCCGGAAGTCACCGGCCGGCCCGCGTACGACGCCGCGGGCAAGGTATGGACCGTAGAGGTGAAGCTCGAACCGGGCCGCAGCTACCAGTTCATGCTCAACTCCGACCGCTTCCGGGGCTTCCGCAGCCGCCGTGGGAGGCGAGCCGGTGAAGGTGGTCGTGGGCGAGGTCGTGGAGTTGCCCCTGGGCCCCCCCTTTAAGCCGTTGGTTCAGATTACCGCTTACAGGCGTGGTGCGGGAAACGTGGAGTTGGAACTCGCCTTCATCGGCGCGGGGGGCGAGCGGGTGACCAACCTCATGGTCGCGGGAGGGTGGCCGCCGGCTCCCACCTTGGAGATCCTCGATCCGGACGAGGTTGTCGTCGCCACGGCTTCTAGATGAGGCGCGGAGGGCAGCGAGCTCTCGCAGCGGGTGCGGCGGCTCATCCACCAGCGCGAAGGACGAGCTTGAGCGGATCCTCACTTCCGCGCGCTCGCCTATCTCCGACTGCTGGAGGTCTTGTCCAGCCAGTAGAACGAGAGGGAAAGGTCGTCCGCGGCGGGTTGTCGGAAGCGAGCGAATCTCCTACACTGCCCACGCGGGGTGTTCGCCCGCGGGGAAGCCCACCGAACGGAGAGAAGGAGCCGCTCATGGCGGAGATCAAGCAGGCAAAGGCGCGGGAGTTGTGCTCGGCCTCGGAGCTGCGGCTGGTAGAGGCCAGCCGGCGGCAGGAGATCGGCCAGCTCAGCGAGGCGCAACTGAAGAGGAACGTGGCCCGGGCCCGCAAGCTCCGCGACAAGTGGCGGGACCTCGCCGCGCGGCAGACTCGCCAGGTCCAGCAGCAGCAGCGGTCGCGGGTGACCGACCGCAACGCCCGCAGCGCCGAGAAGCAGGCGATCTTCGACGAAGTGCTGGCCCGGTTCGAGGCCCGGCTAGAGAAAGTCTCCTCCGGCGCCGCCGCGCCCGGCACCCGTCAGGCCGCGGCCAGGCCGTCGAAGCGGAAGCGAACGCTCAGGCACCGCGAGACTCGGGCCGCCGTCCGCGGGGCCCTCGAGGAGGAGCGCGCCCGGCTGGCCGAAGAGTCGGGCTCCGCCGCCTCGACCAAGGGCGCCCGCCGCAAGAAGGCCGCCCGCAAGACGGCCCAGGGGACGGTGAAGAAGACAGCCAAGAAGACAGCCAAGAAGGCCGCCAAGAAGGCCGCCGGGAAGGCCGCCGGGAAGACGGCGAAGAAGGGAGGGGCCAAGGCGGTCGCCAGGAAGGTGTCCAAGAAGGTGGTCGCTCCCCCGCCCACGGAAGCCGCGGAGAAGCCGCTCGAGCGCTCCCGGCAGCGGAAGGCCGCCACCGCCGGCAAACAGCAGCGCCTGCAGACGAGCGGTGTCTATAGCCGCGTTCGCGGCCACGTCTCGGCACGCGGCCGCCGTTCCCAATCGCGGCGCGACAGCCGCGGCTAGGCGCGCTTCGCCTACTCAGCGGGCGGTACCACCGCTTGTAGGACGGACCTCCCGGTCCGCCTCGATGGAAGCGCGCTCCGCCTACTCAGCAGGCGGGGTCACGACCGCGAAGGCGGGCAGCTCGGCAGCCGTCTCGCCGAGGTCGGTGAGGATGCGGATGGTCTGTGCCACGCGGCCGGCGTCGCCACGGGCAACGTAGGTGACGGGGATCAGGTGCAGGGGCTTCGCCGCTGCCTCGGCCGGGATCTCGAAGCGGAAGCCGTCGTCCTCGCATTCGATGGCCACGATGCGGAAGGGCCGGTTGCCGCGGACGACGAGCTGGCGGGTCACTGTGCCGCCCGGCTCGACCACCCCCATGAACAGCGAGGTGGGACTCACCGTCACCGCCGAGAGCACCCGCCCCTCGACCTCGAAGGGGACCTGCCGACCGCCACTCTCGTTGGTTACCAGGATCACCTGGTCGCGGAAGTAGCCCGCCGGGGCCGAAGGGTCCAGCCGGACAGCGACGTCGTAGACGACTTCGCCGGGCCGGCGGCGGACCTCCGTCAGCTCGGTGGCCAGGTGGGGGTTGTTCGAGCGGAGCGCTTCGATCCGCCAGTCGCTGCGGCCGCTGAAGCGGACGGTCGTCGTCCCTGCGGCGGCCGTCCCTTCGACTACGTCGCCGAGGGTCACCGAGCCGGGCTCGAAGACGACGTCGCTGCGGATGAACATCGTCGTGTGGAGCTGGACCCGCGCGGGGAAGGGCTTGTCGATGGTGACGTGGATGGTCGACCCCTTGCGGCCTAGGAACGACGTCGTGTTGGCCCGCGCCACGATGGCGCCCGACGCGTAGGTCGCCAGGTCGGGGTTCTCGATGCGGACCTGCGTGCAGGCGCACGTGGAGTGGACGCTGGCGATGCGAACGTCTTCGAGATAGGGGTTCGTCACCACGAAGCGGTACTCGATTTCGGCCCCGCGGGCGATGGTCCCGAAGTCGTGGTTGAAGTCTTGGAACATCTTGCGGGCCCACTCCTGGCCCGCGGCGGGGGCGGCACTGAAGGCGGCCAGAATCAGGGCGGCGGCGAGGCGGCGGAACATTGCGAGCGGGCTCCTCTCAAGGCGGCTGTGTGGGCTCTCCATGGGACAGCCGTCAGCCGCCATCGTGCCGTCCCGGTACTCAGCCGATGGGGCGTTCCGGTGGAGCGGGTGGTTCCGAACGCGGGTCCGCCCGCCTGTGCGGGTTGCCCCTGGGCCCGTCGCGGCGAAGGGCCGATCGTGGATCGGCCAACGCGTCATGCCACAAATCTCTTTGTGGCAGCAGGTTGCGAATTTCGCCCGGAGAGGGGACGGCGGCGGCTGATGCGCTGTCGCGAAAACCCTACGACACACTCTGTGGGGTGTCAAATTGGCCCACAGGAGCCGTGAACGACCACTATGACGGGTATGAGGCTCCGAAAGGGCGGGACCAGCGGTGGGGGATCACCATTCACGGGGGACTGCCCCAGTATTCCGGCCGAAGAAGGTATTCCTCGTGGATAACGCCATTCGGCCGCGAAAAGGGGACTTTCCCCTTCGGCCGGCGCGACGGTCAGTCCCAATGGGGCTCCTCGGCGGCGGCCGCCTCGATCCGCTCGGCGTCCTCTTCGAGCAGATACCCCTCGCCGACCAGCGCCGCGTTGACGGCGCGGACCCGGGCAAGGTAGTCCTCGCGGCTCGGGTAGCGTTCCCGGATGGCGGGCCGCGGGTCGCTGCGTTGGCGGCGCTCTTCTTCGGTGCGGGCGAAGGGGAAGTAGGCGCCGATGAAGCGGCCCGGCATCCCCTCGGCGTCGTATTCCGCGGCGCGGAGGTTCCAGCCCGTGTAGGTCGCCAAAGGGACGGCCACCGCGGGCAGACGGATGCCGCCCCGGTCGTTGCCGTCGGCATCGGCAGCGGCGATCCGCGTTGCGTAACGGGGACCCGTGCGCGGGGGGACGTGATCGGCAACGCCTGCACTGCGCCACCGCGGTCCGAAGTCGAGCCTCAGCGGTGCGAAGGGCCCCTCGGGGAGCATGACCTCGGGGATCGCGGGGAAGGCCTCCTCGTACTCTGCGACCGTTACCAGCGTTCCGTCGGCGAAGGTGGGATAGCGGCTCGGCGGCGGCGTCTCGCCCTCGCTCACCCAGCGGTCGAGCGCCACGAGCAGGGCCCGCAGCGGCGGCCGGTGGTCGAGGACGTTCCGCGGATACTGGTAGATGCCCGGCGCAGGGGAGCCGGAGACGACGTGCTGGGCCCCGGCGATGTAATAGATGCGCACGTTGGGGTCCAGCGGCACGTCGCGGGTGCCTGCCGTGTCGGTGTGCAGGAGCGAGGCCGCCCGGCACCAGTACTCGGCGGAAGTCTGGATGAAGAAGATCCTCGGCAGGTGGCTCTGCGCGCGGGGAACGGCCAGGGTGTCGCCCTCTTCGCCCGTCACCTCGTCCACCTGCGGCACGGTGGTGAAGGGGAAGAAGTCGCAGGGGAAGAGGTGCTCTTCGTGGGGACTGCCGTAGCGGGTGGTCTGGGCGAAGCGATGGTTGAAGAAACCCTTGCCCGCCCCGGCGACGTGCGGCATGGCAGCGTCGAAGACGAGCCGCCCCTCGGCGTCGGCGTTGAAACCCTCGTGGATGAAGTGGTGGATGAACCGCCCCGACTGGGAGATGCCGAAGACGTAGGCCCGCTCGATGCTCCCGGCCAGCGGGTTCGCCGTGCCCGCGCCGTCCGCCTCGGCGTAGCGGAGGAAGGCCACCGCGTCGCGGACGGCACAGAAGCCCAGCCCGGTGACGCGCGAGCCCTCGGCCGTATAGACCAGGTCGTAGAGCCATCCCGGCCGGAGCCCCTCGGCGACGAAGAGGTGCGTGGGGTCGGGGACGGCTTCGCCGTTCTCCCAGCGGGCGAAGGCCCACTGGTCGTGGGGGATCTCGACGGCCTCGGCCGTCCGCCGCGGCCGCATGGTCAGCCGTGCCGTGCGGTGGTCGAGCGAGATGCTGGGATAGACGTCGGTATTGCCCCAGGCCAGCGGTGCGCTGCGGGTCTCGTGGTCGACGCAGACCTCGACATAGACCTCGCCCACCAGGGGCGCGCCCTCCTTCTCGGCCTGGGGAACGCCGAGGCAGAGGCGGTGGCCGCCGGGGAGCACGTCGGCGTTCCAGCCGCACCAGAAGACGCTGTATCCCTCGCGCATGAGGAAGCCGTTGCCGGCGTCGGCCAGCGTGGTCGGGTCGTTGCCGCCGCGGTCGTTGAAGGCGCCCATGAGGAGCTTGTTGCCCCGGTTGTTGATGCCGGTGAGCAGGCGGCGGTTGCCGCGGCCGGGATCCTGGGGCCGAAGGAGGAAGAAGTCGCTCCAGAATTCCACTCGCCCCGCGGCGTTCCGCGGAGCGAGGTCGAGATCGACCACCGCTGCGTTGGCGGGGTCGTCGGGATCGACCTCGAAGAACATGCGCCCCGTCACCTTCTCGTAGGGGCCGCTCTCGCCGAAGGCGTGCCCCTCGGCAAAGGGCTCGCGGCGCTCGATCTCGATGCGGACCACCTCGGCCGCCGCCGGTGCGGCGAGGGTCGCAGTGAAGAGGAAGCCGGCGAAAAGGAGCTTGGTATTATCCGTCGCGGTCATCGGAGCGCCTCCCGGGGGTCCCCCGGCGAACGTGTCGCCGGCTGTCTGCTGTCGGTATTCCCAATCACTTTCAAGCCGTGCCTCTCCACGCCCCGCCGCAGACTTCCCGGGCGAAGTCGGCCACCACCGTAGCGGCCTCCGCCGGGCGGGTCTGCAGGAGGAGGTGCGAGGAGGCGAAGTCCACGATCCGTGTTGCGGGGCAGACCTCGGCGACCAGCCGCGACGCTTGGTGGGGGATCACCCGGTCGCGGAGGGCACGCAGGTAGAGCACCGGCACGCGCACCGCCGCCAGCTCCGCGGTTGCGTCGACGGCGACCGCCTCCTCGAGCCGCCGCTGGACCACTGCGGGAGCCACGCTGGCAAGCGCTTCGGTCAGCAGGGCGGTGAGGCGGGCATTGGCGTCGCGGCCCATCGCCACACGGGCCACGATCGTCTCGGGCACCTGCGTGAGGGGCACCGCGCGCGCCAAGGGGAGCAAGCGCCCCAGGTGCGGCCGCGGGCCGCGAACGAAGGTGCAGCAGAGGACCACGCCCCTCAGGTTCGCCGGCGGTGCCGCGGCCACGCGGACCGCGAGCGGCCCGGAGAACGACTCGCCCAGCACGACCAGCGGCTCGTCATCGGCGGGCAAGGCCCGCCGCACGAGCGGCTCGAGATCATCGTAGCCCAAGGGGATATCCGTCGGGTAATCGACGGTGATTACCCGGCACCGATCGCCCACTGCCGCGGCGAAGTCCTCGAGCAGCCTCCCGGTGCCGTCCAATCCCGGCAGGAGCAGCAGCGTGGGCATCAGGAGTCTCCGGGAGGGCAAGGCGGCCGGTCACGGCAGCGGCCGCATCACTTGGTACGCGGCACCGCGCGACGTCCCTTCGCGAACGAACCGCGACGGAACGCCGGTCTCCTTGCCGCGAGCCGGCCCCACGATGATGCCCGATGTCCCCTTTTCCCGCAACCTTTTTTTTCGCGGGGCGAGTTGTGCCCCGGGGCTTACCGGCCGCGGCACGGGCCGGCTCGCACTGCAGAGTTCGCTCACGGGGAAGGTGGCGCTCCACGAGCATCTGCGGGGCGTGACGACCACCCATCTGCGGGGCCAACGCAAGCCCGATTGACAGCGCTCGATGCTGCCATATACTTAACGGTTTGCTACGGTCGCCTTGCCCGCGACCGCGCTGGACAGGTAGCTCAGTTGGTAGAGCACAGGACTGAAAATCCTGGTGTCGGCGGTTCGATCCCGCCCCTGTCCACTCCCGAAGGCCCGTTGTCAGGCAGTGACAGCGGGCCTTTTCTGCTAGACACAGGATTCCTGCCACCCCTTCATGCGCATCGTGATGCTGGCCACGGGGCCCTTCGCCCTGCCGACGTTTCGCGGACTCTTCGAGACCCACCACGAGGTCACCGCCCTGGTCACGGCGCCGCGGCGCCGCAGCCGCGGGGTGCGGCCGGTATCGATTGGTCCCGTCCGCGACGTGGCCCACGAGCGCGGTGTCCCCATTCTGGAGCCGGAGGACGTCAACACCCCACGCGCGCAGGAGCATTTGCGGAAGCTGGAGGTCGATCTGCTCGTTACCTGCGACTACGGGCAGATCCTCTCGGCGACCACCCTCGCTACCGCACGCTTGGGGGGCATCAACCTCCACGCCTCGCTGCTGCCGAAGTACCGGGGGGCGGCCCCGATCCACTGGGCCATCTACCACGGCGAGACGGAGACGGGCGTCACCGTAATCCACATGACCCCCCAGGTCGACGCCGGCCCCTGCATTGCCCAGGCACGCACGACAATCGCTCCGCAGGAAACCGCCCCCGAACTGGAGGCGCGGCTCGCCGAGATGGGCGCCTGGCTTGTGCGGCGGGCCCTGGACGCCGTCGAGGCCGGCCGGCTGGAGGCCCTCCCCCAAGATCCCTCCCAGGCCTCGAAGGCGCCGCGGCTGAAGAAGGAGGACGGCATCATCCACTGGAGCCGTCCCGCGCCGGCCATCTTCAACCACGTGCGGGCCATGCAGCCCTGGCCGAAGACCTTCACCTTCTGGCCCCGGGAGGGCAAAGAGACGCTGCGCCTGATCGTCGAGCGCGCCGTCGTCGAGGATGCCCGGGCGCCCTGCCCGGAACCTCCAGGAACCGTGCTTGCTGCCGAGGGCGACCGCCTTGTCGTCGCCTGCCGGCCCGGCCGGCTGGCGCTCCGTGCCGTGCAACCGGCGGGCAAACGCCTCCTCTCCGTCGACGAGTTCCTCCGCGGCTACCGGCTCCAGCCCGGCGACCGCTTCACCGAGGGATAAGCAGCGCCCACGCTGAACCGCGCGCTCGGCGGGTGCGATGGCTCCGCACGAGTCCTCGCGCGATTCAGCTACGGTGGTTTTCAGCCGAGGTCGTCCCAGTGGGCGAAGACGTCGTCAAGCAGCTCGCCGGGCGCTTCGACCGGCCGGGTGAGCAGCGAAGCCAGTTCCTCCGCCTCATCGGCCAGCAGGTCTCCGCGGAGCGAGGGGAGGGCGGTGGGCCGCGACTCGGCAGCGTCCATCTCTTCCCACGCGGCGAGCACGGAGTCTCTCACCAGCGTATCGGTGGTGCCGGCAGCCGGCGAGACCCGAAGCGCGCCGCTCAAGCGGTCGAAATCGGCGGCCGGCCTCAGCTCGAAGGGCATGGCCCATCCCGGTTCCCGCCGGTAGGCCGGCGCGGAGTAGACGGGGGAGAGCTGGACCGCGGCAGCGGGGCCGGAAATGACGGTGCCCCAGGCGTCCTCGACATCGGGGATGAGGGACGCGGCGGACTCGGTCGCAGCGTTCTGCGCCGTCAGCGCCACGCGGAAATTGCTGTGGCCGCTGGCGCCCGCGGCGTGGACCGCCTGGAGGATGACGACGTTCGCTTCCGAGGGGAACCGCCGCTCGCCCGGCACGAGCACGGCGTTCATCAGGTCGTCCGGGTCGGCAAGGTGGTCGAGTGAGGAGTCCAACTGGAAGCTGAAGTCGCCGACCGTGAAGAGGCCTGTGGCGGCGTCGACATAATGGGAGAAGCCGTCGAAGGCCGTCGTGAGGCCGAGGACGTGGCCCATTTCGTGCGCCACGACGGTGAAGAGGTCGTAGCGGCCCGCCGTGGGATCGGCTGCCAGGTGGGCGTGCCACCCCGAGCCATCGCCGTCGACGTCCAAGACGATGCGGCCGGCGGTCGGTACGCCGTCTTCGCCGACCGCCAGGATGGCCGCCTCGCCGAGCTGGCCGGCGGGCAGGTCGCCGACGATGACCTGGAAATGCGGCATCACGTCGAGCCCCAGGACGTCCTGCCAGACGGAAGCGGCCGCCTCGACGATCTGGTCCAGGGCGACGTCTCCCTCGGCAACGACCGGCTTGCCGATCCACCGCTGCACGAAGCTTGCCGGGAAGGTGAGGCTGTCGCCGTCTTCCTTCCCGTTGCCGAAGTTGGCGACGAAAGCCAACAGGTCGGATACGTCAACGGAACCGCTGCGGTTCAGATCGAAGAGGCTGGTGAGCGGCGATTCGCTCTCGGCCACGTCGTCTCCAAAGACGCTGATGAGGCGGAGCAGGTCGGCCACCTCGATCTGGCCGGAATCGTTGGCGTCGTAGGGAACGGCCCAGAGCTCGGTCCGCGGGGGCGTGCCGACGATCGGCGCATCGACCGCCTGACCTTGCGCGCTGATCGAGGCCTCCGTCAGGCCGAGCCCGATGTCGTACGGTCCGAAGAAGTGGTTCTCCAGATCGAGCGGCACATTATCGCCCGGCTGCGACGCGAAGCGGACACGGCCCAAGAGGACGTAGCGCTCCGGGTCGGCGCCCGATACCGAACCGCCGATGCCGCCGACGCGGCCCGCGGCATCGTCGAAAGCGGGCAGCGCGCCGTTGATGAGCTCGCCATACTCGAGAGAGACGGCCGTGAAGTAGCTGCCGTTGTACGTGAGATCGACCAATGCCTCGGTCACCGCGGCGGTATCCGAGGTATGCGCGTAGATCTCCACGTAGAACGAATTCCACTCGTGGATCCAGGCCTCGCTGGCGGGAAGTGCGGCCACCTGGCCGCCGGAGAGCGGCGTCGCCTGGCGGACCAGCGACATGTAGACGCCCGTCCCTTCGCTGGCCGACGGGGCGCTCAGCTGCGGGTTCGTGG
>SLBP01000071.1:0-31390 GCA_007126245.1 Planctomycetales bacterium
CCGCCCGGCGCCGGGCTCTCCAGCCCTCGGCGGTTCGGCACTGCGGCCGCCTCGCGGGCCTTGGCCGGCGTCACCGCCGCGGCCCCGCCGACCCCGCTCATCCACAAGAGCACCGGAGCGGCGATGTAGATCGAGCTGTACGTGCCCACCAGCACCCCGACGAGCAGGGTGAAGGCGAAGGCGTGGATCCCCTGGCCGCCGGCCACGTAGAGGATCAGGACCACCAGCAGCGTGGTTCCCGAGGTGAGCAGCGTGCGGGCGAGGGTCTGGTTCACGCTCGTGTTGACCATCTCCGCCGTCAGCCGCGGCGCCTTGCCGCGGACTTCGCGGATGCGGTCGAAGACGATGATCGTATCGTTGAGCGAGTAGCCGATGATCGTCAGCAGCGCGGCCACCACGGGCAGACCGATCTTGAAGGGATCGATCATCAGCCATTCGGCCAGCGGCCCGGGGACGAAGGCACTGAGCGCCAGGATGCCCACGGTGATCATCACGTCGTGGATCAGGGCCACCACCGCCGCCAGCCCGAAGATGACCTTCTGGAAGCGGATCCAGATGTAGGCGACGATGAAGGCCAGGCTGGTAAGGATGGCCGCCAAGGCGTCCCACCGCGTCCTCCCCGCCACGCGGGCGCCGATGGTGCTCGCCGAGGGGAAGTAGGGCTGGGCCTCCAATTGCTGCTTCACGTCCCCGAGGATGGCTTCCCCCTCCTCAACGGAGACGTCGAAGAGCGTCACCTCCCATCGTTCGTAGGGAACCTGGCTGCCTGCCGTGTACTCCTCGTTGAAGATGCGGAAGTCGGCGAGGCGGTCCATGAGCATGTTCCGCAAGGTATCGTGATTGACCGCATGGGAGAACTCCAGCGTCGCCTGCACGCCGCGCGGCGAGGGAAGAGCCGGCGCCTCCGCGGCAGCGGCCTCCGCCGGAACCTCTTCGGCAGGCGGTGCCTCGGCAGCAGGCTCTTCGGCGGGGGCCTCTCCGGCGGCCGGCACCTCAGGTCCAGGCTCTTCGGCGGCCGGCTCGCCGGCGGCCTCCGGCAGCGCGGCCGGGTCGGCGGCGGCCAGGAGGTTCTCGGGGAGATCGCTCCGGGGCCGGAAATCGGAGAGGGGGTCCTCCGCCGGGATCTCCACGGCGGAGACGGCCTCGTCCACCGCATCGTCGGCGGCCTCGATCGCTTCGAGGTTCGAGATGGTCAGCTGGTTGGTCGCCAGCTTCCCCGAAAACTCCTCGGCAATGATGGCGCGCACCGCTTCCAGCCACGCGTCGCTCTCCATCCCTTCGCGGGTGGAGGTGTTGACCATGTAGCGGATGCGCGCCGGCTCGTCCTCCATGCGGACGTCGGCGATGGCCAGGTCGGGGAGTTCGGGGGCAAGCCGCTCCCGGACCTCCTCCGCCGCTTGCTCCTCCGTGAAGACGACCTCCAGGGAGACGCCGCCGATGAAGTCGATGTCGAGCATCCCCTGGCCGCGCCCGCCGACGCCGACCAGCCCCACCAAGAGGATGGCGAGCGAGCCGGCCAGCGCCCACCGCCGGGCGGCGAGGAAGTTGATGTTCGTCCGGCCGATCAGTTGCATCATCTTCATTTGTGTTAGCCAGCGGGCCCGCTCGGCGACGTCGAAGATCACCCGCGAACAGAAGATCGCCGCGAACATGCTCATCGTAACGCCGAGGATGAGCGTCATGGCGAAGCCCTTCACGGCGTCGGTGCCGATGGCGTAGAGCACGAGCGCGGTGATCAGCGTGGTGAGGTTCGCGTCGACGATCGTCGTGGTGGCGCGGCCGAAGCCGTTGCGGATCGCCATCCGCAGCGCGGCCCCGCGAGCCAATTCCTCGCGGATGCGCTCGAAGATGAGCACGTTGGCGTCCACGGCCATGCCCACGGTGAGCACCAGCCCGGCGATGCCCGGCAGCGTGAAGTCGGCGTTGCCCAGGGTCATCACGGCGAAGACCAAGAGGAGCGTCATCAGCAGGGCGAAGCAGGCCACCAGACCGGCGAAGCGGTAATAGACGACCATGAAGGCCAGGACGACCACCAGGGAAACGCTGATGGCGAAGGCGCCCTTGCGGATCGTATCGGCGCCCAGCGTGGGACCGGTGAGGCGTTCCGTGGTGGGGGCTTCACCCAATTCCGTGGGGAGGGCGCCGGCGTTGAGCACGGCGACGATGCGGTCGACCTCTTCGCGGCCCATCCTCCCGGTGATCTGCCCCCGGCCGTGGATCGTTTCGCGAATGTGGGGAGCGGAGTGGAGGTAGCCGTCGAGGATGATGCCGAGATTGGAACGGATCACCGTACCCGCAACCGTCTGCGGGGCGTTGTCGGAGGTCAGGGCGGCGAAGCGCCGCGTTCCTTCGGCGTCGAACTCGAAGTCCACGGCATAGTCGACGTTGTCCCGCCCGCGGCGGGCCCCGGCGAGATGCTCGCCGGTGACGTTGCGGTTGTCGTTGACGACGAGGACTTCGAGGACCTCTTCGCCGTGCCGCGTCCCCTCGCGAAGGACGTTGGAAGGGTCGCCGACGATCGTGTCCTCGCGCCCGGGTCGAACCGGCACCCACCAGGCGAGGACCTCCCCCGCCTCGTCGGTGACGAGGTGCGCCGGGCTCGCCTCGGCCCGCCTGACAATGGACTCGTGGCGGCTGCGGTGGGCGAGGATGCGGAACTCCAGCGTCCCGGTGCTGGAGACGATCTGCTTGATGCGTTCCGCATCGTTCAAGTCGGCACCGGGAACGATGATCTCGATCTCTTCGGCGCCGTAGGGCCGGACGACAATATCCGCCTGGCCGTCGGGATTCACCCGCAGCCGGACCGCCTCGACCAACTGGTCCATGTCGAGGCGGCGGGTGGGATCCTCGCGGAGCCGCTCGCGCCAACGCTCCTGGTCGACCTCGTAGATCAACTGCACGCCGCCGCTCAAGTCGATCCCCAGCGAGGGCGGCCAGTTGAGCGCCGTGATCCATCCCCCGAGGACTACCGATCCGAAGACCACCGCCAGCTTCCAGCCGTGGTCCGGCATGCGGAGCGTCCGCGCAAGGTAGTAGGCCAGTCCGATGGCAGCCACAATCGAGGCCGCCACCAGCAACAACCCGACGGGCAAGGGAATCTCAAACATGCAATAGACCCTAATCCAATCGATCACTCACGGTTCACCCGCCAAGCGGCCGCGCAAGGGGATGGCCCGATCCTGCCGGGGAAAACACGGCCTCCAACAAGGCACCCACTCCACCGACACCGGGCTGCGCCCACCGAACCCCCTGCACGAGAGCAGGCTATTTCTTCTCTCCGGTCTCCTCGCCCAGCACGCGCACGATGGAGCTGAACGTCACACGGAGTTTGGTGTTCGTCGTTTCGTCGACGCGAATGGTCACCTCGTCGGCCTCGCGGTGGACATTCGTCACGGTACCGTAGACCCCTCCCGCGGCGACCACCCGGTCGTTTTTCTTCACCCCGGCGAGCATCTCCTGCCGCCGGGTCTGCTCCCGCATCTGCGGCCGCAGAATGAGGAGGTAGAAGATGGCCAGCAGCGGGAGCCAAAGCGTCAACAGCGGGAAGAGCCAGTTCGCGCCCGTATCGGCCAACAAGAACGCGGCAGAATACCCAATCGGCACAGTCGGCCTCGCAAAGAGAACCACCACCTCCCCGAAAAACCCACCAGATTAGCCAATTCGGAGGGGATCAAAACGGCCCCGCCAAGCTAGTCTCGCTACCCTCGAACGCAGGTAGCCTAGACCAGTATGATAGGTTTCTTGGTTCGGAACGACAAGGGGGATTGGCGGTTGCGCGGAGGCGAAGCGGTAGAAAAAAACGAGGGGTCCGGCTGGCTTGCGGGAAGAGCCAACCGGACCCCTAATCCGCGGAAAGCTGGTCTGTCCCGGTGTGTCGGGAGATCGGTGCGCCGTCGGGAAGGCGCGTCACCTAAGATCCACGGTGCCTGATGGCCTCGCCGGCCCCAACTCGCCCCTGCGGTCGCGGGCCGATGCCTCGATCAGGGTGCACACCGTGTGCCGTTCCGCAGCTCCCTGCCTGCGCGGAGGCCGGCAAGAACACCCATCTCTTTGCCAAGAAACAACTTATGGATTCCAGCAGCCAATCGATTCTCGCCCTCACGGCCGTCCGCGAATTGTAAGAAGTGCAACCTGTTGGAATCCGATCCGAGAAAAGCCCCCCCCTGCCGTGCCCACTAAAGGGGGGTGTCGGTGGTACCGATCCCCCGCATCAGGCTCGTGGTGATGGCCTGAAAGACGGGGGCCAAGTTGGCAAACTCGCCGTCCTCCGCCTGGCAGAAGACCGTATAGCTGGCCTCCTCGGTGCGGAGGCTCCGGATCCGCGCCGTGGCCGTCAAGTCGAGGGAGAAGAAGTTCATGTCGAAGCCGACCAGCGAGCGATCATCGACCACCTCGGAGACGGCCTCCTTGTCCAACTCGTCGTACTCCTCTTCCATGGCCTTGAGTGCCGCCTGGGCCAGGTCGAGGGGATTCGCGGCCCTAGGGTGGATCGTGACCGACCAGAACGCCCCACCCGGGCTGAAGACGGTCACCGCCCGGCAGTCGGCACGTTCGGCCTCGACCTGGAGTTCCCAGTTGTCCGGGTAGAGAAAGTGGACCCCCAGGCTCTTGAACTCCTTGGGCATCGGGTATTGGACCTCCGCATCTTGCGATTCGTGTGTCCGGCAGGCCCTCGCGCCGCCGTTCCCGCGTCTGACGGCCCTCGAACCGAGCAACATCGATTCATCGTATCAGCAGCGCCGCCGCTCGCCTACCCGCGGGAGGCGCGGAGGGTGCGCCGCGCAAAGGTCTTCTGCAAATGAAAGTGAAGTTTGCGCCAATTAGCAAACACCCGTGAGGTATGATCGAATATCCGTAACCGTTCACGGGCCGGCCGGAGACGGGTCCATTTTTCGGCCAATAGACCCCGAAAATGGACCCGTCCCCTCACCCTGCCGCGGCGTACCGGGCGAAGGGGACAGTCCCATTTTCGCGGCCGAATCGCGCCGTCCACGAGGAATACCCTCTATGGCCGCGAAAATCGGGACGGTCCCCCGTGAACGGTTACGAATATCCCCCTTACAACACACCCCTTCCCAAGAGCGGGGTCAAACGTTTAGCATGAGGCGTGTTTCGGTCTGCTGCCCCCCCCCCGGCCCGAGCTGGTGGGTCGGCGAGGACGTGTTCGCTTACGGTAGGAGTTGAGGTCTTGGCGAAGAGACGAAGGCGGAAGAAGACCACCGCGGTCGAGGCACCCAGTCCCGCGGCCGAGTCGAAAAAGAACGCCACGCGGGTCGACGCCCAGCACGGCTTTGCCCCCCTGGGCCTCTCCCCGGCCATGCTGGCTGCGCTCCGCAGGGCCGACTACCTCGATCCCACGCCCATCCAGGCAGGGCTGATCCCGCGGGCCATGGCAGGCGTGGACGTGATGGGGCAGGCGCAGACGGGAACCGGAAAGACGGCGGCCTTCTTCATCCCCCTCATCGAGGCGATACGCGAGCATTCGCCACCGCGGGAGCCCCAGGCGATCGTTCTCGTCCCCACCCGCGAGTTGGCCGTGCAGGTCCGTGACGAGGCCGTCAAGCTCGCCCACGGCCAGCGTGTCCGCGTGGCGGCCCTCTACGGCGGCAAGCCGCTCCGCGAGCAGGCCGAGAAGCTCCGCGGCGGCATCGAGATCATCGTAGGCACCCCCGGCCGCGTCCTCGACCACATCAGCCGCGGCAACCTCTCGCTCGAGAAGCTCCGCTACGTCGTTCTCGACGAGGCCGACCGCATGCTCGACATCGGCTTCCGCCCCGACATCGAGAAGATCCTCCGCCGCTGCCCCAAAGAGCGCCAGACGCTCCTCCTCAGCGCCACGATCCCCCCGCCCGTCAAACGACTGGCCGAGCGGTACATGCGGGAGCCGGAGATGCTCGACTTCTCCCCGAAGGACATCGCCGTCGAGACCATCGACCAGTACTACTTCTCCGTCGACCCCGAACGGAAGTACGATCTGCTGGTCAAGCTCATCGAGCGCGACAATCCGCGGCAGGCGATCGTCTTCTGCCGCACCCGCCGCGGAGCCGACCGCATCGGCACGAAGCTGGCGAAGCGCTTCGCCGATGCCGCCACCATCCACGGCGACCTCCAGCAGCGGGTTCGCGACCGCGTCATGGCCGCCTTCCGCAGCGGCAAGACGCGCTTCCTCGTGGCCACCGACGTGGTGGGACGGGGCATCGACGTGACGACGATCTCCCACATCATCAACTACGACATCCCCGAATTCTGCGATGACTACGTCCACCGCGTGGGGCGCACGGGGCGCATGGGGCGCGAGGGCGTGGCCTACACCTTCGTTACGCCCGAGGAAGGCCCCCAGCTCACGCGGATCGAGATACGGATCAACCGCGTGCTGGAGCGGGCGGAGATCGCGGGCTTCGACGCCCTGGGACGAATCCGCGAGGCCGGCGAGCCGGCCGCTGCATCCCCGCCCCCGCCTCCCACGCCCGTCTTCGGGCGGCCGCAGAAGCGCTACCGGCGGGCCCTCTGATCGGCGCAGGGGACGAGCCGCAGTCCCCTCGGCACGAGCGATGAATGGTCCGAAACCCGCTCTTTGCCAGGAGGCCAAGATCGGCCACCGCCGTGCTTCTCGCGCGAACGGAACGGAGCAAGAAACCGTGCCTCGAGCGAGAGGCAACCGAAGATAGGCCCTGATTTGAAACGATTCATTTCCCATGGGTGACAGAACGCGGTGCGGAACGGGAGTTGGTCGGTCCGATCCCACCGGCCCGAAACCGCGCACCACGGCCGCGGTCGGAGGGGCGTTGAATCCAGGGTTGGGGACGGAAAGCCTCAGTTGAAGTTCCGAACCCTACTCTTTCCCCTCCGACCGCAGCCGGTACATCCCGTGGCCCACCTGGCGGACCGCCTCGATGGTCTCGGGGTAGGGCGTATCGCAGAGGTCGACGAGGCCGATCTGGTAGTTCTCGCCGTCGAAGCGGCCGGTGGTGGCCTGGTCGCCGAAGATGAACCAGTGGGTCCCGACGATGTTCGGATGTGTCAGGCCGCTCTCCACGTAGGTCCGGTAGGCGGCGGCGCGGGCATCCTGGTCGGCTACGGGCCGCAGGCCGGTGTGGAACATGCCGCGGTCGAGAGCGCCGAAGTGGAACTCGCCGATGATCACCGGGACGTCGATCCCGGCGGGCAGCGAGAACTCGCTTAAGTCGTAGGCGTAGCGGTTGAAGCTCACCACGCCGCAGTAGCGGGCCGAGGCGCGGATGGCCCGATCGTTGACCCAGGCGAAGCGGACGCCCAGGTAGAGCTGGTCCGGCGCCACCTCCTTGACGGCATCGCGGCAGAGGCGGAAGAACTGCTCGGCCAGCCGGTCGTAGAAGGCCCCGAGGTCTTCGCGGGCCTTTTCCTCCTCGGGCGCCTCCTGGCTCTCGAGCAGGGCTTCCCACGAGGCGTGGTCGGTCTCCCAGGCGGCGTTGAGCCGGTCGATCGTCTCGTACTTGGCCATAAGATCGTCGACGAAGGCCCGCTTTGCCGGCTGCTCGGCGGGGGAGCGGAGCGCGGCCAGGGAGAGCGAGTACTGGTCGCCCCAGCTCAGCTCGTTGAAGATGAAGTAACCGAGGCACCAGGGATCGCCCGCCGAGCGGTCGCGCTCGCGGGCCATCCGCTCGCGGAGCGTCTTCTCGAAGGCGGGGTGGAAGGGATCGGGAAACTTGCCCCAGTAGCCGGTGCTCCCCTCGATGGGAGGCGAGGAGAAGCTGATCGTGGCCACGTAGGGCGTCCGTTCCATGCCGTAGATGCCCGGGTCCGACCAGTTGCCGATGGTGTTCATCCCCCAGCTCCGCAGCCGCTGGTGGGCGCGGTCGGCGAAGCGTTCCTGCCACGAATCGCCGTATTTCCGCAGCAGGTTCGACGCCGTGAAGTTGAACGTCTCGAAAGGCCCGTCCACGTAATGGCCCACGGGCGAAGGGCCGCGGCGGCCGTAGAAGGCCGCAAAGGGAGAGCCTTCCTCCGGGAGCCAGGAGAAGAGGTGGCGGCGGCCGTCGAGCGGCGTGGCCCCCGTGTTGGACCGCACGCCGTTGACCCCGTGCGACCAGAAGAGCCGCCCTTCGGGATCGACGAGCCACCAGCGATCCTGGTATTTCTCGACGCGGAAGAACCCGGTGGCCTCCCGTTGCGGGCCGCCCTCCCAGCCGCCGAAGCGGTTCCAGTCCTCCGGGCCGGGGTGGGCCGCCAGGTCGGCGAGCTCGGCCTCCTCCGCCCGCTGCATGTCCTCCTCCGCGTGGGTCTTCCCGGGCCAGTCGGCGTGCATGAAGAGCCCGAAGCGGTCGATCATGGGGAAGAATTCCTCAGCCGTCATCGCCAGGTAGGGTGGTGCTTCTCCGGCGGCCTCGACGCGGCGGATGTGGATGCGGTGCTCCTGGGCGGGCTGGGTGACGAAGGCGATGAGCTGATCGACCCGTTCCGTGTGGATCCCCTCATCGCGGCTCCATCCCTGCGGATAGCCGCGCATACCGAAGAGCCGGTCGCGGATTTCCGGAGGCATCGGCCGCGCCAAGGGGACTTGCAACGTCCCCGTTTCGCCGGGGTCGAGCGTGAGCGGCTCGGTGAGCGAAGCCCGCTCCCCTTCGGGGCAGACGCCGTCGACGCGGAGACGGACCTCGAAACGGTGCTCGCCGAGATTGGCGACCTCCATGGCCACGGCCGCCCTTGCGGAAAGGTCCCAATGCCCCGCGGGGGCGCGGAGCGTCACTCCCGGCCACCGGTGGGTTGTCCCGGTCGCCACCAGGAGCCCGGGAATGCCGTCGCGCTCGACGTGCGTCAGCTCGGCGTCGGCGGGTTGGGCCGTCTCGGGAACCTCCTCCGTGGTGAAGTCGAAGAGAACCTTCGATTCGGCGTCAGCGAGGTTCGATGCGGCGATAAGGGCAGCGAGCAGCGGTGCCACGATCATTCGTCCATTGGAGGCGCAGCTTGTACCTTGGCTTGCGGGAAGTCTGGGCCGGCGGCGTAGTGTGGGGTGCATCAGGGAAGCTCGCAATTCTGGCGGGGTGATGAAGGAGGGTAATCCACTTCGGCAACGGGTCGGGTGCCCGCGGCGTAACCGTTCACGGGCAGGTCGGGGGGCAGGTCCATTTTCGCGGCCGAATCGCGTTACCCACGAGGAATACCTTCTGAGGCCGCGATAATTGGGACAGTCCCCCGTGAACGGTTTGCCCGCGGCACGCGACGCCATTGTAAACTCCGGCCACCTCGGGTTGCCAGATTCGACGCGTCGAATTCCAGGAGTTTGGAGCTCTGATTCCGGGAGCCGCCTCGGTGGCGAAAGGGGCGGCGAGCCGCGCTCGAAAGGAAGCGGTCGACTGCGCTGGCGGGCATTGGTGGAAACGGCTTCTGCGGGTATAGTGATCGTGCAGGTTTATGGAGGCGGGGAGCCCCATCGGCGAAGAACCGGCCGCCTGCCGCCGCCAAGGCGTGGAAAGGAGGACTGGCCGTGAATTTCTGGGACGGTATTCGCCGGCGCGCCGAGGCTTGGGTTTGGGCGGCCCCCATCCTGCTGTTCGTGGTGCTGCTGGGCATCAGCGTTCCCCTCTGGCAGCACTTCTCCGGCATCACCGACGACCTGATACGCAACCAGGCGGAGAGCCGTGCCGAGGAAATCGCCCTGCGCTTGGGACACATCCTCAACGAACGGGCCACCGATCTGACGATGTTGGGAGCCGCGTGGAGCGAGAACCCCCCGGAGTTGCGAGCGGAGCGGTTCACCCGGTATGCGACGCTGCTGGCCGAGCGGGAGACCAGCTACCAACTGCTTGCCGTCGTCGAGGCCTCGGGCGCGCCGGTAGCCGCGGTCCGGAGTGAGCCCCTCGACGAGATTGATCTCTTTTCCCCGAGGGACATGTCCGCCCTCGCGGCCGAGACGGATGGGGCCGGGGAGGCCGTTCTGGCCCGGGGCCCTCTGCACGTCGAGCCGGGGGGTGAAGTCCTGATCCTCTGGCACCGGCTGGCGGCGGCCGAGCCCGCGACGCCACAGCTTGAGGAAGACTTGTGGTTGGCCGTGCTGGTGCGATTCGACAGCCTGGTGGGGCGGGCGGTCCGTCCCAATGTCCGCCGCAACTTCGCCATCGAGCTCTACGAGGGGGAAGCCCGCTTGGTCGCCTCGCCCGTCGAGGCCGCACCGTGCCTGGTGCACCTGGGGGCCACCGTCCGCTTCAATGCCTTGGGCCGCGAGTGGACGGTGCGGGCTGAACCGTACGCGGGCGCCGACTTCGGTCAGCTCCGCCGCGGCTCGGCCGAGCGCCTCGCCGTCTACCTGGTCCTCTCCGTGCTCCTGGCCGGATGCCTTGGCGGCGCCCTCTATTCGACGCGGCGGATCTGCCGCGGGCGCGAAGAGCTCGCCCGCCGCAACGAGTTCATCGAGACCATCCTCGCGCACCTTCCCGTCGGCCTGGCGGTCCACGAAGGCCGGACCGGCCGGCTCCTGCACATCAACCACCGCTTCGAAGAGGTCTGCGGTTGGCCGCGGGAGCGGCTCGGCACCGTCGAGGCGTTCTTCGCCTGCCTCTTCCCGGACCCCCTCGTCCGCGGCCGCGTCTCCGCGCAGGTCCGCGCCGACGTCGCCGGGGGCGACCCCGAGCGCATGGTGTGGCAGGACGTGCGATTGAGCACCCAGAGCGGCGCGGAGCGGTTCGTCAACGCCCGGACGATCCCCCTCCCCTCTCAGGATCTGCTGATCACCACCGTCGAGGACGTCACCGAGCGGAAGCGGGCGCAGGACCGCCTCGACCGCGTCCAGAAGGAATTGCTCGGTCAGCAGCAGCAGCAGCGGGAGCGGGTCGAGGCGGAGCTCAGCAAGGCCCGCGACCAGCTCATCCGCCAGGCCCGGCTGGCAGCCGTCGGCCGGGTCTCGGCGAGCATCGCCCACGAGCTCCGCAATCCCCTGGGCGTGGTCCGCACCGCGGCCGCCTGCCTGGCCCGCCGTATGCCGGAGAGCCAGCCCCAGCTCGTCCGCTTCGTGGGAGTCATCGAGGAGGAAATCAACTCGGCCGAGCAGATCATCGACGACCTCATGGAGATGACCCGCGCCAAGCCTATCGCGAAGGAAGACTGCGATCTGGACGAGATCGTCTGCGACACGTTCGAACGCGTCGCCCCGGGCGAGGGCGTACGCTGCCGGAGCGACTTCGATCCGCAGCCCTTCGTCGTCCATGCCGATCCCCTCCAGCTCCGCCAGGTGCTGGCCAATCTGCTCAACAACGCCCTCCAGGCCATGCCGGCCGGCGGCACGGTTCACGTCTCGGCCCGCCGCGCTCGCGGCCGCGACACGATCGTCGTCCGCGACGAGGGGCCGGGAGTGCCCGCGGAGATCTGCGGCCAGCTCTTCGAACCCCTGGTCACCACCAAGGCCCAGGGGACCGGCCTGGGGTTGGCTATCTGCCGGCAGATCATCGAGCGGCACGGCGGCTCGATCGAGCTGGTGGCGGACAACGGTCGCGGCGCCGCCTTCCAGATCATCCTGCCCGCGGCGGCGGCCGAGGCGAAGGAGTAACGTGGACCCGCCCCGCCGGGCAGCGACGCAGGCGACGTAACCTCATGCGCAGGCAGTTCATCTCCGCCGACTTCGACTGGACGCGGCTGAGAGACCGCCGCGGCCCGCGGACGGTCGACCCCCGGCGGCGGATGCAGCTGGTAGGCCTGTTCTTCACGGTGCTCCTGGCGGCGGTCCTGGTCCGCGCCCTGGTGCTCGAAGCGACGCAGGGCGAGGCCTTCCGGGCGGAGGCGGCCGAGCCGCTCCGCCGCAGCGTGCCCGTCGAAGGCGTGCGGGGGCGTCTCCTGGCCCGCGACGGGACGGTGCTGGCCTACGATCGCCGGACGGCGGCCCTGGCCGTCCATTACCGCTACCTCGAGGATCCGCCCAACCCGCGGTGGCTGCGCGTGCAGGCCCGCAGGCGTCTGCCATCCGCCGATCGCGGAGACCCCGATCGCCTCGCGGCGGCGGAGCTCGAGTTCCGCGCCGAGCTCGACGATCTCGCCGCACGCCTGGCCGAGCTCGCGGGAATCTCCGGGGCCGAGTGGTCGGCCCGCACGGCGGCGATTCAGGCCCGGGTGGAACGGATCGCCGCCGAGGTCAACCGCCGCCGGCGGGACCACGCCGTCGAAGAGCCCCCCGGCGATCCCGAGGCCTCGCCGGGGTCGCTGCCGGCCCGGATCCGCGCCGCCATCGTCGAGACACTCCGCGGCGCCATGGACGAAAGCCCTCTCGGCCCCGTGACGATCGCCGAGGAGGTCGACTACCACGTCGTCGTCGTCGATCTGCCGCTCGCCGCCGTGGCCGAGATCGAGACCCATCCCCGTCGCTACGGCGGCGCGCGCATCGTTTACGGGACGCGGCGGACGTATCCCGCCGGTCCCACGGCCGCGCACGTCCTCGGCTACCTCGGCGCTGCGGGCCCCGAGGACCTCCTCTCCGGCGAGTACCGCGGCGATGCGCGGATCGGCCGCGCGGGCGTGGAACGCCGATACGAGCCGCTGCTCCGCGGCCGGCCGGGCGTGGCCGTCGAGGTCCGCGATCGGAGCGGGCGGCTGGTGGACGCCTACCGGCGGGAGGAACCGGGTGTCGGCAGCGACCTGGTCCTCACCCTGGTACCGCCGCTGCAGCAGACGGCCGAACGGCTCCTCGACGACGCGGCCGCGCGGCGCCGTCTCGCCGAGGGAACCGTCCCCGAGCCCGCCGGGGCCGCGGCCGTGGTCCTCGACGCGCAGAGCGGGGCCGTGCTGGCTGCCGCCTCCGCCCCCCGCTTCGACCCCAATGCCTTCGAGGGCAACCGCCTTGCCGAGGTCGCCGCCGCCCTGGCCGACCCGGCACGCCCTCTCTTCGACCGCACGGTCCAGATGGCCCTGCCGCCCGGCTCGGTCTTCAAGACGCTCGCCGCCGTGGCGCTCCTGGAATCGGCCGCATTGGACCCCGCGGCGATCCACGAGTGCCGCGGCTACCTCCACCGCCCCGATCGGATGCGCTGTGCCGTCTTCACCCGTTTCGGCCACGGTCACGGCCCGGTCGATCTGTTCGATGCCCTCTGCGAGAGCTGCAACGTCTACTTCTTCCACCATGCGGCGGCGCTGAGCGATGGCGCGCTGCGACGCTGGGCGGAACGCTTCGGCTTCGGCCACCCGACGGGGATCGACCTGGCGGGCGAGGCGGCCGGCACGCTGCCCCCAGGCCCGCTGAGCGAAGGGTCTTCCGGAGCGGCACTGGCCGAGCTCCGGCTGGCGGCAGTCGGGCAGGGACCGGTTACGGCATCGCCGCTCCAGGTGGCCCGCATGATGGCCGCCATCGCCAATGGCGGCCGGCTGGTCACGCCCCACGTCGTAACCGGAGTGGGGCTCCCCGAGCGAAGCGATTCCACCTCGGACGAGGATCTCCTCGCCGTGCCGCCACCCGCACCCATCGCGGCACTCGACGAAGCGACGCTGACAGCCGTCCGGGAGGGGCTCCTCCGCGTAGTCGCCGATCCGCGGGGCACGGCCCACGGCACCGTCCACCTGGAGGGGCTCGCCATCGCGGGGAAGACCGGAACCGCCGAGACCGGCGGCGATCTGGCCGACCACGCCTGGTTCGCCGGCTACGCCCCGGCGGAGCGCCCCCGGTACGTGGTGGTCGTGGTCATCGAGCACGGCGGCGACGGCGCCACCGCCGCCGGGCCCGTCGCCCGCCGCCTCTTCGAGCAGCTCCGCCACATGGGGCTCCTCCGGTGACCTGTCCGGGCCGCAGGGGTTATGCCCCCGGGGTGACGGGTATTTCCCACTCGTCCCCAAGCTCCAGCTTGGGGACGCAGCTCCACGAAGCTCCGCTTCGCCAGCGCGCCCGCGGAATCGTTGTCCGCGGCGCAGCTGCTTGCCACATCGAGAGGGAATGCCGCGTCGCGCAAGGGACGTGCCACCCGCCGGCGACGCTGCGCATTGCTCAAGGGACGTGCCACCCGCGCGCTACGGCGATGCGCCCTCCTGGCCGGAGTGGACGATGCGGATGGCCGAGTCGCCCTCGACGGGGCAGCGGTGCTCGCAGATGCCGCAGCCAGTGCAGCGGTCGGCTTCGACAAAGGGGCGGAATACTCGGGGCTGGACGGGGCGGAGCTCGATGGCTCCGTACTCGGGCGGACAGGCATCGACGCAGACGACGCACCGCCGGCCGCCGGCCCAGGGCAGGCACCGCGCGGGGTCGATGACGGCCAGGCCGATGGGGACATCGAACTTCTTCTCCGCAGGGAGCGGGGCGATGGCGCCCGTGGGGCATGCCTCGCTGCAGGCGGTGCACTCCGGGAGGCAGGGGCCGAGCCGCGGGATCAGCTCGGGAGTGAAGGCGGTATCGAGCCGCGCCAATGTCAGGAGCGGGACGAGCCCCCCCGTAGGGCAGGCGGCCACGCACGCGCCACAGCCCACGCAGCGAGCAGCAAAACCACGCTCGCTGCCGGTGCCCGGCGGCCGGAGCGGCGCCCTCCCGGACCGCCGGCCCACCACACTCGCCGCTCCCAGGCCCGCTGCCGCTGCCCCCAGGGCGAAGAGCAGCCGCCGGCGCCCGCCCTCGGGCGGGTGATCGTTCCCCTGGCGGTAAGCGGCGACGATTGAGGGCGTATGGAACGAGAAGGCCACGCTCTCCCGGGTGCAGGCCGCCGCGCAGCGGCGGCAGAGGAGGCATTCGGCAGCCGAGTGCCGTTCCGGGGACTGCCCCGTGGGGCAACTCCGCGTGCAGGCACCGCATCGAGTGCAAGAGGCGCTCAGGCGGCGCCGATAGGGGGCCCACCGTGCCGCCAGCGAGAGGGCGGCCCCCAGCGGGCAGACGCCCCGGCACCAGAACCGCGGTACGAAGAGGCCCAATCCGATGGCTGCCAGCGCCAGCGCGGCGCTGGCCGCGGCGGCTCGACCCGGCTCGGGGAAGAGGTGAACGGTGCGCCAGGCGATCACCAGCGGATCCGACCACGCCGCGAAGCTCACTCCGGCGATGGCAGCAGCGATCAGTGCCAGCAGCACCAGCCAGCGCACGCGCGGCAGGTGCGGTGCCGGGCGCCCCCCTGACTTGCGGCGCACCGCCGCCCGCACAGCATCCATGGCCGCGCCCAGCGGGCAGAGCCAACCGCAGAAGAAGCGGCCCGCCAAGGCGGTTGCCGCCACGAGCGCCAGGGCATAGGCCCCGTAGACCGCGATTTCGCGGGCCGTCATCGAAGAGAGCAGCCAGAGGAGCGGATCGAAGCGGAGGAAGAGGTCCACCGGCAAGTAGGCGCTCCACCCGTACCGGACCGCCAGGGCAAGATAAACGAAGGCCGCCAACGACACCGCCTGGACGGCGGCACGGCCCCCTGAGCCGAACGACCATCGATGCTGTGTTCTGTCCGTCATGCCGGCTTGTGGCCGCGGGTTCCAGAGGCAGGCATGGCCCCTTTCGTTACCACGGAAGGGAGCGATACCCCTGGATGTCGAGATTCGTCAGCCCCGCCTCCTTGGCCGCCTCGACGGCGCTGCGGTACTCGTCGGCGGTGATGCGGCGGGCGATCTCGGGATAGTCGAAGGCTTTGTACATGGGCGTGTACTGCGCCATGATGTTCAGGTAGGTGTCCTTGGGCAGGTGGGCGGCGATCCAGCGAATCACCTCCTCGCTGCCGCCGACGCCGCTGGGCATCACCAGGTGGCGAATCATCAGCCCTCGATGGATCAGCCCGTCCTCGGCGGGCTTCGCCACGCCCACCTGGCGGTGCATCTCCAGCAGCGCCTCCCGGGTCCGCTCGGGGTAGACCTCCGTGGAGGTGTAGCGCTCGCCGATCTCGGCCTCCAGGAAGGCCTCGTCGGGCGGGACGCTCGTCGAGTACTTCAAGGCCATCTCCCCGCAGTCGTACTTGTAGTCGGCGAGGTAGACGTCGACCACGCCGTCGAGGAGCTGCAAGACGTCCATCTGCTCCCAGCCGCAGGTGTTATAGACCAGCGGCAGGCGCAGGCCGCGGCCACAGGCCAGGTCCAGGGCCAGGAGAATGTGCGGGGAGTAATGGCTGGGCGTGACCACGTTGATGTTATGGCACCCCATGGCCTGAAGGGAGAGCATCATCGCCGCCAGCTCATCGATGCTGCGGGCGCTCCCCCGTCCTTCCATGCTGATGTCGTAGTTGATGCAGAAGACGCAACGCAGGCTGCAATGGCTGAAGAAGACCGTGCCGGAGCCCCCTCGGCCGACTAGCGGCGGCTCCTCACCGAAATGGGGGTGGTAGGAAGCGATCTTCAATTCGGAAGTGGCATGGCAAAAGCCCCGCTCACCGTCCAGGCGGTCGCTGCCGCACTCCCGCGGACAGAGGTCGCAGGGCGTCATCCGCTGCCAGAGGGCTTCGCCGCGCTCCTTCAGCTCCCCGCTGCGGTGCAGGCGGACGTACGGGGGATCGCCGCCGGATTCCTTCTTCGGGTCCGGGGGCACTCCCGCATCGGACATTCGCGGGGCCAACGTCTCCTCCTTGCCGCATCCGGCACTCAGACAGGCCAGGGGGCCGGCAAGACCTCCAAGGGCAAACCAGGAAGTCAAGAACCGCCTTCGGCTCGGCGTCTTCATGATATCCGCCTTTCGCGGGCGCGACGCGCACGAGCTCCCGGCCGGTAGCTTGGGTGCGCCGCAGTCGCTGCTGAATCGCTCCACTCCGTCGAGTCTAGCAAATCGGCCCGATTCCAGTCAAACCGGCCGACCGCGCGACCAGCGGACCCCGGGGGCACGAATCGCGGATCGGCCCCGCGTAATCTTGATCGGCCTGGCGGGAGAGCGGATCGTGATGGACTACAGACGGCTCAAAGGGCATCCGTTCTCCACGCGGGCGATGCAATTGGAACGATCCCTACAGCAAGCACCAGCGAACCACCCGCCGGTGGCGCTACCGCTATCCGTGAGCTAGGATCGCAAGAGGGTGCCGCGGAGGTTCCACCGTGCCCCACCCCGCCCGATCGGCCGCAAGCGTATCGCCCCGGTCGGCTTACTGGAAACGACTTCACGGATCTCGGATCGCATGTGCGGCATCGCAGGTATCGTGCAGCTCGACGGCGCCCCGGTCGATGCGGACCTGCTCGGGCGGATGGTGGAACAACTGCGCCACCGGGGACCGGACGACGCGGGCATCCGCTGCGACGGCCCGGTGGGGTTGGGACATGCCCGCCTGAGCATCATCGACCTGGCCGGCGGCGGGCAGCCAATGGCCACGGCCGACGGCCATTACCTCGTCAGCTACAACGGCGAGATATTCAACTACCTCGAGCTCCGCGATGAGCTCGTCGCGGCGGGACACACCTTCCGCACCCGCTCCGACACGGAAGTGATCCTTGCGGCCTACCGCCGCTGGGGCCCACGGTGCGTGGAGCGGTTCAACGGCCAGTGGGCCTTCGCCCTCTGGGACCGCCGCGACCGCGCGCTGCTGCTCTCCCGCGATCGGCTGGGCGTGCGTCCGCTCTACTACACCCGCCTCGCCGGGCGCCTCCTCTTCGCCTCCGAAATCAAGGCCCTGCTGGCCGACCCGCAGGTGCCGCGGGCCCTGGACCCGGTGGCACTGGATCAGCTCTTCACCCTGTGGGCCCCGCTGCCGCCGCGGACCGTCTTCCGGGGCATCGAGGAGTTGCCCCCGGGCTGCCAGCTCACCCTGAACCTTGGCGGCAAGGGGGGAGGCTTGGAAGGGCCGCCGCAGCTTGCCCGCTACTGGCAGCTCGACTATACGGACGGCGCCGGCGGGATGACGCTCGATGCCTGTGCCGAGAGCCTCCGCGGGCTCCTCGACGATGCCGCCCGGCTCCGCCTGCGGAGCGACGTGCCGGTGGGGGCTTACCTCAGCGGCGGACTCGACTCCTCGATCACCACCGCCCTCGTCCGCCGCCATACCGAGCGGCTGCGGACCTTCTCGGTCACCTTCGACGACGCCGAGTTCGACGAGAGCCCCTACCAGCGCGAGCTGGTCGCGGCGCTGAATACCGACCACCAGGCCCTGCACTGCACGGCGGACGACATCGCCCAGGTCTTCCCCCAGGTCGTCTGGCATGCGGAGCGGCCCATGCTGCGGACCGCGCCCGGACCGCTCTGGCTGTTGGCACAACAGGTCCGCGAAGCGGGGTTCAAGGTCGTCCTCACCGGCGAGGGGGCCGACGAGATCCTCGGCGGCTACGACATCTTCAAGGAGGCCAAGCTCCGCCGCTTCTGCGCCCTGGCACCGGAATCGCTGCGGCGGACGCGGCTGTTCGAGCGGCTCTATCCCTACCTGCCCAACCTCCAGGCGCAATCGCTGGCCTACCGCAAGGCCTTCTTCCGCGTGCGGCCCGAGGAGATCGACGAACCCTTCTTCTCGCATCTGCCGCGGTGGGAGATGACCGCCCAGATCAAGCGGCTCTTCTCCGCCGACCTGGCGGCCGAACTGGCAGGGCACGACGCCACAGCCGACGTGGCCGCGATACTGCCGGTAGACTACCCGCGGTGGCCTGCCTTCTGCCAGTGGCAGTGGCTGGAGACGGCGATCCTCATGCCGGGCTACATCCTGAGCACGCAGGGCGACCGCATGTCGCTGGCCCACGGCATTGAAGGCCGCTTCCCCTTCCTCGACCACCGCATCGCCGAGTTCGCCGCCGCGATCCCGCCGCGTTGGAAGATGCGGGGCCTCAACGAGAAATTCGTTCTCCGCCGAGCCGTCGCCGGGCTCCTCCCCGAGGGAGTCCGCCGCCGCACCAAGCAGCCCTACCGCGCCCCGGACGGCGCGAGCTTCTTCGATGCCGAGACCGGCCGCGCCCGGGCCGACTACGTCGAGGAGCTGCTCGATCCCCGGCGGATCGCCGCCGATGGAGTATTTCAACCCCAGGCCGTGGCGCGGCTGGTGGGGAAGTTCCGCCGCGGGCAGGCCATCGGCGTCAAGGACAACATGGCGCTCGTGGGTGTCCTCTCCACGCAACTGCTCGCCGCGCAGTTCCTCGGCGACGGCGCCGCCGGCCCCGGAGTCCCTCAGGACACGGCCCTTGCCGCGGCCGCCAGTGGTGAGAGATGAGTGATGAGTGATGAGTGATGAGTGATGAGGAGTGAGGAATCAGGGGTGAGGGGTGAGGAAGTGCCGATGAGGATCAAGCTGCCCAAGAACGCTGCAACGGCCCAACGTACGCCGCACAGGCCTCTGTGCGGTGCCGCGCACCGCAGGACGAACCAGTGGGAGATGAGGATGGCGCACGAAGAACCCTTCGGTCGGCCGCCCTCCTCTCGACCACGCACGGCACAGGGCCTGTGCCGCGTACCATCAACTGACCACGGACAACCTCCCATGAACGATCTGGCTTCCCGGCTACGGCACTTCATCAACGAAAACTTCCTCTTCGGCACGCCGGGTGACTTCGGCGACGGCGACTCGCTCATCGAGCACGGCATCATCGATTCGACCGGCGTGCTCGAGCTGATCGCCTTCCTGGAAAAGGAGTTCGGCGTCACCGTAAGCGACGACGAGCTGCTGCCGGAGAACCTCGACTCGATCGAGAACCTCGTGGCCTTCGTCGGCCGCAAGCAGGCACCCGCTCACGCGTGAAGTCCGGTCCGATTCCCCTGCCAAGGCACCCTGCCATGTTGCTCGAATCCTTCCTCGAGGCGTCGGTCCGTCGCCATGCCGACAAGGTTGCGCTGGTCTGCGGGCGGGAGCGGGTCACGTTCGCCGAGTGGGAGAGCGCTGCCAACCGCCTGGCCCGCGGCCTAAAGGCCCTGGGCGTGCGCCGGGGCGACCGCGTGGCGATCCACCTGGAGAACTCCATCGAGGCGGCGGTCGCCGTCTTTGCGGTGCTCAAGGCGGGGGGCACCTTCCTCATGGTCAATCCCACGACGAAGCCGGCCAAGCTGGCCTTCATCCTCAACGACTGCCGGGCCCGCGCGCTTCTGCTGCCGGAGAAACGGCTGGGGCCTTGCGCGGAGCATCTCTCCGAGAGCCCGCACTTAGCGGCGGTGGTGGTCGTCTCCGGCTCGGCCGCGGCTCGTGAGGAAGCGCTCGTCGCCGGCAAGCGCGTCGTCGCCGCCGAAACGCTGCTGGCCGACGCGACCCTGGCCGACGATTGCCCGGACAAGGAGCATATCGACGTCGACCTGGCCGCCCTGGTCTACACCTCGGGTTCGACGGGCCAGCCGAAGGGAGTGATGCTCACGCACCGCAACATGGTGGCCGCCGCCACCTCGATCAGCACCTACCTGGAGAACCGACCCGAGGACGTGATCCTCAGCGTGCTCCCCCTGTCGTTCGACTACGGGCTCTACCAGGTGCTCATGGCAGCCCGCTTCGGCGGTACGGTCCACCTCGAGCGTTCCTTCGCCTACCCGCACGCGATCATGCAGCGGGTGGCGGCCGAGCGGGTGACCGGTCTGCCCCTGGTGCCCACCATGCTGGCCATGCTCCTGCAGATGGACCTTACGCGCTACGATCTCTCGAACCTGCGCTACGTGACGAACACGGGCGCGGCCCTGCCGGTGGAACACATCCGGCAGCTCCGCCAGCGGCTCCCCCACGTGGCCGTCTACTCGATGTACGGGCTTACCGAATGCAAGCGGGTCGCCTACCTGCCACCCGCCGAGATCGACGCGCGGCCGGCCTCGGTGGGCCGGGCCATGCCCAACTGCGAGGTCTACCTCGTCGACGATGCCGGGCAGCGCCTCCCCGCGGGCTCGACCGGCGAGCTGGTGGTCCGCGGGGGCAACGTCATGCTCGGCTACTGGGAGCGGCCCGAGGAGACGGCCGCCGCCCTCCGTCCCGGCCCGCTGCCCGGCGAACGGGTGCTCTATAGCGGCGACCTCTTCCGCACCGACGCCGAGGGCTACCTCTACTTCGTCGGCCGCAAGGACGACATCATCAAGAGCCGCGGCGAGAAGGTCAGCCCCCGCGAGGTCGAGGACGTGCTCGCCAGCCACCCGGACGTGGCCGAGGCGGCGGTGCTCGGTGTTCGCGACCTAGTCCTAGGCCAGGCGATCCACGCCTTCGTGGCGCCGGCGACCGGTGCTGCGCCCACCGCGCAGGAGCTGCTCCGCCACTGCGCGTCACGGCTGGAGGACTTCATGGTGCCGCAGCAGATCCACACCTCCGACTGCCTCCCCCGCACGCCCAACGGCAAGATCGACAAGCAGGCGCTCCGCGCCGCCATCCTCGCGCCCGCTCCCTGCACACCGCCAGGCGATCCGGGAGACGTGGCTGCGGCAGTGTCGGCGCAGGAGATAGGGTATGGGAGTGGCTGGTAGCCGGGTCGAGGGCGCGGGGAGGATCGGTCCTCCGACGGTGGAATTCCGTACGCCGCACAGGCCTCTGTGCGGTGCCGCGCACCGCAGGACGAACCAGTGGGAGACAGGAACGGCGCACGAGGGTGCCGTGGAGTGGAAACGTCTTCCCGACCACGCACGGCACAGGGCCTGTGCCGCGTAATGTACGCCGCACAGGCCTCTGTGCGGTGCTGCGCACCGCAGGACGAACCAGAGGGAGACAGGGACGGCGTACGAGGGGGCCGTGGAGTGGAAACGTCTTCCCGACCACGCACGGCACAGGGCCTGTGCCGCGTACCGTACCGCCCCCAGCTCAAAGACCTACCCAAGCGCCTCGGGCGCTTCCCTAACTCCTAACCCCTAACCTCATTCCCACCATGTCCACCACAACGAACGACTTCTCCCTCGATACCCTCCATCTCGATCCCGCTGCCGAGACGGTGCGGATCGCTGCGACGATCCGGGCGCAGCTCCAGCACCTGCACCGCAAGGGCGTGGTGCTGGGCCTCTCCGGCGGCATCGACAGCAGCGTTACGGCTGCACTTTGCGTGCGGGCGGTGGGCGCGGAGCGGGTCTTCGGTCTCCTGATGCGCGAGCGCGACTGCTCGGGGGCGAGCCTCGAGCTCGGCCGCCTGCTGGCCGATCACTTCGGCATCGCCACCGCCGTGGAGGACATCTCTCCTGCGCTCGAAGCGCTCGGCTGCTATGCCAAGCGCGATGCCGCCCTCCGCAGCCTGCTCCCCGAGTACGGGCCCGGATGGCGCTGGAAGATCGCCCTGCCCAGCCTCTTCGAGGGGGCAGGCTACCGGATTTTCTCCGTGGTGGCCCGCGATCCCAAAGGCAAAGAGCACCGTCGGCGGATGCCGCTCGACGTCTACCAGGAGATCGTGGCGGCGACGAACTTCAAGCAGCGGGTCCGCAAGATGCTCGAGTACTACCACGCCGACCGCCTCCGCTACGCGGTGGCGGGCACGCCCAACCGCCTCGAGCACGACCAGGGCTTCTTCGTCAAGAACGGCGACGGGGCGGCCGACCTCAAGCCCATCGCCCACCTCCTCAAGGGGCAGGTCTACCAGCTTGCCGAGCATCTCGGCGTGCCCGAGGTCATCCGCCGCCGACCGCCCACGACCGACACCTATTCGCTCGAGCAGACCCAGGAGGAGTTCTTCTTCTCGCTCCCCTATCCCCAGATGGACGCCTGCCTCTACGGCCGCGACCATGGCGTTCCCCCGGCGGAAGTGGCCGCGGCCGTGGGCCTCACACCCGAGCAGGTCGAGCGGGTCTACGCCGACATCGACGCCAAGCGCCGCGCCGCCGCCTACCTCCACGCCCCGCCGCTGCGCATTCCGGCAGGGTAGCGCGCAGGGATGAGAGGCGGACGCGGCCGAATCGCGTTATCCACGAGGAATACCTTCTACGGCCGCGAGAATTGGGACTGTCCCCCGTGAAC
This sequence comes from Planctomycetales bacterium, assembly GCA_007126245.1. GTDB lineage: Bacteria > Planctomycetota > Planctomycetia > Pirellulales > Thermoguttaceae > SKOZ01. The sequence continues at coordinate 22,686 of SLBP01000071.1, forward strand.
GCCCCGCTCACGGTTGCCAGGGCTCGGGGCCGTCGGGCAAGGGGCGGAGGAACTGGGCGTCGACCTCCTCGTACCAGGCGTGCAGCCGCTCTCGCATGGCGTCGACCCGTTCGGGCATCGACTCGGCAAGGTCGTGTTGCTCGCCGAGGTCCTCGTCGAGATCGTAGAGGTGGACGCGGCCATCCTCGTAGCGCTCGACGAGTTTGTAGGGCCCCATGCGGACGGCGCCGCCGGGGAAGCCGCCCTGGTTGCTGTAGTGCGGGTAGTGCCAGTAGAGCGCCTCGCGGTCCAGGCCGGCCTCGCCGCGGAGCAGCGGGACGAGGCTCGCGCCGTCGAGGTGCTGGTCGGGCCGGAGCGGAAGGCCGGCGGCCTCCAGGATCGTGGGATAGAAATCGTTGCTGATCACCGGCTCGCGGCAGACGCTCCCCGGCTCGACGACTCCGGGCCAGCGGACGATCAGCGGCACGCGGATACCCCCTTCGTAGACCCATCCCTTGCCGGCGCGGAGGGGAAGGTTCGAGGTGGGATGGCCCTCCGAAGTCGATAGTCCACCGTTGTCCGAGAAGAAGAAGACGACCGTGTTCTCGGCCAGGCCCAGCCTCTCGAGCCCGTCGAGCACGCGGCCCACTTGCTGGTCCATGGCCTCGACCATGGCGGCATAGACGGCGTGGTTCTGGCGGATGCGGACGCGGCGGGGCTCGTCGACGGGCCAGACCTGCTCTTCTTCGGCGAAGTCCGGCTCGTCGGTCGCCAGGGCGGCCGCTCTGGCGCGGTACTTCTCCACGAGCTCCTCGGGAGCCTGCAAGGGCGTGTGGACGGTGTAGAAGGAGAGGTAGAGGAGGAAGGGCTCCTCGCGGAACGACTCGAGCAGCCGTAGCGATTCGTCGACCAGCCGCTCGGGGAGGTACTCGCCGTCCGGGCCGCTCTCCAAACGGGGGTTGTCGTAGGGCGCGAAAAACCCTCCCGGCGGCGAGCCGCGGTGGTGCCCGCCGATGTTCACCTCGAAGCCGCGGTTCTCCGGCCAATACTCCTCAGTGGGTCCCAGGTGCCACTTGCCCACGAAGGCCGTGCGATAGCCCTCCTCGCGGAGCGCCTCGGCCAAGGTGAACTCGTCCAGGGGCATGAAGTTGTTCAGCGGCGCCGGCCGGAAGCGTCCCTCGCGGACGCCGGTGAACCAGTTCGTGGCGCGGACCCGCGTGGGGTATCTCCCCGTCACGATGCTGTAGCGCGTAGGGCTGCACACGGGGCTGGCCGTATACCCGTCGGTGAAGCGCATCCCCTCGCCGGCCAAGCGGTCCAGCCGGGGCGTCTCATAGAAGGTGTCGGGGTTGTACGAGCCCACGTCCATGTAGCCGAGGTCATCGATGAGGATGAAGACGATGTTGGGGGCACGACCGCTGTTCGCCGCCTCCGGCGACTGCGCGGCACCGAGCGACGGCATGAGAAGGGCGACGACGACCGCGACGCCGGTTCCGTACAGCAGGAGTCGCAACGAGCAGGGGAGTAACGTCTCCGTTCGGATGGAGCGGTGCATGGGGGTACCTCCGTCACAGTGGGGCGGTTCGTGGTCGCGGGGGCCGACTCTCCGGTGGCAGTATCCGTCGCCGCCCGCGGCCCGTCAACGCGCAATCCTTCTTCCTGCGGCTCCCTCTGGGGCGCCGCAGACGAGACTGGCCTGATTGCAGGGTGACCGAGGGGATCGATTCCCACAAACCGCACCCATGGAAATGCGAATGAAATGGAAAACTAGGCAACCTGAGTGGACTAGGGCGAGTTTTGTGGTATGGTTGCCCAGACTTCGGGTCTATCTCCGCAGCAGCGGTGCTGCCGCGGAGAGCGGCCGACCGCTGCGGCGGTAGGCGGCCTTAGTTGCCAGGCTTCGGGCCTGTCACTTGAAGGCACAGCAGACGGCGATACCCCCCAACGAAGGTGGGTATCGCGTCGGCTGTGCCTTTTTTTGTTGGTTATTGAAACCAAAAATGCGGATCGACCGAATGTTCCAACGGAGCGGTGGTTTATGGTGGCCAATCTATGTAATTGCCGTCCTGTCGAGAACCGCTCGCAGGAGGGACGGGGTGCAGTTTACGCCCAGATCGGGAGAGCGAATACCGTGGCTAGGAACGCGGAGGGACAGGGGTCTTTTCGGGGGCGCATACTCGTGGTCGACGATCATGACTTGTCCCGGCGAGCCATCGTCGACTGGCTCTGCGGCGAAGGGCATCAGTGCGACTCGGCGACGAATTCGGATGAAGCGGTCGCTACGCTCCGGACCACCTATTTCGACTTGCTCGTCACGGAAGCCGCGTTGCCGGGAGAGGGGGAACTCCAACTGGCGAAGGAAGCCCAACGCATCTGGGGGAATATGCCCGTTGTGGTGGTCGCGGCGAATCCCTCGCTCAATTCGGCCATCGAGGCGGTACGTCTGCCCGTGGTTGCTTATCTGATCAAGCCGCTGGCGCGCGAGGCCCTCCTCTCACATGCCGGAGTGGCAATCCGCCAGGCGCCGGTCCGCCGCACGGTGAGCCGGGTAGCCGAACACCTGGAACATTGCCAGCGGGACCTGAAGGCGGCCTTCTCGCTCGATGCTCCGCAGGCCGGCGACGATACGGGAGAAGCGGCGTCGCTGACCGCCGCCGTGCGGATGCTGGCCTCGTGCATCGACATGCTCCTCAGCGTGCCCTATCTGCAGGGCCGGCTGGAGGCGTGCCGCAACCTCTGCGAATTCATGCAGTGCGAGCAATGGACCGCCCACCAGCGGGTTCTCCGGGACGTCGTCGACGTCCTCCAGGAGACGAAGCGGCGGTTCAAGTCGAAAGAGCTGGCCGAGCTCCGCGAGCGGGTCAGCCGGCACCTGGAGAATCCCCGCGCGCAACGCGGCGACCTCGAATAGGAGATCGTTACTGGAACCAAGGGCAGCCGCCCCGGGCGGTCTGCCGCTCGATAGCGGTCTGTGCAGGAACGCGCAGGCGGCCTTAGTTGCCAGGCTCCGGGCCTGCCACTTGAAGGCACAGCGGACGGCAAAACGCTCCCCGACGGGGGAGGCGCCGCCGCTGTGCCTCGTTTTATGCGCCGTCTCCACGCAAGGGGAGACAGCCCAAGGGAAAGGGGTTGCCGCCGCTCCGGCGCCCGTGCGCGGGTCGCGGGGTGTGCGACGGCATGGCGACCTCTCGTCGGCCACACGGTGGTGAAGGAGGCCCCGGCGTGGATGTACCTTCGCTAACACAGGAGACGAGCAATGGCGTGGTTCTACAACCTGAATACCATCAAGAAGCTGACGCTGGGGTTCTCACTGATCTGCGCGACGATGGGCTTCGTCGGCTACATGGGGATCCGCGGCATGGTCGGCCTCAACCACATGATGGAGGAGATGTACGAGCGGGACCTGATCGGCCTCTCAGAAGTCAAGGACGCCAACGCCAACCTGATCTACATCGGCCGCGCCGTGCGCGGGGCAATTCTGGAGCCGGAGGAGCGCCAGCGGCACGCGCAGAACATCGACCGCTACGCGGTAGCGATGCAGGAGCATCTGGAGGGCTTCGCTGAGCGGGTCGTCTACGAGAGGGTACAGGAAATGGTGGCCGAGGTGAACGGCACGCTGCCCGAATACCTCAACATGATTCGACAAGCCCTGCAGTTGCTTGAAGAGGGACGCCAGAGTGAGGCGGTGGCCCTCATCACCGAGGGGCGCGCCGTGGCGAACCGCCTGGACGACCTCTTCACCGACATGGGCCTCGCCAAGGTCGAGCTGGCGGAAGAGGCGGCCGCTGCGGCCAACGCCGACTACCAGCGGGCCCGCAACCTCATGGTCGCCACCATCGTTCTGGCCGTCATCGCCTCGATGGGCCTGGGCTACTTCATCGCCCGCTGCATCGCCGGACCGCTCAACCGAGCGGTCAAGCTCTGCGAGGGGGTGGCGAAACTGGACTTCACCGACCGCCTCGACGTCAACAGCCGCGACGAGGTCGGCCAGATGGCCAAGGCCCTCAACCAGACCATCGACGCCGTCGCCAACGCCATGCAGCAGATCAACGAGACCGCGGCCCAGTTCACCGAGGGCTCGCGGGTGATCTCGGAGAGCTCGCAGTCGCTGGCCGGCGGCGCCCAGACGCAGAGCTCGAGCATCGAGGAGATCACCGCCTCGGTCGAGGAGCTGGCCCGCTCTGTGGAGATGGTCAAGGACAACGCCACGGAGGCCGACAAGCTCGCCAAGCGGACCAACCAGATGGCCCAGCAGGGCGGGCAGGCGGTGCAGAAGTCGAGCGAGGCGATGGAGCTGATCCGCTCCAGCTCCACGCAGATCGCCGAGATCATCCAGGTGATCTCCGAGATCGCCAGCCAGACGAACCTGTTGGCGCTCAACGCCGCCATCGAGGCGGCGCGGGCAGGCGAGCACGGCATGGGCTTCGCCGTGGTGGCCGACGAGGTCCGCAAGCTCGCCGAGCGCTCCAACCAGGCCGCCCAGGAGGTCTCCAAACTCATCCGGGAGTCGTCCTCGCGCGTCGAGGAGGGCTCGCAGCTCAGCGGCGAGACGACCTCGGCGCTGAGCGAGATCGTCGCCGGCGTGGAATCGACCGTGGGCAAGATCTCGGAGATCGCCGCCGCCACGGTGCAGCAGGCATCGAACGCCGCCGAGGTCTCCCAGGCGATCCAGGGAGTGGCCCAGGTCACCGAGCAGAACGCGTCGGGCAGCGAAGAGCTGGCCTCCAGCAGCGAGGAGCTGGGCGCCCAGGCCGTGAGCCTCCGCGACCTGGTGGCCACCTTCAAGCTCTCCTGACACGGACCGTCGCGTATCGTCCCCCCGTGGTGCGCGGGGCGCGCCCCCCAAAGCGCCCCGCGCACCCTTCTTCTATCCTCCAGCCGGGAACACTCCGCCATGCCTTTGCCCGCAGAGCCCGCCTCCAGCAAAACGTTCCGCAGCCGGCTCGGCGTCCTCCGCAGCCGGATCGACGAACTGCCCCCCGCCCGGCAGCCCGACCTCCGCCGCCTGGCCGACGCGGCCGAGGAGTTCCACGACCAGATGCAGTCCGACGCCGCCCGCGTCCGCGAGCTGGTCGACGACATGGGGCTGCGGCTGGCCGCCACGAAGTTCGACCTCTGGGCCCACGCCGCCCGACGCGTTTGACCCTTGCCGATGCTACCTGTCCAGCGAGGGAAGCTCGGTCAGGTGCACCGGCGCCTCGTCGACCTCGATGCGCGCGCCGCTGAGGGCGTTGCCCATGAGGTCGAACGCCGCAAAGCCCGCGGGCACGCCGATCGTCACCGGCGGGGCGTACCGCCGAAGTCCAAGAGCACGTTGCCGGCGGTCGGCCGATAGGCGGTGGCCCGCCCGCCGGCCTCGAGTTGGACGGCGTCGCCCCAGAGGATCCCCTCCGGCCGTTCCGCGTCGCGAAGGTCGAGCTCCGCGAGGCCGAAGACGAAGCGCCGCTGCGGCGTGAAGGCGAATTCGACCCGCGCCCACTCCTCGCCGGCGGTGAAGCGGTGCGGGATCAGGCCTCCCTCGGCCTGCTGCACGGCCAGCGCCGGGGGGGAGGTCGGGGCGGTCGCCCTGGGCGTAGGCCGAGAGGACGTAGCGTCTCCCGTGGAGTTCGTCAGGTATGAGCTGCAAGGCGTTCCGGCTGTGAATCTCGACCTCTCGACCGACTGCGCGGCGTCGGGCAGTCGCAGGGCGGCGTCGGCGGCGGCGAGCGCTTCGATGAGCACGGCGACGGCACTGCCCGCGGAAACCCGACCAGCGTGCCTCTGTTGCCTTCGGCAGCGCTTCGGACGGGGGACACACCCAGGCCACGTGCGGCTTTCAGTAGCAGTTCCGGTTGTTCGCGGGTAAATTACGCGCGCGTGCAAGGCAGCCAGGTGGCGAGTATGATGAAGCGAGGGCCACGCGTCCCTCTCGGCCAGAATCGGCCATGGCGGAGGTCGACATTTCTCGCACTGCGATGTCTGTGGGAACATTCGAGACTGGGCAGCGGCGAGCCCGTGCCCATCCGTCCTTCTGCCGGACGTCGCTATTATTGAAGGGAGCCAAAGGCATGGCGGATCCAAAGCGGAAGCGGTTGCTGGTCTTGTCGCTGTCCGTCGCCGTCTGGGGAGCGGCGTCACTCGCAGCAGTGCCCGCACGTGGATGCACGGCGGCTTCCCCGCGAGCGGCCGATCGTTCCACGCCGCATAGCGAGGATTCCGCAACCGGAAACCCACGCGCCTCCCGCATCTCGGCGGATCGGCTCGAGCAAGGAGAAGCGCCCGAGACGGACGGCTTGCCGAACATCGTCGTGATCCTCGTCGACGACCTCGGTTACGGCGAGACCGGTGCCCAGGGCAACCCGCAGATCCCCACACCGAACATCGACTCCATCGCGGCCCACGGCGTGCGGTTCACGAACGGGTACGTCACTGCATCCTACTGCGCCCCTTCGCGCGCCGGGCTGCTCACGGGTCGGTATCAGACGCGATTCGGCTTCGAGGGCAACCCGGTGGGGGCCGGGAACGAGGAACCGGGCGTGGGACTGCCGGCCTCCGAGGTCACGCTGGCCCATCGCCTGCGGGAGGCCGGCTACGCCACCGGGCTCGTCGGCAAGTGGCACCTCGGCGGCACGGCCCCCTTCCACCCGCTGCGGCGCGGCTTCGACGAATTCTTCGGCTTCCTCCACGAGGGGCACTTCTTCGTACCGCCCCCTTACGAAGGCGTGGTGTCGTTCCTCCGCCGCCGCACGCTGCCGTCCGGCGCGGAGGACGGAGCCTGGGTCTCGCCCGGGGGTGAGCTGATCCTCTCCACCCACATGCCCCACGACGAGCCGCCCTACGACGCCAACAATCCCATGCTCCGCGGCGGGCAGCCGGTCGTCGAGGAGGCCTACCTCACCGACGCCTTCTCCCGCGAGGCGGCCTGCTTTGTCCGCCGCCACGCCGGACGGCCCTTCTTCCTCTACGTGGCCTATAGCGCCGTCCACAGCCCCATGCAGGCGAAACGCGAGGACATGGCCCGCTTCGCTGAGATCGACGACCCGCACCGCCGCGTCTTCGCGGGCATGGTCGGCGCGCTGGACGACGGTGTCGGGGCGATCCTCGCTGCACTCCGGGAGGAAGGAATCGAGGACGATACGCTGGTCTTCTTCCTCTCCGACAACGGCGGCCCGACCCGCGAGCTCACCTCGAGCAACGCGCCGCTGCGGGGCGGCAAGGGGAGCCTTTACGAGGGGGGCGTGCGGGTGCCCTTCTTCATCCGCTGGGGTGACCGGCTGCCGGCGGCAGCGACGTTCGATCCGCCCGTCTCCTCGCTCGACATCATGCCCACCGCGCTCGCTGCGGCCGGCGCGGGGGTCCCAGGCACGCCGCCGCTCGACGGCGTCGACCTCCTCCCCTACCTGACGGGCGACCGCCGCCGCCGTCCCCACGAAACGCTCTACTGGCGGATGGGGGCGAGGGCAGCCCTCCGCCACCACGACTGGAAAGTGATTCGCCCCGGGAGCAACCCACAGGAAGGCTGGGAGCTCTACGACCTCTCGGAGGACCCCGGCGAATCGCGGAACCTCGCCCCGCAGCGGCCGGAGATCCTCCGCGACCTCGTCGCCCGCTGGCACACCCTCGACGAAGCGATGGCCGATCCGCGGTTCTGAACCGGCCCGGAAGCGCCAGTGCGCCGGCCCAGACCGGGTGCCTCCGCGCCCTTGCTGCGGCTTACCCCGATCGTCAAGACGGGTTGGCAAGGCGTCACGTTTCAGCCTGCCCAGGCGGACGTGGAGGCAGAGGGCCCGGAGCCGCAGGCGTCAGGGGAGCTTGCGCTGGTCCAGTCGCTCGCCGGTGGGAATCTGCAGCGGCATGTTCAGCCCGCCGCGCGCCTCGAAATCGGCGAACATCCGGTCGCGCAAGGTGCTGATCTTTTCCTGGTAGGCGGGCACGTCGATGAGGTTGTGCCGCTCCGCCGGGTCGTTGGCCAGGTCGTGGAACGAGTCGATGTCCCAGGTCCCGTGGTAGTAGACGTACTTGTACCGGTCGGTGCGAATCGCCAGCATGGTGGGCGTGGCAGGAAAGTTCCACTCCCAATGGTACTCGTAGAGGATGTAGTCGCGCCAGGGGATGTCGCGGCCGCAGAGGAGCGGCAGGAACGACTCCCCGGCCCATTCCGCATCCTCCGGCCGCGCCACCTGCATCGCCTCGAGGACGGTGGGTGCAATGTCGATGTTCTGCACCATCTGCTCGATGCGCGTTCCCGGCTCGATCATGCCCGGCCCCCAGACGAGCAGGGGCACGCGGATCGACGGCTCGAAGGCGGCGCGCTTGTCGTAGAAGCCGTGCTCGCCCATGTGGAAACCGCCGTCGCTCATGTAGATGACCACCGTCTCCTCGGCGAGACCCTGCGCCTTCACGTAGTCGATCACCCGTCCGAGGTTCTCGTCGATGCTGTGCACGGCTTCGCAGTAGCTGTAGTACCAATCGTCAAAGTCGGGGACGGGGTCGTGGTCGAAGCGCCCCGTCTCCATGTGATCGATGCCGTGGATGGAATAGCGGCGTTCCCGCACCCACCGCGGCTGGGTGCGGTAGTTGCGTTCCGTCCGGGCCATGGTGTCGGGATAGGGAATCGGCTGGCCGGCATAGCGCCCCTTGTGCCGCTCGGCGGGCTCGAAGGGATAGTGCGGCGCCTTGAAAGCCAGGTGGAGATAGAAAGGGCGATCCTTCGGGCGGTCTTCCGACAGCCAGCGCAGCGCTTCGTC
>SLBP01000042.1:0-11363 GCA_007126245.1 Planctomycetales bacterium
ACAATCGCGACTGCGCCGCCTGCCTGAGCCACTGCCCGTACGAAGCGATCCGTTTCGTCTTCTGCGAGGAGGACTACACGCTGACGCCACACATCGACCCGGCACGGTGCCCCGGCTGCGGCGCCTGCGAGATCGCCTGCCCCACGGAGCCGATAAAGGCGATCGTCGTCGTCCCACCTGCCGCCTGCGGCCCGCCGGGTCATTGCGCGCCGACCGGCCGATCATGAACTTACGCTCGGCCAAGGACTTCCGTACGCGGCAATCAAAGACGTCCGGCCGCGCACCGTCTCCCGTACGATACGACAGTTGGGGAGAGCGGAAGGAATGGCTGGAGTCGGTTTCGCGACTTTCGCGATGGTACGTCCAACACGATCGTTGCCGGGATTGTGGGTCCCTCGCGTCAGATTCCCTGGACGAAGCCCGAGGACGTCGTCTTCCACGAGGGATTCCCGCCGCCCGGTGCGGACGACGGCTTCGCAGCGTCTTACGGGCTCCCTTCGACACGCTCCGGAATCTTCCTCCATGCTGACGGCGCGGTGAGAGTCATTCCCACCGACGTCGATCCGGCGAACTTTCGGGCCCTGATGACACGGGCCGGAGGCGAGGCACACCATCGTTGGTAGTCGTTGCCCCCGGGCCGCTTATAGCCGTCCACGGGGGACTGTCCCGATTATCGCGGCCATAGAGAGTATTCCTCGTGGATAACGCTCTTCGGCCGCACTACTCGCCGGCCGTAGCGGACGCCGTGGCGGAGCGGTAGTGCGATTGAACCTCCTCCGCTGCGAGTGCCCGCGGGAAGACGGCCACCTCGTCGATGCGGCCCTCGAAGCCATAGGCACCGTCACCCCGGCCGCCGATGAATAGCGTCCTGCCGGTCGGCGGGATTGACGACTCGGCGGCAATCTCCGGCTGGGGTTCGCCGTTGAGATAGACGGTGACCGAAGCGCCGTCGCGGACCAGGGCCACGTGGTGCCAGCTCTCCCGCGGCACCCAATTCCGCAGGGGAATCTCGGTCCGCCCGGTCAGCGGCGCATCCGCATCGCTGCCCGCATGGAAGAGGATCTTGCCCGGAGCATCATCCGTCCCACCAATAGCGAGGTGGTCGCCCTCGCCGTCGCCGGAGCTGCGGGCAAAGAGGTAACCGGTCACCGCCCGCGCGTCGGTGGGCATGCAGTTGTAGAACCAGAGCGAGACCGAGTAGGCCGAACCCAGTCCCGGCACCTCCGCCACCAGCCGCTGGCCCACGAAGTGGGGTGCACGGTTCTCGGCCGCCATCCCGGGGAAGTCGGGAGCCTGGGGGCCGGGCATGGCATAGGCGATCTGCGTCTCGAAGTCGCCCAGCGGTCGGCCGTCCACGGCGTTGGCGGCGTGGGGACCGTTCCACTCCTCCAGCCGCCAGTACACGGCCGGCTCCGAGGCCAGCACGGCGGCCGCGTAAGGCGGCGTGGGCGGCGGCTGCCGCTCGGCGCGGAAGTCGCCGGCCACCTCCTCGAGCAGCTCCACGACGCGATCGACGACTTTCGGCTCCGCCTCGGGCTCCAGGCAGCTCGACCGCGCCAGCCAGGTGGTGTAGCCGCCCATGGCCATCTGCTCCGGCGGCGGCAGGTAGCCGTCCCAGCCGTTGGCCAGCATCACGGTGAAGGTGTGGGCGAAGGGGCTGCGGTCGGCGATCTTCAGCCCCGAAATGGCAAAGACCTCGCAGGGGATGCCCACCATGGCCAGCGAGCCGATCCGCATCGCCTGGAGATTGAGCGTGCGGGTGGGGGGCATCTCGGCCAGGAGGAGCTGCTCGCGGGCGTAGAAGTCGGTGAGGCTCTCCAGCGGCCGGCCCGCCGCCTCGATCTCCTCCATCACCTCGCGGCCCCACTCGACCCGCGGGGGGCGGACCGCCAGCTCCAGATCCGCCTGCCGGACGTCCAGAGGCACCCACTCCTGCCAGTCGATGGCGGCATAGGCCTTTTGCGCGGCGCGGGCGACCTCTTCGGCTACGGAGTCCATGTCAAACGAACGCGGCTCCTCCCGCGTGTAATCGAGGATGTAAGCGTCGCCGCTGGCGCCGTTGGCCAGGATGCCCACGAAGGGCGGATCCGCCGGCGGGGCATCGAGCAGCTCGCCGATGCGGCGGGCGAAGACGCCGAAGTAGTCGGCCGAAAGGACGCCCGCGCCCACGTAGTGGATGGAGAAGCTCCCCAGGAGTGCGATGGGCGTGCCGTCGGGCCGCCGCACGGCCAGCACGGAGAGATCGGGGTCCATCGGACCGGAGGGCTCCTGCCAGTCCGGGTTGCGGTAGCCGGGGTGCATCGTGGCCCGGGTGGTCCGCTCGCCGAAGGGGTCCACCTGGATGCGGTCCGGCCGGGCGATCCACCGCCGCGCGTGGACCATCTCGGGCAGACTCTCCACCGCCCAGCCCACTTCGGCCGGTGCCAGGTTCTCCTGGGCCCGCCGGACCCCCTCGGCGATCTTCTCCGGCAGCCAAGCGCGGTACCGCTCGTCGGGGTCGGTCCCCAGGGCGCCCACCACGGCCGGGGCAGAGTGGGTGTGCGTGGCGGAGATGAACATCCGTCCGGTAGGGATGCCGGTCAGCTCGTGGGCCAGTTGCTTGGCCCGGTCGACGACCGGCCGGTCGAGCACGCAATTGTCCACGACCACGATGACCAGTGGCCCCCGGCCGTCGTCGAGCACCAGGCAGCGGGCATGGAGCGGATCGAGGGCCTCCTCGGCGTAACGCGGCTGGAAACCGCCGTTGACCACGATGGGAAACCAGTCGGGGGTGATGTCCTGGGCGAAGGCGCCGGCGCGGAATTGGCCGCGCGGCACCTCGGCCCCTCGGGCGTCGAAGGGGAGGTATGCGAGCAAAAGGGCGACGGCGAGGGTGGCTGAGGCCGCCGCTCGAGGCAGGTGTCGGAGGGCGTTTCGGCGGATCATGGCATATCTCGTAAGTGAGGGGGCACGGGGCCGGGCCGGCGCGCCGGCCGGGCTGCTATTGTCCGTCGCCGCCTGGAGCGAAGCAACGGTGCCCCCACGCACAAGGGGATCCGACGGTCTGCGATTGCCTGAACCCCCGAAAAGGATTAGGATGAGGTGGCTGCCGGCCTTACGTGCGACGGCGGCTATCGAGGGTGGCCGGCATCCGGTTGGCGGTGCCTTGCGCGGAGATTTCCGGAGGGCAGAGCCTGCCGAGTCGCCCTCGAGGTTTTTCCCACCACCCCCTTTCTTTTGCCCTCGGGCAGCCATTCAAAGTGGGACGGGATGAGTGTTGGCGGCGACAGGTGGTTGGCTCTCCACGGAGGAGTATACCGTACCCCGCGGGGACACCACCCCTTTCTCAAGGAGAACCGGCAACAGGGTGACCGCCGGCGGATGAATCCCCTTCGACTGACCGATCGATTCAAGACCGTCTACCGGCTGGCGATCGAGTTCTCCGACTCGACGACGGCCGAAGCCGTGCTCCTTCTCTTGGAGGGGCCGGTCGACTGGGCGCGGCTGCGGTCGCTCTCGCCGGGGTCGAAGGTTCTGGTGGCGGCCGATACGGCCGAGCAGCTCGCCGGGGCCCGGGAGGCGGGGTTCGAGCCGATCGCCCTGAACATGCCCAACAGCCCCGTCTACGAGCGGCTCACCCAGGCGCTCCTCGAGGCCGTCGCCGACGACCTCCTCATGCCCGGCGCCTCGGTGGTGGTGCTCTACAGCAGTTTCGATGCCGCGGCTCTCGACACCGTGAGCATCATCAACCTCGGCGAGCACCTCGACCGCCTCACGGGCCGCGACCTCAGGCAACTGGAAACCCGCGTCCCCCTCGACACGCTGAAACTGGTCGTCGACCTCGCCGTGGAGATCGGCCGCGAGGGCCGCGAGGGCAAGCCGGTGGGGACGATCTTCGTGGTGGGCGATTCCCGCAAGGTGCTCGCCTCGAGCCACTCGGTGGGCTTCGATCCCGTCCGCGGCTACAGCCGCAAGGAGCGGAACCTCGCCGACCCCCGCGTCCGCGAGGGCATCAAAGAGATTGCCACCATGGACGGGGCCTTCATCGTCTCTTCGGACGGCATCGTCGAGGCCGCCTGCCGGTACATCGACGCCACCGCGGAAAACATCACCCTCTCGAAGGGCCTGGGTTCCCGGCATTGGGCGGCCGCCGCCATCAGCCGCGCCACCAACGCCCTGGCCGTTACGGTGAGCGAGTCGAACGGAACGGTCCGCATCTTCCAGAACGGCGAGGTCATGCTCCGCATCGAGCCGATCCACCGCCGCCCCATGGTGTGGAAGGACTTCGAGTACGAGCCCCGCTCGGGCGAGTGAAGCGCCCCGCACCCGCCCTCGCCCCGCGCCGCCTGCGGCGCTCAGCGGCTCACGGCGCCGCGGCCGGTTCCAGCCCGGCGGTCCAGGCGGTGCCGCGGCGGAAGAGCGCGCCCACCTCCGGCACCTCGAAGGCGGCCACGTCGTGGCCCAGGGGGCTGTGGAAGACGCGGCCCTCGCCGTAGTCGAGCACGAAGGCCATCGGGTAGTCCTCGCCGTCGACGACGGAGGTCGCCGTGGCCAGCACCCGTATGGGCGTATCGCCGTCCAGGCAGGTATAGAGCTCGTCGATCGTCTCGAACGACTCCATACCGCGGGTGATGGGGTGGTCGTGGTCGACGATGTCCACGCGGAAGGTTCCGTGGGGGTCGTGGGCGGGGAGGTCGGGGTTCCATATCCGCCCGGCGAGCTTGACGAAATCGGGCCACTCCTGGAACGCGCCGCAGGCGAAATGGACCAGCACCAGACCGCCCCCCCGGCGGACGAAGGCCTCGAGGTTCTCCCAGCCCGCCGGACCCGGCACCTCGGGGTCGTAGTTCTTGAAGTGCATCACCACCACGTCGTAGTCGGCCAACCGCGGCGAGCGGAGGAAGTTGAGCTCCTCGACCACCTCCACCTGCAACCGCTCGTCCCGCTCGATCTGGTCTCGGAGGACCGGCGTGGTCTCCTGCCAGACGTGGCCGGGGAAGTCCTCTCCCGTGACGAGGAGCACGCGGGTCGGGTCTTCTTCCCGCGCATCGGCTGCGGCCGTGCGGGGTGCCAGGGCCAGGAGCGCTGCCGCCAGGGCCGTTCCGGCAAGCAGGATCCGGGCGACCCGCGGGGAATATCGATGCGCTGGGGTGGGCGAGGTCATCGTGCCGTTCTCCGTATTGTTAAGCCGGATGAGGGAAAACGTTCGTTGTCCGGGGACCGGCTCTGCTGCCGGCGGTTGCCGTGCGCCCCTCGGACCGCTGCCCCGGCCCAGGGGGGAAGCTGCAGATGAGGCCGCCGGCAGGCCTAGGCGCGCCAGGGCCGCGCGCGGTTCTGCTCGCGGCGGACCAGCCGCCGCACCAACTCGCAGTTGCTCTCGATCTGGAAGTCGAACATGCCCACCGCGATGAAGTCGGCCCCGTTGCGGAAGGCGTAGCCGAACCCCTCGCGGGGGTCGATCGCCCCCGCTGCGAGCACCTTGAAGGCGATCCAGGGCTTGGTCACGGTGGTCATGAACTCGACGACCCGGTCGTGCTCGATGCACCACTGGTTGTCGTACCAGCCTTCGTGATCGTTGTCCATCCACATGAAATCCTGCTGCAGGTGCCGGGGGGTCGCCGAGGGGTAGTCGTCGGTGTGCAGCGTCTTCACGTAGAAGTCGCAGGGCACCTGGAGCTCTTCGCAGGCGATGGGGACGGCGAGCGAGTGGCTGCCCACACCCACCGGCAGGTTGTGCCGGCTCTTGGCGATCTCGACGGCGCGGCCGATCTCGTGGCAGGCCCCCGCCATGGCGAGGGTGTCGGCGGAGACGCCCCAGACGTAGAGGGCCGGCGCCCCCGTGTCGACCTGCTGCTGGATGTGGTCCGCCAGCGCCTGGTCGCTCTGCCCCTGCTCGACGCGGATATGGGGGATGATCTGCAGGTTTCCGCCATATTCCCGGTTGTAGCGGTTGACCAGGAAAGCCCCGCTCTCGAAGACGGTGTTGATCCCCTGCGCCTCGGCCAGGCGGAAGGTCTCGAAGATCTTCTCCTCGGTCACGTAGGCGCGGAAGAGCGGCCCCACGTAGCGGAGGTCGCGGGCGTGCATGTAGCCGGAGACCAGGTTCCCGCCCAGCATGATGCGGCTGATGCGGACGTTGCCGATCGTCCCGTAGGGCATGTCGCTGTCGGAAGCTGGGGGCGCATCGGGCGCCTGGCTCGCCGGGGCGTCGTCCGCTGCCCTCCCGGAAACGGCGGCGAACGAAGCCGCCCCGCCCGCACCGGCAGCCAACGTGTGGCGCAGGAAGTCGCGACGGCCCAGGTGATGATCGTCTGCCATGATATTCGGCTCCGCATCGCAAGAACGTAGGGGATGGAAGGAACCCTCGCGGGTCTGGCACCCATTGTAAAAGACTTCGCTGCCCGCGACCACCAGGATTTCCCCCCCTGCCCGCACGCCCCGCGGCGGCGGCCGTTGGCGGCGCCGTCGGGCTATCCCGCCGCGAGGATCACCGGTAGATGTCCGAGTACAAGGGGAGGTGACGGTAGTAGACCTCCAGCATGTAGATCGACAAACAGGTTACGTAGAGCCGGCCGCCGAAGCGGCCCCAGATGTCTTCCCACTGGGCGTTCTGCGGGTGGGCGGGGTCCCAGCTTCCCGCCTCGCGCCCCTCGGTGATCTGGTGCTCGGGGAGCACCTGCCGCATCACGGCGTTCCAGCGCCGCCAGGGGTCGCCCTGCATGTGGTGGAGCACCTGGGTGGCGTAGTACCAGTAGTAGACGTCGCGGCCGTACTCGCCGCGTTCGGGCTCGAAGGTGATGCGGTGGTCCGGCTCGAGAAACCACTCCGCGGCATCGAGCAACCGCGGATCATCCCGCGGCCAGCCGAGATACTGGCGGCAGAGCATCCCCTCGGCGGTCATCGCCAGGGTGTACTGGTGGCCGATCTCGTAGGGGTAGCGGGTGCCGTCCCGGACGGCCAGGGCGTCGAGGAACTGTTCCACGCGGCGGAACGTGTCGCTGGGGACCTCCAGCCCGCCCATCCGCGCGCTCTGCAGGGCCATGACGACCCAGCCGGTGACCGACAGGTCGCTGGAGACCCCGGGGAGATACTTCCACCCCCCCTCGGGAGCGTGGGTGCGGACGAGGTAGTCGATCGACTTCTGCGCCGGTTCGCGGTAGTCGGCGTCGCCGGTCATCGCGTAGAGCTCGCAGAGGGCGATGGCCGCCAGCGCCTGCGTGTAGAAGCGGTGCGACATCTGGCCCTCGCTGAAGAAGCAGCCGTCTTCGTCCTGCTGCCGGAGGAGCCACTGCCAGCCGCGGGCCACGTTATCGCGGAAGTCGCCCCGCTGGTGCGTGTGGCCCGCGCCCTGAAAGGCGAGGAGGGCCATCGCCGTGGCGGCGGGCCGGTTCTCGTCCATGCCCCCGTCGCGGTAGGGCCCCGTGAGGCTCCAGGAGCCGTTGCGCTGCTGATTGCGGGCCAGCCACTCGAGGCCGCGGCGGACGGCCGCCTCGGTGGTCTCCGTGCCGCCGTGGGCCGCCAGCAGGACCTGCCGCCGCCCCTCTTCCCGCCCGGAGAGCGCCAGGCCGATCTGGGGCACCGCAACGTCGACGGGCGTGGTCCCCTCGATGAGCCGATCCGCGAGCTCGGGCGGTGCCGCCAGGGGATCGAGCACCAGGGGCAGCTCGTCGGGCGTCCAGAGCGGCTCTTCCACCCGCGTCTCGTCGGTCGCCGTCAGCGGCGACGCGAACTCCAACTGTTCGCCGATCTGTTCCGCAAAGACGGGGTCCACCCGCAACTCGATCCGTTCGCGGGCCTGGAAGGAGATCATCCACAGCCCGAGGAGGATCATCACCGCCAGGTGGAACAAGGCGCTCGCCAACCACGGCGGCGCGTTGTCGAGGGCGATCCTGCCAAGGTCCTCGGAGCCGGCCTCGCCAGCCTCCACGGCGACGGCCCGCCCCCGCCGGCCGGTATCTCCTGAAATGGTGCGGACTCGCTCATGCCGACCAGCCGCCTCCGCCGTGGCGTGGGCTTCCCCCTGGCGACCTCCCGGGGGCCGGGCGCGGCGGTCGCGGGCCACGGCCGCCGACAGCGAGGCCAGGGCGTCCGGATCGGCCATCGCCCCACCAACGGGACCCGCGGAGACACCCTGGGTAGAACCCTCGGAAACCCCCAGCGGTGCGGACGTCGGTGCGGTCTGCTGCTGCCGGTTGGATTCCACCATCGATTGCCGCGTTCGGAAGGATGCTCAAGACCGCTGTCTTCGCCGATCGAATGGCGCAACTCCTTGAGGGGGAGTCCCTTTCGATTCTAGCTGCCGTTTCGCCCCCGAGCAAACGCCGGGCGTGGTCTGTCTCCCTCGAGTTCCCCCATCTGCACTGCTCTCCTGTCAGCTCGCCTGTCGAATGTCGCTCGCCTGGCGAAGCGAGAGGGGCGGCCTCGGCCGAGTTCGCCCCCCTGCGCGCCCCAGGGTGATCTGCTAGCATGGCCCTATGACCACGGCGATCACCCCCATGATGCGGCAGTACCACGAGGCGAAGCGCGCCTGCCCCGAGGCGCTGCTCCTCTTCCGCATGGGCGACTTCTACGAGCTCTTCTACGACGACGCCAAGACGGCGGCCCGCATCCTCAACCTGGCCCTCACCAGCCGCGACAAGGGGGAGAACGCCATCCCTATGGCGGGCTTCCCCCACCACCAGCTCGAGAGCTACCTCGCCAAGCTCATCGCCGCCGGCATGAGGGCGGCCGTCTGCGAGCAGGTCGAGGATCCCCGAGAGGCCAAGGGGCTCGTCCGCCGCGAGGTCACCCGCGTCGTCACTCCCGGCACCATCACCGACGAGGCCCTGCTCGACCCGCGGGAGAGCAACTATCTGGCGGCCTTGGCGGGCGGCGATCCCGCGGGACTGGCCTGGGTGGAGCTCTCCACGGGGCGGTTCGTGGCGGCCGCGTTCGCGGCAGCCGCCGTGGCCGACCAGCTCGCCCGCGTTGCCCCGGCCGAGTGCCTCGTGGCCGATGGCGACGACGCCCTCCCCCCGCAATTCGCCGAAAGGACGATGGTCACCCGCCGCCCCGATTGGGCCTTCGCCGCCACCGAGGCCGCCGAGGCGCTCGCCGGGCATTTCGGCACCGCGAGCCTCGAGGGCTTCGGCTTCACCGATGCCCCGGCCGACCGCCAGGCGGTCCGCGCCGCCGGGGCGATCCTCGAATACCTCGCCGAGACGCAGAAGACCTCGCTGGCGCATATCGACCGCCTCGTCCCCTACCGCACCGCCGGGGTCCTGGAGATCGACGGGCCGAGCCGCCGCAGCCTCGAGATCACCCGCACCATCCGCGAGGGCCGCCGCGAAGGGAGCCTGCTGGCCGTCCTCGATCGCACGATCACCGCCATGGGGTCGCGGCTCCTCGCCGAGTGGGTCGCCAACCCGCTGGCCGACCTGGCGGCGATCACCCGCCGGCACGAGGCCGTCGAAGAGCTCCTCGACGACGCGGCCCTCCGCGACGCCCTCCGCGAGGCCCTCCGCGGCGTCTACGACCTGGAGCGGCTCGTGACGCGCGTCACCACCCAGCGGGCCACGCCGCGGGACCTCAGCTTCCTGGGCCGCACCCTCCGCGCGCTCCCGGCGGTCAAAGCCCGCATCGCGGCACGCACGAGCCCCCATCTCCAAGAGTTGGAAGGGGAGCTCGACCTCTGCGCCGAGCTGCGGGCGCGGCTCGAAGCGGCCCTGGTCGACGACTGCCCCTTAAGTGCCCGCGAGGGCGGCATCGTCCGCGACGGCTTCTCCGGCGAGCTCGACGCCCTGCGGGAGCTGGCCCGCGGCGGCAAACAGTGGATCGCCCGCTACCAGGCCGGGGAGACGGAGCGGACGGGCATCCCCAGCCTCAAGGTCGGCTTCAACAAGGTCTTCGGCTACTACATCGAGGTCACCAACACCCACCGCGAGCGGATCCCTCCCGAGTACATCCGCAAGCAAACGCTCAAAGGGGCGGAACGCTACATCACCCCCGAGCTCAAGGAGTACGAAGAGAAGGTCCTCACCGCCGACGAGAAGGCCAAAGACTTGGAGTACCAGCTCTTCGCCGATCTCCGCGAAGCGGTCCTCGCCGAGCGGCAGCGGATCCAGGCCGCCGCCGCCGTGCTGGCCGAGCTGGACGTGCTCGCCGCCCTCGCCGATCTGGCCCGCGGGCGGAACTACTGCCGGCCGCGGCTCGTCGAGGAGCCCATCTTACGGATCGTCGACGGCCGCCATCCCGTGCTCGACGTCACCGAGCCCGAGGGAACCTTCGTCCCCAACGACACCGAGCTGGGCGGCGAGCGCAGCCCCATCGCCCTGATCACCGGTCCGAACATGGCGGGCAAGAGCACCTACATCCGCCAGGTGGCGCTCATCGCCGTCATGGCGCAGATGGGCGGCTTCGTCCCCGCGCGCGAGGCGACCCTGGGCATCGCCGACCGCGTCTTCGCCCGCGTAGGAGCCAGCGACGAGCTCGCCCGCGGCCAGAGCACCTTCATGGTGGAGATGACCGAGACGGCGCGCATCCTCCACAACGCCACGGAGCGGAGCCTGGTGATCCTCGACGAGATCGGCCGCGGCACGAGCACCTACGACGGCATCTCCCTGGCCTGGGCGGTGGTCGAGCACCTCCACGCCCACCAGAACTGCCGCACCCTCTTCGCCACCCACTACCACGAGCTCACCGAGCTGGAACGCGTTCTCCCCGGGGTGACGAACCTCAACGTGGCCGTCCGGGAATGGCAGGACGAGGTGATCTTCCTCCACAAGATCGTCCCCGGGGCGGCCGACAAGAGCTACGGCATCCACGTGGCCCGGCTGGCGGGCGTGCCCAAGAGGGTCGTCGAGCGGGCCAAGGACATCCTCGCCCGCCTCGAAGACGAGCACCTCGACGCCGAGGGCCGCGCCGCCTTCGCCCTCGAGGAGCCTGCCTCGCCGCCCGCCGAGCTCCAGCTCACCCTCTTCGGCCCCGCCGACCATCCCATCGTCGACGAGCTCAAGCAGCTCGACCTCGACCAGCTCTCCCCCATCGCCGCCTTCGAGCAGCTCCGCCAGTGGAAAGCCTCTCTGGGCAGCGAGCGCCCGGGCAGAGACAAGAGAACACAACCGCCGCGGCGGCACTAGCGGTCTGTCCAACTCGAGTCTACCAGTAGTGGGCGGCACGCTCGGTCACTTCACCTTTCTGGAACAGGAGGGAACGGAGGACACCGAGGGGCAAATCGGGAGTGGAAAGTACCGGCGCCGCGCGCGCTCTCGTTCTCTCCTCTCTATTCCCTCAGTTTCCTTCTGTTCAAGAAAAGAACGACCAGAGAGCGGGCGTCGTGGCCACCTTTTTGAAACAGGAGGGAACGGAGGACACCGAGGCGCGAATCGGGAGTGGAAAGTACCGGC
>SLBP01000090.1:0-11332 GCA_007126245.1 Planctomycetales bacterium
CGCCGACGTCGCCGAAGACGCCATCCTCCGCAAAGGCGGCCGCAAGTTCGAGCGCGACGGCGAGACCGTCTACGCGATCCCGGTCCTCCGCGGCGCGGGGCACGGCGACTGATCCGTCTTGGTACGCGGCACAGGCCTCTGTGCCGTGCCGAGACCGAGCGAATCCTACCAGGCCGTAGTCGTCCGGCCCATCAGGCCCGACTCGAGTAGCACGCCCTCTCGACCGCTGCACCGCACAGGGCCTGTGCGGCGTACATTATGGTACGCGGCACAGGCCTCTGTGCCGTGCCGAGCCCGAGCGAATCCTACCAGGCCGTGATCGTCCGGCCCACCAGGCCCCACTCGAGTAGCACGTCCTCCCGACCGCTGCACCGCACAGGGCCTGTGCGGCGTACATTATAGGCCTCTGTGCCGTGCCGAGGCCGAGGGGGGCTACGCAATGGGATTCCCACCTGCCCGCGCGCGGGGAGGCGCCCCCCGCCGGCCGCCGGGGACTTTCGCGGCGCCGGACCGGCGATCAGAATAGCGGGTGGGCGTTGACGGACGCAGCCGTCTCGGCCCGTGCCCCAACGGGGGCGGTGTCGCCATCATCCATCTCGAAAACGGGAGAGAGACCGTGCCAAGAACGATTGGAGAACTCACGCGGCGCGACGTGTTGAAGCGCTCTCTGGCGGTCGGGGCGGCCGTCCCCTGGTTCGTGCCCGCCTCGGTCCGGGGGGCCGCGGGGAGGGCGGCCCCTTCGGAAAGGATCACGCTGGGCGTGATCGGCGTCGGGCCGCGGGCCACCTACAACCTCGGCGGCATCCTCCCGCAGGAGGACTGCCAGTGCGTGGCCGTCTGCGACGTGCAGGCCAGCCGGCGGGAGGAGGGGAAGCAGCTCGTCGACGCGCATTACGGGAACGGCGACTGCGCGGTCTACCGCGACTTCCGCGAGCTCCTGGCCCGGCCGGACGTCGACGCCGTGATGATCGCCACGGGCGACAATTGGCACGCGCCGGCCTCGATCCTCGCCGCGCAGGCCGGCAAGGACGTCTTCAGCGAGAAGCCCTGCGGGCTGACGACCGAGCTCTGCCAGACGCTCGACGAGGTGGTCCGGGAGACCGGCTGCGTCTTCCAGGCCGGCACGCAGCGGCGGAGCGTGGCCAACTTCCAGGCCGCCGTGGAACTCGCCCGCAGCGGCAGGCTGGGCAGACTCAAGACCCTTTACGCCTCGGTCTACACGCCGGAGATCCGGACGGCCTGGCTCTCGGGCGAGCCCACCCCGCCGCGCGAGGTCGTCGATTGGGACCTCTGGCTGGGACCGGCTCCCTGGCGCCCCTACAACCAGCAGTACGTGGCCGGGGGTTGGCGCGGCTACTGGGACTACGACTCGGGCGCGCGGCTGCTCGACTGGGGCGCCCACACCGTCGATCTCTGCCAATGGGCCAACGACGCCGACGGCACGGCGCCCGTCGAGTTCGAGCCTTCCAGGAAACAGATCCAGGCCCGCTATGCCAACGGCGTCACCCTGGTGCTCGACTGCCTGGAGACGCCCTTCGGCGAGCGCCCCGGGTGGATCCAGGAGCTGGGGACCTGCCCGGTCCGCTTCGTGGGCGAGGAGGGCTGGGTGGAGGCGGGCGACAACGGGGGCATCGAGGTCGAGCCGGCGTCGCTCCGGGAGGAGCTGGAAGCCGCCATCGGCAGGCCGGAGCGGGGGATCGACGTCGCCACCCATGCCCGCGACTTCTTCGACTGCATCAAGTCGCGCGAGGAGCCGTCGGCCAATTCGCGGGTGATGCGCAGCTCCCACGTCGCCTGCCACGCGGCCGCCCTCTCCTGGATCCTCCAGCGCACGCTCCGATTCGACCCGGAAAAGGAGGAGTTCATCGACGACCGCGAGGCCAACGGCCTCCGCTCCCGCCCGGCGCGGACCACCTGGGCCGCGTGACCGCCGGCCGGTGCTAATGCGCCTCGGGCACCAGCGGTCCGGCGAGCGGCTTGAGGAAGAAGAGCCGGCCGGGGAGCGTGGGCATGAAGGTCGAGGGGAGCCAGGGGTCGGGGCCGTACTGGAGGGTCACGCAGAGGCTCATTCCCTGCCACTGGGCGCCGCGGTCGGGGTAGGCGCCGTCGGCGCCGCCGATGCAGTAGTCGCTCTTGAGGAAGAGCCCCGGCCCGACGGTGTTGGCGAAGCAGGGGATGAGCGTGAAGCGGCTGGCGAAGCTGGTGACGGCGTTCTGCTCGATGGTCAGCGGCTGCAGGGCCACGCCGATCTTGTGGGTCGCCTCCTTCCAGTCTTCCAGCGCGGGGTATTCGGCGGCCATGTGCGGCTCCCAGAAGGCGATGTGGCAGACCCGGCCGATGCCGTAGACGGTCACCAGCCGGGCGCCCTCCTCCTTCAGGGCGGCGATCTTGGCCGGGTAGGTGGGGAGGTTCCGCTTCGTGGCGAAGTTCCGCTGCTCGGCGGGCACAGTGTAGCGGCCCAGGGGGCCGAAGAGGGCGTCGGTCATGGCGTGCTCGAAACCGCCCGGCTGGTCGCCGGGGAACGTGTTGCCCGCCGCGTCCGACCACTCGTCCATGTTGAAGGTGTGGACGTGCTCGCAGGTGATCCGCGCCGCCTTGATCCGCCGCACCACGTGGGTGTACATCCCCATGGGGCCCACGGGGAGAATGAGCGCCAGCTCCTGGCCGCGGCGGTGCGTCTGCTCGATCTGGTCGGCGATGGCCTCGCCCATGCGGCGGTCCATCGCGGCGACGTCGCGGACGGCCGCGGGGCGGAACTTCTCGTGCCAGTGCCTGGCGGGCGTGGTGAGGCGCTTGAGGTCCATGGCGGCACAGCGGTCCATCTTCCGGAGGTCCCAGCCCGCGGGATAGAAGCCTTCCAGGAGGGAGCCCTCTATGGTGGTGAGGAGATTGATCTTCTTGGCCATCGCCAGCCTCCTTGGGTTCGAGAAGTGAAGCCGTTGCGGCGGCGGACCGCCGCGGTTACTTGGGGGCGAAGTGCGCCCCGAGCAGGTCGTCGGTGGGATAGGGGTGGCCGCGGTGTTGGACGAAGCCCTCGGCGGCTTCGACATCGGTGTCGCCGCCGCGCTGGCGGGCGAGGCGGCGCATGGCGTCGATGTACTCGTCCACGCCGTGGTGGGCGCGGAGCCATTCCCGCTGCGAGGCGTGGCAGGCGAGCATGGCCGCCTTCTTCTCCAGCGTGCGGCTGATATCGACGTACGTGGTCGGCTGTACGGGGTGGCCGAGGGGATCGATGCCGCCTACAGGATCGCAGTAGTAGAAATACGGCACGGCGGCGCCCGGCTTCAGCGGGAAGGCCGAGGCGTTGGGCGCTCCGAAGAGGAAGCTGGCGCCGCGGACCACCAGCGAGGCCATCTCGTGGTCCACCATGTAGTCTCTCGGGGCGTGGGTGAAGACCAGGGCGGGGTTCACGCGGCGGAAGAGGTCGACGGCCTTTTGCACGGTGGTCTTGTCGTAGACGATCAGCCCGTCGCGTTCGTCGAGGCAGTGGTAGGCGGCGCCGATCATGGCGGCTGCCGCCTGGGCCTCGCGGGTGCGGATGGAGCTGATGTCCCAGCGGTTCTCGGTCATGGTGCCGCAGTCGCCGGGAGCGAGGGTGGCGACGTGGACCTCCCAGCCCGCATCGGCGAGGCGGACGAGGGTGCCCCCGCAGAGGATCTCGGCGTCGTCGGGGTGGGCGAAGCATGCCAAGACGGTCTTGTTCTCGATGCGATCCATATTTCGTTCACCTGTCCCGGTGGTTTCCGCCCCCAGCCGTTGCAAGTTGTTGCCGATTGTACCATGCCCGGCCGCGGCGGCAACGGAGCCGAGGCGCACGAAGCGGCGCCCCGGCGGCGGCCCCGGCTGGCGCAGCGACGGGCCGTTGCTACACTTAAGGGTTTGCGGCGGGGACCGCACCGGTTGCGAGGCGGCCGGCGTGATCCGCACGGGGCACGCGTGACCGACGGCGGGAGCGGGAAAGGAAGGCCGTCGCCGAGAGTCAACCGGGGCCCCTGACGGACAGAAGACGGCATGTCGTTCGACACCCTGTACGGCCCGCGTTTCCGCCTCTGGGTGTTCGCGATCTACGCGGCGGCGGCGCCCCTGGTGCTCGTCGGCGCCTACCGCGCCTGGCAGAGCAACATGAACCGGCCGGCCGACTGGCTGCCGCCGCGGTTCGAGGAGACGCAGCAGCTCTACTGGTTCGTCGAGCACTTCGGCGGCGACGAGCTGCTCATGGTCAGTTGGCCCGGCTGCACGTTCGACGATCCCCGGCTGGAGGTCTTTGCGGAGGCGCTCCTCGAGCCGGCGCCGCCGGTCCGCGGCACCGAGACCGCCGTCCTCTTCCGCCGCGTCCTCACCGGGCCGGAAGTCTTCCGCGACCTGGTCGACACGGCCAGGCTCTCGCCTCAGGAAGCCCTGCACCGCATGCAGGGGTGGCTCGTGGGCCCCGATTGGGAAACGACCTGCCTGGTGGCCTTCATCTCCGAGGCCGGCCGCGACGACCGCCACGCCGCTCTGGCCTGGGTCTATCAGGCCGCCGAGGAGCGGGTCGGCCTCGATCCCGAGTCGATCCACGTGGCCGGGCCCACGGCGGACGGGGTGGCCATCGACCAGGCCAGCGAAGAGGGGCTGCTCCTGCTGAACGCCGCCTGCTTCGCCATCTGTTCGGCAATCCTGATTATTTGCCTCAGGGGCGTGGTGCTGGCGGGGATGGTGTTCCTGACGGCCATCTCCTGCCAGGTCTTCGCCGTCGCGCTGATCCACTTCACCGGCTCGTACATGGACTCCGTCCTCCTGGTGATGGCCTCGCTGGTGTACGTCCTTTCGGTCTCGGCGGCGCTCCACCTGGTGAATTACTACCGCGACGCCGTCCACGAGGCGGGGCTGGCCGGAGCGCCCCGACTGGCGGTGCGGCACGCGCTGGTCCCGTGCGGTCTGGCCGCGGCGACCACGGCATTGGGGCTGGGCTCGTTGACGGTCAGCCAGATCGTCCCCATATCCCGCTTCGGCGCCTATTCGGCGGCGGCGGTGATGTGCGGGCTGGTGATCCTTCTCGCGCTGCTCCCTTCCCTGCTGGCGCAGTTTCCGCCGCGCCGCTGGGCGGCGGGGCTCACGCCCGACGAACCCTTCTCACCTCACGGTGACGAGGAGGGCCACTTCGACCGGGAGGCGATGCGCCTCAGGCAACGGCAGCGCCGGCGGCGTTGGGGGCGGCTCTTCCGCCCCGTGGCCCGCTTCCACGGTGCCATTCTCGCCGCGGCCGGCATCGCCCTGCTGGTGACCGGAATGGGGATAGCCCAGCTCGAGACGACCGTCCGTATCCACGCCATGTTCCGCGACGACGCCCGCGTCATCCGCGACTACCGCTGGCTGGAGACCCACGTGGGGCCGCTGGTGCCCGTGGAAGTCGTCCTCCTTTACCCTCGCGACGGTGAAGCCGCGCTGCTCGACCGCCTCCTGGCGGTGCGCGACATCCAGCGGAGCATCGATGCACTCGACGAAGTGGGGACCACCATCTCCGCGGCCACCTTCGCCCCCGCGCTGCCGGAAGACCCGCGGGGGGTCATGGCCGTGGTGCAGCGGACCGTGCTCAGGCGGCGGTTGGAGGAAGCCCGCGACCTGCTCGTGGAGACGCAGTACCTCTTGGAGACCGAAGACGAGCAGATGTGGCGGATCAGCGTGCGGGTGGCGGCCCACCGGAAGCTGGAGTTCGGCCCCTTGCTCGACAGGCTTCACGAGGTTGTCGATGAAGCCCTTGCAGCGGAAGGGGAAGGGCGCCCGGAGACGGTGATCACCGGGGGGGTGCCGCTCGTTCAGGCGGCCCAGTCGCAGTTACTGCTCGACCTCTTCTGGAGCTTTATGGCGGCCTTCGCCATGATCGGCCTGACCATGGGGGTTCTCCTCCGCGGGGCCCGCGCGGGGCTATTGGCGATGCTGCCCAATCTGCTGCCGAGTGTGCTCGTCTTCGGCGCCATGGGCTGGATGGGGGCGCAGGTCGAAATCGGCTCGATGATGACCGCCAGTGCGGCCCTGGGCATCGCCGTGGACGGCACCCTCCATTTCGTCACCTGGTTCCGGCGGGGAATCGCCGACGGACAGGACCGCCCGCGCGCGGTCCGCTTCGCCTACACCCGCTGCGGCACGGCCATGGTGCAGACGACGCTCGTCTGTACACTGGGGATGTTGGTCTTCTCCCTGAGCGCCTTCGTTCCCACAGCCCGCTTCTCATGGCTCATGTTCTCGCTCCTCTTCGCGGCCCTGGTTGCCGACCTGATCGTTCTGCCCGCGATTCTGGTCAGCCCCCTGGGGCGCGTCTTCCAGCCCGCCATGCGGCGGACGGCGATGGCATCCCGCGACCCCTCCGCCGAGCCGGCCTTGCGACTTTGAAACGTTGGATGCCACTTAGGGGGGAGTACAGTCACCCCCCTAAAAGGTCAAAGCTGTCGCTATGGTGCGAATGAGGGCTAGAGAGCTTGAGAGGAAGAAGGGCCGAAACCACACTTGTGGACTATTTGTATACGCCAACACCAAGTACCCAAGTGAGGTATTCTGTTGATTAATTGGTCCCACGCTTAAGCAGTGGTAGAGGATGCGCCGATAGCAACCGTTGTGCAGGCCGCGGCAGGGTCGCACACAAGGGGGGTGTGTGAATCAGGAGCACATTCGGCGGGGGCCCAGTGCAGCATGGCTGCCGTGTTGCATGCCACCCCTCCTTGCCTTTTCTACGTGATTTGCCCTCGACACGCCGCTTGCCATAGAGTACGGTTGATTTGGCGCGGCCTTCTGGCCCGCCGCGCTGTTTGATGAATGGTGCCGCGCGCTTTACGGATCCGGATACCTCCTCGCGATGGTCGCCTTCAAGGCGAACCTCGGCACATTCTGAGCAGTCTTTCTTCTCATGGACTCGCGCCGGTAGTCGCCGTTGGCCTGGCCTGCCGAAGGATCGTCGTTCCGCAGCGGTTGTTCGCCGATTGCTCGCGGCAGCCGAGCGTGTCTCGATTTGATAATGGGTTAAATGTACGGGATAGGCGAAATGGAAGCAGGGATTCGGCAGCGTGTCCGTGGCAGCAACAGGTCGCGAAACGTACGAGAACGGTTGAAAGGCGTGAACTCATCGCGTAAAATGGCGGCGTCGGATGGATGGTCAGTTGGTAAATAGGAGGTACCGGCTTGTCTAACCCAACGTACTTCGTTCAGGGGTGTCCCACGTGCGGCCGCCGCCTTCAGGTACGCGTGGAGTACTTGGGCAAGGCCGTTGTGTGCCAGCACTGCCGCGGCAAGTTCGTCGCTCGCGACGCTTCGCTAGCCGATCCTGCCGCAGCGCATTCGCCCGATGACCTTGTGCGCCGCGCCAACGAGTTGTTGCAGTACGCAACCCGCCAGGTCAATGAGCCGGGGGCCGAGATCTATTGAGCCCCAGCGGTGCGTTCGGTTCGCGGGGTCTGTTCGTCACCGGCACCGATACCGGGGTAGGGAAGACGTTCGTCGCCGCACTCGTGGCCGCGGTGTTGCGGGAGTGTGGTGTGCGGGTCGGCGTCTACAAACCGGCAGCCAGCGGGTGCCGCCGCGAAGGTGAATTTCTCGTGGCCGATGACGCCTTGGCCCTCTGGGAGGCCGCCGGCCGGCCGGGAACGCTCGACCGCGTCTGCCCGCAACGGTTCCTGGCCCCCTTGGCCCCCCATCTGGCCGCACGTGCCGAAGGCCGGGAGCTCGACGACGGGCTCATGCGACGCGGGCTCGACTACTGGCTGGCCGAGAGCGAGGTCGTGATCGTTGAAGGTGCCGGCGGCCTGCTCTCGCCCCTGGGCGATCGGCTCTACGTGGCCGACCTGGCCTTGGAGTTCGGCTTCCCCCTGCTGGTCGTAGCGGCGAACCGCCTGGGGACGATCAATCACACCCTGCTGACGCTTCATGCCGCCCGCGGCTATGGGGGCGGGATGGCGGTGGCCGGGGTGATCTTGAACGACGTTCGCCCTGCCGCCGACGACGCCAGCCTCACTTCCAACGGTAGCGAATTGGCCGCGCGCTGCGGCGTTCCCCTGCTCGCCCAAGTGTCCTGGCAGGCCGCCGCGCTCGACGGAAACGTCGACTGGCTGGCTCTCTGCGGCCCGCATCGCGGATTCCCGAGCCGGCCGTAGGGGCCTGGGTAAGAACACCGCCTCCCCACCATGGCTGCCGGCGGTATCACGACCCTTCGAGCCGCGCCCGGGCCTCCCCGGCTGCGGGGCTGCCGGGGTAGTCGCGGAGGATCTCGTAGTAGAGGCGGGCAGCCGCCTCCGGACGCTCGAGCCGTTCCAGTGCCCGGCCGGCGTCGAGCAGCGCCCGCGCGGCGAGGTCCCGATGTCGAGGATAGAGAATGGGGACGCGCATGAGATGGATCGCTGCATCCTCCCACTGCCGGTGCTGGAGGAAGGCGTTGCCGACGACATAGTAGGGGCCGGCACGGAGCGGCTCCGGGAAATCCTCGATGGCGCGGCTGGCGGACTGCACGCGCGCCAACTCGCCACCGACCAACTCGTGGCGCCAGAGTTGCGCCCGGGCGAGGGGGGCCACGGGAGCCTCGGCGTGGGCAGCCAGCTCGCCGAGCCGCGCCACGGCCGTCCCTCGCGAGGCCGTGGGCATCAGGTGGCTGGCGCCGAGCAGCACGGCGGCGGGTTCGCTGCTTTCCAGCCAACGACGCGCCGCATCTTCCAATACCGGTGAGGGAATCGCGGCGATCCATTGCAGGGGAATCCAGTCGAAGTGGAGCGTCTGCGGGTCGCTGCGCACCAGGGCCAGGAAGCTCTCTCCGGCCGCCGCCCAGTCGCCGAGGGCCTCCTGGCAGCGGATCGACTGGGCGATGATCTGCCGCCGCACCCAGACGCGCTCTTCCGCGGCGAGCGCCTGGCGGTAGAAGCTCAGCGCCCGGGCGAATTCGCCCGCGGCCATGGCGGCGTCGCCGCGGTCCTGGTCGGCAAGGTAGTCGGTCTCCACGCGGAGGACGCGCGCGTCGCGGATGATCCGTTCCTGGCCCCCGGGAAGCTCGATGTGCAGGGCCTCTCCGGTCAAGTCGACAATGCGGCCGGAAACCCGCCCGGGACGGCCATCGCCGTCGAGATAATGGACGACGTCCTCGGCCAGGGCTCGAGACGCGCCCAAGCCGCTGATCACCAAGACCGCCAACACCTCCACGGCTCTCGCCATCAGGAGACTCCCTTCAGTTCCGGAAAGGTCAATCCGAACCGTTCGCAGAGCCGGGGAACGCTGTCGAAGTCCATCTCCAGGGAATACTTGCGATTGATCGCGGCGAACTGCGCGAGGTCACCCCAGGCATCGGCGACCTCGCGGAAAAAGCGTTCGAACCCCGCCGGCGATATGACTTCAATGATCGTGCACGGGGTCTCGGCGGCGTTCCAGAAGGTATGCCATTGCCCGCGCGGCTTGAAGACCCAGGTGCCGGGCCCGGCCGTGACCACCTCCTCCCCCAGCAGTGCCCCTAGTGTACCTTCTTTCACGTAGGAATACTCATCCTCGTTGTGGTGGTAGTGCAGCGGGGCTGCCAGGGCCCGAGGGGCGATGGGATGATGGACCACGGCAAAGCGTCCCCCCGCTTGGTCACCTTCGATCTTCCAGTGAACTCCCAACCCTCCGAAATCGAACTGGTCGCCTTGGTGGGGTCCTACCGCAATATCCTGTGCCATGGCTAGGTCTCTCGTGGGGTACGGCTGTCCGAATGTGACAGTCTTCGCCGGACCCCTGAGAAGTCTACCCCTCCATGTGGTGGTGTTATGGTGACGGCACTATCGGGAAAGCCGCGTGACGTCGACATACCCGTAGCGGCCCATGTTCTGGCGGGCCAGGCGGGCGATAAAGTTTTCGCCGCCGGGGTGGGGCCCGAAGCCGAACTCGATGCAATGGATCGTGATGCCGGCGGCGCGGCGGGCGATGCGTTCCAGTTGCCCCGCGGTGATCTGCGGTTCGTCCGCGTCGGTGAGGAAGAAGATCACGTCGGGGCCCAGGGAGATGGCCTCCATGAGTGCGGGCACGTGGTCGGTGCCGCCGTCGGCGGTGATCGAGTTGACGAAGCGGCGGACGTGTTCGAGGTTCCGTTCTGTGGCGAAGACCAGGCCGCCGACCGGCTGCCCTCGGGGCTGGAACCTCCAGGTCAGGTGGTTGTAGAAGATCACCTGGAACTGGTGGCTCGGCTCCAGGTGCTCCAGGCTGGCCAGCAGCTCCGCCTTGGCGCCATCCAGCGCCGAACGGCCGATGCCGCCCATGCTCCCGGAACGGTCGAAGACGTAGACGAACCGGTTCCCCTCGCCTTCCAGGCCGAAGACACTCGTCCGCGTCGCTCCGCCGGAGGGACGAAGCCGCCCCGGCGGGCCCGCCGTCGCCAGGTTGGCGTCGGGGATGCCTTCCAGCAAGGCGCCGGGGCCGATCGCAGGGAGTTCGGGCATGAGCTCCATCGGCGCCACGGAGGGCTCGGCGGCGAGTAGCTCGGCGAGCCCCTCGGCAGTCGACTCTTCGTGGGCCTCGGGACCCGAATCCTCCGACTGGTAATACTCGCGTTCCTCGATCGTGTGCTTGAGCGCAATGCCCACCTCGGCGAGGCGATCCGGCGCGCCGGTCCCCATGGGTGTCGCGGAGAAGGCGGTACCCAGGGTGACGATGGCCGCGAGGTGCAAGAGGAGCGAGAGGGCCCAACTGGGGACGGCAGGCCGTCGCCGCCAAACGGGAACCGAGTCGGACTGGGAGGGATTCGCCGCGGGGGAGGCGGGCATGGCTCTAGCCACAACCTCATGCAGGTCAATGCTTTGCGAAGAGGATCACTCCTTAGGATTCTAGCTTGCCGCGGCGGCGGGGTCAACGTCTTCTTGAGCCGCGCCGAAGGCTGGAAGACCGGCATCGTTGCCGGAAGGGTGCGCCCCGATCGTCGCCTCCATGGGGGCCGTTCCCGCGTGGGGCGGCCATTGTCAACGGTTTCCGCCGTCCCTGGGGCGTGGCAAGAGTCGTCGCGCCGAAGCCGACCCCGCGAGCACCGAAAGGGGGCCCCGACGTGCGGCCGGCCGGGTAGGTACGAAGCTTGACACGGTGTACCGCAGAGGCGATGTTCGTATTTTGGAGCGCCTCCGCGGCGATGCCGACCGCGGCCGTCCTTCTCCGCAGCGAGCGACGCCGGGGATGCGAAGAGAGACGAAGCAAACGATCGTCCGTGCGGACAGAGGAGTACGCCGTGCCCTATCACAAGAGACAACGGCCGTTGGTTCCGCTTTCTTCCCCTATGCGGACGGGAGGCGAGTGGCTCGGCGGCAAGGGGCTGCTGGCGGCCGCCGTGCCGATCTCGCTGGTGCTTTTCTCGGTCCTCCCGGCC
>SLBP01000011.1:0-31301 GCA_007126245.1 Planctomycetales bacterium
CGCCGCGGCCACCTGGTGCCGCCCGGCGGAACTCGAGGCCGCAGCGGTGGTCCTCCAGGGTTTCGCCGACGAGGCCGAGCTCGAAACCGAGCTGGACGACGTCCCGCTGCTGACGGCCGAGGCGGCCAGTGCGGGCGAGAACCTGGCAGCGGAAGTGGCCGCCGAGGTCGACCGCCGCATCGCCCGCGTCGCCCGGCGGCGGAGCGGCCCGGTGACACGCTTCTTCTACGAGACGCTCCTCGTGGCGATGGTCGGCCTCCTGCTCTTCCGGCTGGGCAAGAACTTCTTCTACGACTCCTGGCTGGCCGAGATACCGGCGCCCGTCTTCGGCGTGGAGTTCTACGTCGCCGCGGTCTTCTGGCTCCTGGCCTGGTGCGGCCTCCTGCTCTGGGCCTTCATGGGACGATTGCGGCGGGGACTCCGACGCGAGATCGCCGAGCTGGCCGAGCAGCAGCTCGTCCCGGCACCGGCCCGGGATCTTTTCGCCCATGTCGAGGCCGAGTGCCGGCGGGTCGCCGACTTCCGGGAGGGGCTCGCCCGGCTCGCCCAGCGGGTTGCGGCCTTGCGGCGCGAACTGGCCCTCCCCGATGCCGCTCTCGGCCGCCGCCGCTGATCCGCTCGGCGCCGCGGCCCCTGGACAACGGAGCCGGCGGCAACCAAGATGATGGGTCTACGGCCCGGCGTGCGGCACTTCTGGCATTCGTTTCGATGTATTCGGCGGCGGCAAGGACTCATGGCGGAAGGCGATTTCGATATCGACGGCCTGGCGGCCTACCTGCACATCGCTCCGCAGCAGGTGATGCGGTTGGCCGACCGCGGCAAGCTCCCCGGCCGCAAGGTGGCCGGCCAGTGGCGGTTCCACCGCGCCGACATCCACCACTGGCTGGAAACCCGGATCGGCGTCTCCTGCGAGGAGGAGCTGCTCGAGGTGGAGGGGGTGCTTCAGCGTGCGGCTCCTTCGGCGGCCGAGGAGGAGGTGTCGATTGCAGCCCTCCTGCCCATGGAGGCGATCGCCATCCCCCTCGCCGCCCGCACCAAGCCGTCGGTAATTCGCGACATGGTCGACCTGGTGACGGCCACCGGCCTCCTCTGGGACCCGGAGAAAATGGCCGAGGCCGTCCGTTGCCGCGAGGAGCTCCACCCCACGGCGTTGGACAACGGCGTGGCCTTGCTCCACCCCCGACGCCCCATGGCGAGCATCCTCGGTGGGGCCGTCCTCGCCCTGGGACGCACACCGACGGGCATCCCCTTCGGGGGCAGCCGGGGGTTGCTGACGGATGTCTACTTCCTGATCTGTTCGGTGGACGATGCCGGGCATCTGCGCGTCCTGGCGCGGCTCAGCCGGCTGATCGGCGTTTCCGGATTCCTCGACCGCCTCCGCGACGTCGACTCGGCCGCATCGGCGCGCGCCTTGATCGCCGAAACGGAGCAGACGCTGTGATGGAAACCCGCGGAGCGGGCTCGCCGCTGCCGGTCCTCATGGTGGGCAACCCCCAACGCCGGGAGTTTCGCGAGGCGGCTGAAACCATCGGCCGCACCGCCGACCTCCGCATCGCGGCTACCCTCGCCGATGGGGAGACCCTGCTCGCCGAGGGCGGCTTCACCCCCGCGGTCCTGGTCCTCGCCCAGGCCTACCCCGGGCAGTTCGCGGCCGACGGCGTGGATCGGCTTCGCTCCTTGGCCCCGCTGGCCCGGGTGGTGGGACTCTTGGGGAGTTGGTGCGAGGGGGAGATGCGGACCGGTTTTCCGTGGCCGGCGGCCATCCGTCTCTACTGGCACCAATGGGAGCCCCGTTGGGAGAACGAGATGCGGCGGTTGCGTGCGGGGGTGGCCTCGTCGTGGGCCCTGCCGGTGACGGCCAGCGAAGAGGAGCGGGGTCTCTGCCAGGCGGAGTGCCGCGCCGCCGCGCCGCCGCGGTACGGCGGGGGCCTGGTGGTGGTGGCCGCGGCCGGCCTGGAGATGTACGAGCTGCTGGCGGCCGCTTGCCGGTATCGCGGGCTGGCCACGGCAAGAATCCGCCCCGACCGCTGCGCGGCGTCCCTGGCGTTCGACGGGGCCGCCGCCGCACTCTTCGATGCGTCGGACTTCTCCAGCAGCGAGGAGGCTGTTCTGGGCCGGCTGACCGAGTGCCTGCGGCCTGCGCCGGCGCTGGTGCTCCTCGATTTCCCTCGCGTCGAGGACGGCGACCGTGCCCGCGCCGCCGGCGCCGCCGCCATCCTCTCGAAACCTTTCTCTCTCGACGAGCTCGACTGGCATCTCGACCGGTTGCTTTCCGTCTCGGCCAGGTAGGCATCACCCGGGACGGATGTGGAGGCGGCAGCAGCCGTCGCCGCCGGGCTGCCAGGTTTCGTTCTCAAAGGAAAACCCCGCTCCTTCGAAGAGCCCATTGTCGACGCGGGCGGCGATACGGCACAGGGTGGCCACTTCCTCGTCCGGCAGGCCGGCCTCGAGCCAGGCGTCGCGGAGCGGGCAGCCGCGGAACTGGATGTCCAAGGAGCGGTCGTCGGCATGGAGGACCTCGGGCTGGAACATCCGCCCCTCGTCGGGAACGCCGCTGAGGAAGCGCTCCTGGAGTCCTGCCAGATCGGCGGGGGCCAGGTCGGCGTACTTGGCCCCCGACTGGCGGCCGCGGCGGTAGATGGCCCGGGCGAGAACCGCCTCCGCCCGTTCCGCCCCCAATTCGCTGCGGAGCTCGTCGTAGATCAAGTAGTAGATCATCGCCCGGTTCTTGTAGGCATCGTAAAGCTGGCGGCGGAGAGTCTCGGCAGACATGGTCGTGCTCCTGCGAGAGGGTGCGGCACCCAAAGGGGGTTGGCTAACGGCTCGGGGCCTTTCCGGCAGGCACAGGAAATGCGCGGGTCGTCCGCACACCCGGTCGTTCCCAGGCGGACCCCATGCCGGTGTGCCGCCTGCCGGGGGTGCCGACATTCTCGCCGCAGAACCGCCGAATCGCAATCGGACGCGGGGGAAAAAATGCCGCCGCCGACCGGCACCTCAAGGGCGAAGTGTGTTGCGGGGGCGTTCCGCCGTCTGGACGGCCTCGGCCGGGCGGCGCGCGAGGATGACCACCGTCTCATCGGGATGGAGGAAGCGCGGCTCGCGGGCCAGGATCTCGAACTGGCCGGGGAAGGCCTCGTGGATCTCGCCCTCGTACTTGTTCAAGGTGAGCACCTTCAGCGGCCCCTCCGCCGCCGCCTTCGCCGAAAGCTCGGCGAAACTCCCGCAGTGGGAGACGGGTTGCCCCGCGTAGTAGACGTAACTCTCGCGGAAGAAGCGGTAGGTGACCAGATCGCCGACGTTTGCACCCCGGGCGTGGAAGGCGGCGAAGAGCTTGCGGCCGTCCTGGTGCCGGTCGACGCCGAGCGCCGCGAAGGCGAACACCGCCGTGACAAAGGCCGCCGAGGTTACTACGTACACGAAGAGCGTGGCCCGCGGCTGCAGCCGCTCCGAGAAGACCAGCCCCGCCAGGCCCCCGGCGAGGAGCAGCAGCCCGACGAGCCCCAGCATCCACTCGCCGGGGACGAAGATCGACGCCACCACCGGCATGACCACCAATAGCCCTGCCCCCGCGAAAAAGAAGACGCCGGCGGCATAGCGCATCCAGACGCGGCTGAAGCGGGCCGGCTCGGCCATCCACTCGTCGATGAACAGGCCGGTGAGCATTGCCAGGGCGGGATAGGCGGGGAGGATGTAGTGGGGGAGCTTCATGGCGCAGACGGACCAGAAGATCATGAAGCCCCCGAACCAGGCAACGGCGAAGAGGACGGGCAGGCGCTGGGGATCGTCGTAGCGCAGGCGGCGGCAGGCCACGAGGATCGCCGGCCAAATGAAGATCGACCAGGGAAAGAAGCCGACGGCCACGGAGACGAGGTGGTACCAGACCGGGCCGGTATGGCCCAGGATGGGCTCGACGAACGGACCCAGGTTGTAATTGGTGAGGAAGTCGACGATCCAGGCACCGCCGGTCCGCAGCGTCACCAGGATGTACCAGGGCAGGGCCACGGCACCCACGACGGCCACCGCCGTAACCGGACGCATGCACCAGACGATGCGGCCGATGTTCGCCGGGGAGAAGAGCCGCAGCGCCCAAATCGCCCATGCGAGCCAGCGGCGTGGCGAGGCGACCGGCGCGCTCAGCGCCGGTCCAGTCGAAATCAGCAGGAAGAGCCCCATGACCACCACGGGGAGGATCACACCGATCGGTCCCTTGGCCAGCACGGCCAGTCCCACCGCCGCGTAGCAGAGGGCGAACCAGATCCACGAGGCCGGCCAGAAGGGGACGGCGGTACGGTCACCGCCGGCCGTCGCGTCCCCCTCGGCCGCCGCCTGCGCCTTTAGGGCACCGACGACGAGAAAGAACATCGCCAGGGCCGTGGCGAAGCCGAGGGCGGCGTCGACGGTGGCTGCCCGCGCCGAGATCGTGAAGATGATGTTCGAGGCCATGATGAGGCCGGCCCAAAAGCCCACCGCCGGGCGGAATAGAAGCCTCCCAATGTGGTAGGTGAGCAGTGCCGTGGCGATCCCGAAGACGGCGGAGAAGAAGCGGACGGCGAATTCGGTCTCGCCGAAGAGCGCCATTCCGGCCATCATGAGCCAGAACATCAGCGGCGGTTTGTCGGGAAACATCTCCCCGTTGAAGACGGGGACGACCCAATCGCCCCGGGCCAACATCTCCCGGGCACAGGCAGAGTAGAGGGCCTCGTCCATGTCCCACAATCCGGCGGCGCCCAGATTGGTGAAGAACACGACCGCGGCGACTAGAGCGATCAAAATCTGGTGGATGATCTGTTGGCGCATCGGGCTGAGTTTCCTATAAGACGCCCTTGAAGAACGGCGCGGGGTGCCATGGAACGACGCGGCAAGGCCGGGCGACGCCGGGCACCCGAACGAACGGCCGGCGAGTCTAGGACGACGTCGAGGATTTCGCAACAGCAATTTTCTCGGCGCAGTCCCCCCTGATGGCCGATGACATAAGGCTCGAAGCGACGCCATCCTTGATGGGGCCGTGCGGAAATGGCCGGGCGCCGTTCTTGTGAGCTTTTTTGGGACGTTTAGTTGTGATTCATCACCGTTCACCGGACGACAGGAAGTCGCGGCAGGCGACGATGCCGCCGAGCACCGCAGCCGTCGATAGGGCGCCGCCGGCGCCCTTCCAGAGAACGGTGTGGTGGTCGCTGGCGGCGATTGCCCTGATCCTCTTGGGAGGGGCGGCCTTTGTTGTGGATTGCCGGTTGGCCCTCTGGTCCTTGGAGGGCAGGTGGCCGCGGCTGGTCCGGGAACTCTTGACCGTGTCGGAATCCTTCGGGCACGGGATGGGGGTCTTCCTGATCCTGGTGACCCTGGGAGTGCTCGATCCATCGCGGCGGTGGGCACTCCCACGAGTGGCGGCACTATCGCTGGGAGCCGGTATTCTGGCCAACGTGATCAAGCTGCTCATCGTGCGGACCAGGCCCCGGGCATTCGGCTTCGAGGGGGACGTCTGGACGACCTTCGGATCCTGGTTTCCCCTCGCCTCGGCGGGGAGCGGCGGGCAGAGTTTCCCCTCCGGGCACACGGCCACTGCCGTAGGCCTGGCTATCGCTCTCTCCTGGCTCTATCCGCGGGGGCGCTACCTCTTCGCGGTACTGGCCGTGCTGGTGGCCCTGCAGCGGATCCAGTCGGGGTCGCATTATCTCAGCGACACGCTTGTTTCCGCCGGCCTGGCGATCATCCTCGGGTTGGCCCTCTTCCATGTCGGCCCGGCCGGGCGCTGGTTTGCCCGGCGCGAGGCACGTTGGCGAGGGCGATGGCGGGTTCGGCAGGCCGAAAAGTCTGGCGAAGATAGGCGAGGCGGCGAAGAGCGGCACAGGCGGGCCTTCGAGATCGGCGAGCCGCGGCGAAAGATCGCCTGAGTGGCCCGACCGGGCTGGCATAGACACGGGCTGCCGGCTCTTGTCGGGAACGAGATCTTTGCGTGCCACGCACAGGGTCACGCACTGACCGACACGGCGTCTTCGGCGACCCGTTCACCGCCGCGCGCAGCAAACGGGGCAGCCGCCTCTTCGCCTTCGGCACCGGGCTCGAAGAACGTCGGCTCGATGACGCGCATCGATCGCCATCGCCCCTGCAGGAAGCGGACGAGGAAGATCACGCCGACAACCAGGATCCACAAGGATCCCCAGCATGGGCACGAAGGCCAGGCTGTTGACGTTGAGCGCCAGGGTGGTGGCGGCCATGGCCTCTTCGCCGAGCCGGCCCACGAGGAGCAGCAGGATGGCGAAGGCGGCGACCTCGACGACCATCTGCAGCCCGTTGGGGCCGCCGTAGCGGAGAATCCGCTTCAGCAGGTTTGGATCGAGGACGCGGCCCGAGACAATCTGGTACTTGTCGCGGTAGACGGAACGGTGCACCAGCAGCGCGTAGACGGCCACCTTGCCCCACTGGGCGACCACCGTCGCCCAGGCGGCTCCCTCGATTCCCCAAGCGGGGAAGCCCCAGTGGCCGAAGATCCAGGCGTAGTCGAGCAGTCCGTTGAGCAGCGAGGCCGAGGAATCGACAACCATCACCACCCGCATCTCGCCGCGGCCAGTGAAGAAGGCCGCCAGGGCGGTGCTGATTACCATGGCCCCGGCCCCGAAGGCGAGGACGCGATAATAGGCGCTCTCGGCAGCGAGCAACTCGCCGCTGTGCCCCACCGCGGCAAACAGCCAGTGGGCCACCGGAACGGAGAGGAGAAACAGCGGCGCCACTCCCAGGCCGATCCAGACTCCCTGCCAGACGCAACGGCCCACGCGCTCGGACCGCCCCGCCCCTTCGTACTGGGCGACGAAGGTGTTCACGTACGAGGCCACGCCCAGCGGCAGGCAGGCCAGGGCGAAGAGGAGCATGCCGGCGGGCATGGCCGCGGCCATCGCCGTCGTCGAGTGCCAGAGGAGGAACATGCGGTCGACGAAGTGCATCACCGACCACGAGGCCGTCGAGACGATCAGCGGCAGCGCCATCAGCAGCACCTGTCGCCCCCCGGCGGGGCGCAGCCACCACCATCGCACGAGGTGCGGCAGCGCTAAGGACCGCGAAGAAGGCTTCATAATACGCTCCATTATTCCGATCGCTGATTGGACCGACTAGAGGCAGGGGAGGTTCGGGCCATTCCGCCGCCACGGCGGCGGCTCGCGGGTTTCTGTCGCGGATGGGTGGGCATCCGCCCCCAGAAAGAGGGGATGTTCTCGGGGGTTTTCACCCCGGCGCCGCCTTGCGGACCACGGGAGCGATACTTAGAATGGAGGACGCTTTGAGAATGATTCTCAGTCCCGCCTCCCTACCCCTCAATGCTTCGCGGAGTGCCCCGTGGACAGCCTCGTTTGCTTGACTCAGTTGCCCAGCGGCCAGCAAGCCTTCATTCGGGGGCTGTTCGGGCCCCCGGAACAGGTGCACCGCCTCAAGGAATTCGGTCTCCGCGAGGGACTGGAAATCGAGGTGTTTCGTGCCGGCAATCCCTGCATCCTGAAGATCGGCGGGGTCAGCAAGGTCTGCCTCCGCGCCGACACCAAGGTCGAGATCCTCGTCCAGCCCCTCGCCGAATACGATCCGGTCGCCCCGCGAGAGCTCGCCCCGCAGCCCGCCGTCTCCTGACGGACTCGTGATTCTCGATGCCTCCCCCCAGCCCTTCCCGAGTGCAAACCGTTGCCCTGATCGGTAATCCGAATACGGGGAAGTCGACCCTCTTCAACGCCCTGGTGGGCGTTCACCAGCGGGTGGGGAACTACCCCGGCGTGACCGTGGAGAAGAGGACCGGCCGACTCACGCACGGCAGCGGCAGCGTCGAAGTTATTGACCTCCCGGGGACCTACAGTCTGGCCCCCAGGAGCCGCGATGAGCTGGTGGCCGTCGAACTGCTCCTCGGCCGCCTCGCCGATACGGCACCCGTCGACGCGGTCCTCTGCGTCGTCGATGCTTCCAACCTGGAGCGGAACCTCTATCTCGTCAGCCAGGTTCTCGATCTGGAGATCCCCACGGTAGTGGCAGTGAACATGGTGGATCTCGCCGAGCGCGAGGGAGCGGTCATCGACTTCCTTGCCCTGGAGGAGCGCCTTGGCGTGCCGGTGGTTCCGGTGCAGGCCCACCGCAAAATAGGGATCGGGGTCCTCAAGGACACGCTGGCAAATACAACTACAAGCCCCTCTATAACGGGGCCCAGCGGTCCGTCCCCCAGTTCAGCGACGCCAAGCGCACCTCCGGAGGTCCTGGAGGTCTCGGAGAGTCGGATAGGCGGCCCGTCCCGTAGCGCGCCGTCGCGAGCGGTCTTTCCAAACGCGTTCGAGACGGAGACCAAACGGCTGGCGGTGCGGGCGGCCAATGGCGGCGGCGCTCCGCTGCCCGGCTGGGCCGTGCGGCGGTTGCTGCTCGATGCCGACGGTCTGCTGGAGGCCGACCTGATCGCGGCCGAGAACGGCCGCCTCCACGAGGCACTGCGGGCCGCCCGTTCCCGGCTTGCCGAGGCCAGTTGCCCCCTACCCGAAGTGGAGACGACCGTCCGCTACACCTGGGCGCGGGGGGTCCTCGACGGCGTCGTCACCCGTGCCGGGGAGCGGCCGACGAGCCTGACCGACCACATCGACCGCGTGCTCACCCATCCGCTGAAGGGGCTGACCGTCTTTGCCATGGTGATGTTCGTTGTCTTCCAGTCGATCTTCGCGGGGGCCGTCCCGGCGATGGAGGCCATCGAGGCGGCGGCCGGGGGGCTGGGCGCCTGGCTGGAGGGGAGCATGGCGGCGGGCCCCTTCCGCAGCCTGCTCGTAGACGGGGTGATTGCGGGCGTCGGCGGCGTGCTGGTCTTCCTCCCCCAGATCTTGATTCTCTTCTTCTTTATCGCCCTTCTCGAGGACTGCGGCTACATGGCCCGCGGCGCCTTCCTTATGGACCGGTTCATGGTCCGCGTGGGCCTGAGCGGCAAGTCGTTCATCCCTATGCTCTCCTCGTTCGCCTGCGCCATTCCGGGGGTCATGGCAGCACGGACCATCGAGAACGAGCGCGATCGCTTGACCACCATCCTCGTGGCACCGCTGCTGACCTGCTCGGCGCGGCTGCCGGTCTATGCGCTGCTCATCGCCGCCTTCGTCCCCGCTCACGGTTACCTGGGCGGCTGGGTGGGCCTCCAGGGGCTGACGCTGGCGGGCCTCTACCTACTGGGAATCGCGGCGGCGGTGGCCGCCGCGCTGGTCTTCAAGCGGACGCTCTTCCGGGGGCGGACGCCGGCGTTCCTCATGGAACTGCCGAGCTACAAGTGGCCCTCGCCCCGCACGGTCTTCTTCCGGGTCGCCGAGCGCGGATGGGTCTTCATCCGCTGCGCGGGGACGCTGATCCTCGCCGTGTCGATCCTCGTCTGGGCGGCCCTCTACTTCCCCCGCAGCGAAGCGGTGGAAGCCGAATACGCGCCCCAAGCAGCGGCCCTGGAAGCGGCACTGGCCGACCACGCCGCCGAGGACCCGCGGCACGCCGAACTCGCCGAGCAGCTTACCGAGGTGAATCGGCAGTGGCAGGCGGCCCACCAGCGGCAGAGCATCCTCGGACGCATGGGGCGGCTCATCGAGCCCGCCGTCGAGCCGCTGGGATGGGACTGGCGGATCGGTTGCGCCGCGATCGCCTCCTTCCCGGCGCGGGAGGTCGTGGTGGCGACACTGGGCGTGATCTTCGCCGTCGGCGAGGACGTCGAGGATGAAGAGGGGGCCACGCAACTGAGCGCCCAATTGAAGGCCGCCACGTGGGAAGGGGACAGCCGGCCGCTCTTCACCCTGCCCACGGCGCTATCGATCCTGGTCTTCTTCGCCCTCTGCGCGCAGTGCGCGGCGACCTTGGCGGTGATCCGCCGCGAG
Source organism: Planctomycetales bacterium (assembly GCA_007126245.1). Classification (GTDB taxonomy): domain Bacteria; phylum Planctomycetota; class Planctomycetia; order Pirellulales; family Thermoguttaceae; genus SKOZ01. The sequence continues at coordinate 9,852 of SLBP01000011.1, forward strand.
ACGAATAGCTGGCGCTGGCCCGCCTTCACCTTCGCCTACATGACTGCGCTGGCCTACTTGGGTGCCCTCGCCACCTACCAGATCGGTTCGCTGCTCACTTGAGGCCCCCCTTCCGCGAGCTACTCCGGTGCGCGGAGGCGGTCGAGGAGCTGCTCGAAGCGGGGCCGCCATTCGGGGCCGCCGAGGTCGGGATCGAGGACCCGGAGCAGCGAGATCATCCGCAGGGCCTGCGCCGTGTTGCCCGCCCGGGCGTGCAGCGAGGCGACGGCATACCTGGCACGGTAGTAGGTATCGCTGCCGCGAGGGGCCTGCTGTTCGACCTTCCGCCAAGCATCGAGGGCCGCTTCGAGCGAGGCGCGATCCCCGCGTCGCTCAAGCAGCTCGGCATACGACTGCCACTCGGCGGCGCCGGCCGCTCCGGCGCGGACGATCCGCTCGTAGTGGCTCAAGGCCTCTTCGCTGCGGCCGGCGTCGGCCAGGGTGCGGGCGTGGAGGCGCGCGAAGCGATCGGCCAAGGGGGGGGCGAGCGGCGCGGCGGCCAGGTGCTCCGCAACCCGCAGCCGCAGGGCAGCCAACTCCTGCCGTGGGGCCGAGCCGTCGGCGGGCGCCAGCCCGGCGAGTTGCTCCATCACCTCGACGAGCACCGCCGGATTCTCCGCGGCCTCGTCGAGGACCGCGGCAGCACGTTGAAAATCCCCTTCCACGGCGTGAACGACGGCCAACGTCGCCGCGGCGGCGGACCGCCACTCGGCGGAGGCGTCGGGCGCCCCGGAGAGCGCCGCGGCCAGCGCAGCCGCCGGCGGTCCGGACGTGGCCTCGGCATAGGCCAGCCGGATGCGGACGGCGTCGAGCAGGGCCTGGCGGGCCAGGTCGGGCGTGATGGAATGGCCTTCGGCCAGCGACTCCAGCCACCCGGCGGCGTCCTCGGCGAGGGACGCGGGCGACTGCTCCGAGACATCGACGTCCGCCAGCCAGCGGCGGTAGCACGCTGTAACTGCGGACACGGCGGCCGGGAACTCGGCGGCGCCGGGACCGATGCCGCGATAGGCGGCGATGGCGTTCTGCCAATCGCCCTGGAGCTGACGGAGGCGGCCGAGTTGCCAGCGGGCCGAATCGGCGGTGGGCGATTGGGGCCAAATGCGAAGGTGTTCCTGGAGTAGTGCGGCATAGTCGTCGATCCGCGCAGGATCGCTCCGGGCAAGCTGCGCGGCGTGGTATACGGCCAGCAGGTGGGCCGGGGGGGCCTCGGGACGATTCCATGCCTCTTCGGCCAGCTCGCGGAAGCGGCGGCGGGCCGCGGCGTGGCCTTCGCGGCGGTGTTCGATGGCGGCGGCCGCATAGCGGAGCTCGAAGGCGCGCTCCGCTTTTCCTTCCGCCGCGGCCAGTTCGGCGGCGCGATCGTAGGCGGCCAAGGCCTCGTCGATCTCGCCGCTGCGATAGGCCCCCTCAGCCGCGTGGGCGAGCATGGTCACGTCGCTGCTGGCCGAGGACCGGCGGGCGGTGCCCGCCAGCAGTAACCCCGCCCGCCGCGACCAGAGCGGACCGTGGGCGCCCTCGATGCGTTGCACCAACTCCCCGGCGTGCTGCCGCCAGCGGTCGGCCTCGTCCGGCTCGCCGTTCTCGTCCGCCGCCTGCCATGCCGCCAGGCACGCCGACAGGCGGGCCAGGTCGAGCTCTGCGGAGATCGCCCCCTCGCGCTCGCCGGTGCCGATCCGTTCGACGGCCCCCGCCACGTCGCCCCGATCGAGGGCCAGGTGGATGCGCTCCGCGCGCGCGCGGAGGACGACTTCGGCCGGGACGCCTTCCGTCTGCTCGATGGCTTCGAGGTAGCGCTCCGCGGAGTCGAGGTCGGCCAGCAGCCGGTAGCACTCGACGGCCTCCAGGCGGCTGGGCCAGGCGAGGGGGTGGTCGTCGTCGAGCCGGCTCAGCGGCCCGAGGAGCTCGACCGCCTGGGTCAGGGCGTGCGCCCGGTCGGGGCTGTCCGCGGGGAAGGCCCGGGCCTGATTGCGGAGTGCGCGGGCGAGCTGATACTGGATGTCCCAATCGAGCGAGATCCGCTCCTGGTCGGAGAGCCCTCCGGGAAGGGATTCGCGGGCCGCTGCGCGGAGCGATCGCAGCGTTGCCGCCGCCTCGCGGAGCTCCTCGCGAGCCTCGGCGAAGTGCCGCTCGCGATCCGCGGCGAGCAGTTCCCCTTCGGCACGGGCCAGCTCGCCGCGCGCCAATCGCACCAGCGCCCCCTGGTAGCGGACGAGCACTGCCCGCGGGTGGTGGGGCCTCCGCGCGAGGAATCCCTCGAGCACCCCGCCGGCCTCGTCCCAGAGGGCCGGCCGGGCGGCCGGCGGCGAGGCGGCGGCCTGCTCGGCCAGCGTGCGGGCCAGCTCGACGACCAGAGCGACCTCGGCCGATTCCTCGAGCCCCTCGCCTTCGAGTTGCCGACGGCAATAGCCGGCCGCCAATTCGTAGAGCTGCCGCTCCCGCAGGCCGGCAAGGAACCGCGCGTCGCTCGATTCCGCGCCCCCTGCCGCGGCGACCATCCCCCCCGCCAGCGTAAGCCACGGCGCGAGGAACGCCCCGATCTTGCTGAGAATCGTCCCGTAGCGCGGTCCTCGGGCGGGGGAGTGGCCGGTCGCCCGCGGTCGGCGGCCCGCGTGCGGTCTGTTGGTGCTGCTCGATGCCGATACCGCCCCGCGCGGCCGAAAAGCACTCCGGCCGCCCTCCACTTCGCGGAGGAGCCCTTCTATCGTCGGGTTCAGCCACTTCACCAAGAGGGTCGCCTCCAGCCAGACCCGCAGCGCCTCGCTCATCCCCCCGAATGTCGATCCTGCCGCACGGGTATCGGGTTCACCCCGCCGGCCACTTGCCGGATTCACCCGGTTGCCGCCGCCGAGAACTGCACACGGACGAGCCCCACCCGGCGGCAGAGGTCGTAGACGTCGATGACGGCCTCGATGGGCACCTCTCCGTCGGGATCGAGGATCACCGGGAGGTCGGCCTGCACCGCCGCCACGCCCGCGAGGACCTCCCGGACTTCAGCGAGGCTTTCCAAGGGCCGGTCGTTGACTCTCCACTCCAAAGTTCCATCCCGCCAATGAATACGGACAATGACCTGGTCCAGATCGAGGAGTTCCGGTTCCACGGGCTGCTCGGCCGTGGCGCCCGCCCACGATAGCGTAGCGGGGAGACTCTCCTCGACGGTTCGGAAGCTCGCCGTGCAAACGAAAAACACCAAGAGGAGAAAGATGACGTCGATCATCGGCGTCATCTTCACCTCCAGCCGGCCGCGGTAGTCACGGTGGTAACTGGGGCGACGCATGGAAGGTGCCGGGTGCTTTAGGGAAACGTCGGGGAGGCGGCCGATCGGCCGTTCCTCCTCTCACTATAACACTCTGCGGCGTGGGCGTCTTTACGAGGTTGCCCAGCGGGCGAACCCTTTCCCCAACCTTCGGCGTATCTTATCCTTAGGGAGTGGGCTTTCCGGCGGCCGGCCCTGGGCAGGCCGCTCCAGAGCCCCATTCGATCGATCCATCTCCGCCATCTTCCCTGCCCGTTTCAGGCGCCTCGATGCGGTTTTACCCGCCACGCACCCTGCCGACCCTGCTCGCCGCGGGGACATTCCTCCTGGCGGCCGGCGTTGCGGCCGCGCAGGAGCCCTTCGATCCGGCGGCGGCTCCGGCGCGCGTCGATCGCGCCGATGGCACGGTCCGTGCCGCCGTCGAGCGGGCCCGGGAGTACCTGGCCAGCGGGGAGTGGGGCGAGGCCGTCGATGCCCTGTCCGCTTTGATGGAGACCGCAGGCGAGAGGCTTCTGCCGGTCTCCGAGTGGCGGTTTGTCCCCGTCAGCCACTATGCCCAGTTGCTGCTCGCCACGATGCCCCCGGAGGGGCTGGCGGTTTACCGTGAGCGGATCGACCGTCTCGCTCGCAGCCGCTACGACGAAGCGAGCGCGCAGCGGGACTGGCCCTTGCTCCAAACGATCGTCGACGAGATGTTTGCCAGCAGCGTGGGAGATCGGGCGCTGCTGGCGCTCGGCGAGCGGGCCCTGCTCGACGGCAGGTTGGCCACCGCGCGCGATCACTGGGAGAGGATTATTCCCGCCGAGCCGCCTGCGGATCAGCCGGTTTCCTACCTGGTCTATCCCGACACGGACCTCGACCTGGCGGCCGTGCGGGCTCGTCTGGTGCTGGTGTCGATTCTGGAAGGGTCGGCCGAGCGGGCCCGCGAGGAGCTGACCGCCTTCACGGCGCTGCACGGCGACGCGCGGGGGCGACTGGGCGGGCGGGACGTGGTCTATGCCGATGCCCTCGCCGCGCTGCTCGCCGAGCGCCTCACCTGGCCGGCTGCGCCGACGGAGGGCCGCGATTGGCCCACCTTCGCCGGTTCGCCCGCCCGGAACCATCTTGCCGGGCAGTCGCTCGATCCGGGGCGTGTCGCCTGGCGGGTGCGGCTCGATGCGGATCGCTTTTCACGAGAATCCCGCCCGGAAGAGAGAACATGGGCGGCCGCGGCCGGCGAACGCCCCCGAGGCGGTCTGTCCCACTTTCCCGTGGTCTCGCAAGACCTGGTTCTCTATGCCGGGTCCACGGAGCTCTTCGCGCTGGACCGCCTCTCCGGGGAGCCGCCTTGGGGGCTGCGGACGCCGAGCTTCCACTCCCGCTTGGGCCCCACGGGGTTGGTCTGGCAAGCTAGCTCCCGCGAGACCGTGGGCGTTCCGCGGTACACGCTCACCGTGGAGGGAGACCGTCTGTTCGCGCGCCTCGGGGCTCCGCCGGCCCGGCAGTCGGACCGCGTGACCGATGCGGTGGCGGCCTTCGACCTGGGGGCCGAGGGGCGGCTCCTCTGGACGGTGGAGCCGGACGAGCCCGGCTGGAGCTTCGACGGCACTCCCCTCGCCGACAGCGAGCGGCTCTACGTGGCGATGCGGCGGAGCGACGTGCGGTCGCAGGCTCACGTGGCCTGCTTCGACGCCGAGTCGGGGCAGCTCCTCTGGCGGCGATTCGTTGCCGCCGCGGCCACCACGGCGGGCGAGACAACCTTCGAGCATACGCACAACCTGCTGACGCTCGTCGGCGATACGCTCTACTTCAACACCAACATGGGGGCCCTGGCCGCCCTCTCCACCGTAGACGGCCGTTTGCGGTGGGTCACCCTCTACCCCCGCGAACGCCGCGGCCTGCGGAACCGGTCGGGAGGTCTACCCCCCCGCGATCTGACGCCCTGCCTTTTCCACCACGGCGCCCTCTTCGTCGCCCCCGCCGACAGCCGCCGCATCTTCGCCCTCGATGCCGCCTCGGGGCAGGTCCTCTGGCACAGCGGCCCCGAGGTCCAGGGGGCTGCCGATCTACTCGGTGTGGTCGACGGGCACTTGATTGCCGCGGGGGATCGGGTCTACTGGATCGCTCTCCGCGGCGAGCGCCGCGGGCGGGTCGAGCATGTCTGGCCCGACGGCCCGGAGCCGCGCGGCTTCGGCCGCGGCGTGATCGCCGGAGGCGACGTCTTCTGGCCCACGCGGGAGACAATCTACGTCTTCGATGCCGCCGAAGCCCGCCTGCGGCGGGCCATCCCCTTGCAGCCGCTCGAGCTGGAAGGGGGCAATCTCGCGGTAGCCGGCGGATTGCTGCTGGTGGCCGGAAGACGCGAGTTGGCGGCGCTGGGTTCCGTGGGCTTGCCCCCCGTCGACTCCCGCGAGCCGCTGGCGGCTGCCGGGCCGCGGCCGTAGCGGAAACAACCGGTTAGTGGCCGGGACGCCGACCGCGTCCGGGGCACTCGCGTCGCCGCGCCCGGGCGGCCGCGAAGAAGAGGACGAACCCCCCAAGGAGACCCCGATGCACGACGACGACCTGGCGGCCCTCGATAAGCTTTCCGAGGCCTCCAGCGCGATCACCGCGCAGTTGGCCCGGGTGATCGTCGGTCAGCAAGCGGTGATCGAGGAGCTGTTCGCGGCCATGTTCGCCCGCGGGCACTGCCTGCTGGTGGGGGTTCCCGGGCTGGCGAAGACCATGCTCGTCCGTACGCTGGCCTCCTCCCTGTCGCTGAAGTTCAGCCGCATCCAGTTCACTCCCGACCTCATGCCCGCGGACATCACCGGCACCGAGGTCATCCAGGAGGACAAGCACAGCGGCACGCGGTCGCTGGCCTTCCTCCAGGGCCCCGTTTTCGCCAACGTGGTGCTCGCCGACGAGATCAACCGCACGCCCCCGAAGACGCAGGCCGCGCTGCTCGAGGCGATGCAGGAGCACCAGGTAACCGCCGGGGGCACGCGGCATCCTCTTCCGGAGCCGTTCTTCGTGCTCGCCACGCAGAACCCCATCGAGCAAGAGGGGACCTACCCGCTCCCGGAGGCGCAGCTCGACCGCTTCATGTTCAACACCCTCATCGACTACCCGTCCGAGGAGGAGGAGCTGGAAATCGTCAAGCGGACGACCTGCGACGATGAGGCCGTGACGGCCCCGGCCCTTTCGGCCGAGGACATCCTGACCATCCAGCGGCTCGTGCGGCGGGTGCCGGTGGCCGAACACGTGGCCCGCTACGCCATGACCCTGGTGCGGCGGACGCGGCCCGCCGACCCCCAGGCTCCGGAGTTCGTCCGCAGCTATGTCAGCTGGGGGGCCGGTCCGCGGGCCAGCCAGTACCTCGTGCTCGGCGCCAAGGCCCGGGCGGCGCTCGCCGGGCGGCAGTTCGCCGCTTGCGAGGACGTGGCCGCCGTGGCTTACCCCGTCCTGCGGCACCGCATCATTACCAATTTCAACGCCGAGGCGGAGGGGATCAAGCCCGACGAGATCACCCGCCGCCTCTTGGCAGCAGTCGAGGCCGACGCCTTCGAAGGGCCCCAGCGTGGAAGACTACCGCAAGTATTTGGACCCGCAGGTCCTCGCCCGGCTTGAGGGACTGCCGCTGCGGGCGCGGCGGATCGTCGAGGGGTACGTCTCCGGCCTCCACCGCAGCCCCTTCCGCGGCTTCTCCATCGAGTTCGCCGAGCATCGCGAATACACCCCCGGCGACGACCTCCGGTATCTCGACTGGAAGGTCTTCGGCCGGACCGACAAGTACTACCTCAAGCAGTTCGAGGAAGAGACGAACCTCATCTGCCACCTGGTCCTCGACAGCAGCGAGAGCATGACCTATCGCAGCGACCGGGCGGCGATGTCCAAGCTGGACTACGCCCGCAGCGCCGCCGCCGCCCTGGCCTACCTCGTCCTCCGGCAGCAGGACAGCGTGGGCCTGGCCGTCTTCGACGACAGCGTGCGGGCCCTGGTGCGGTCCAGCAGCAACCCCTCCCACCTGGAGCAGGTCTGCGGTGCCATGATCCAGGCGGCCACCAACCGCAAGACGGCTACCGGCACCGTCTTCCACGAGCTGGCCGAGCGGATGAAGAAGCGGGCCATCGTGGCCATCTTCAGCGACCTGTTCGACTCGGCGGAACACGCTCTCGCCGGCCTGAAGCATTTCCGCCACCGCCGGCACGACGTGGTCCTCTTCCACGTCCTCGATCCGGCCGAGCTCGAGTTCCCCTTCGAGGGGACGACGCGTTTCCGCGGCCTGGAGGGGGCCGCGGCGATGGTCGTCGAGCCCCGGGGGCTGCGGCAGGCCTACCTCACCGAGTTCGGCCGCTTTCGCCGCCGCCTCCGGGAGGGCTGCCGCGGCCGCGGTATCGACTACGTCCTCCTCCGCACCGACAAGCCGCTGGACGTCGCCCTCACCGGATTCCTTACGGCGCGGAGGTGAGCAGCACCACGCACCACTCCCCACTCCCCACGCACCAATCAACCGGTCGATCCCAACCGCCGACGCCCTCGCCATGCCATTTCCGATCTGGATTCCGCTCGCCTTCGGGCTCTCGACGCCGGCCATGCTCTGGTGGCTGGCGGCGGCGGCGGTGCCCATCGCGATCCATCTGCTCAGCCGCCGACGCTACCGGGACCTCCCCTGGGCGGCGATGGAGTACCTGCTGGCGGCGATGCGGCGGAGCCGGAGGCGGCTGCAAATCGAGCAGCTCCTCCTGCTGGTGGTCCGCACGCTGATCGTGGTCCTCCTCGTGCTGGCCATGGCCGAACCCTTCCTGGAACGCGACCGCCTCGTGGCGGCGGCGCCGCGCGGGGCGCGGACGCACCGCGTGCTGGTGCTCGACGGCTCCGTGTCGATGGACTATCGCGCTGCGGAGACGAGCCGCTTCGCCGAGGCGCGGGAGTTGGCCCGCCAGATCGTGGCCGCCAGCCCGCAGGGCGACGGCTTCACCCTCGTCCTAATGAGCACCCCGCCGCGGGTGGTGGTGGGTACGCCCGCCCTCCAGCCCGCGGAATTCCTCGCCGCGATCGACGAGATCGTGATGCCCCACGCGCCTGCCGATCCGGCGGGGACGTTCGCCCGCGTCGAGGATCTCCTCCAGGAAGCACGCCGCCAGCAGCCGGCCCTCACGCGGGAGGTCGTTTACGTCCTTACCGACCTGGGCCGCAGCACTTGGCTCCCCGAGGAGGCCGCGGCTCTCCGGGAGAGCGACTTCAGCGACCGCGTCGCCCGCCTCGCCTCGCGAAGCGAACTGGTGGTGGTCGACCTCGGTGAAGAGGGTGCCGAAAACGCGAGCGTGATCGATCTCGCCGTGACCGACCCCTACGTGACCGTGGGCGCCTCGGTCTCCATCGAGGCCCAGTTGAAGCTCTTCGGGCGCCAGACGCGGCGCGACCAGACCGTCGAACTCCGTGTCGATGGCCGCCGCGTGGCCGGCCGCCAGCTCGACCTGCCGCCGGGCGTAGCGGTGGCCGTCACCTTCGATCACCGCTTCGACGCCCCGGGCGACCGCATCGTCGAAGTCCGCCTCGAGGGCGACCGTCTGCCGTTGGACGACGTCCGGCGAATGGTCGTGGCCGTCAAGCCCGCCGTCCGCGTGCTATGCATCGACGGGCGCCCCTCCGGCGAGTCCTTCGCCGGGGCCGCGGACTACCTGGCGGTGGCTCTGGCCCCTGAGGACGGTCGGCCCGGCGGCGTGGTCGAGGTCGATCTGGTCCCCGAGAGTGCCCTGGCGGAGATCGACCTTGCCGGGTACGACGCCCTCTTCCTGGCCGAGGTGGCCCAGTTCACGTCCGGCGAGGCGCAGCGACTGGCCGCTTTTGTCCACAACGGCGGCGGACTGGTCTTCTTCCTGGGCGAGCGAGTCCTCGCCGAGCGCTACAACCGCGAGTTGGGAGGCGAGAGGCCCAACGGCGTGCGGCTGCTCCCGGCTCGGATCGGCGGCGTGGTCCGGCGCGACGACGTCCAGCCCGGCCCCGCCGCCTGGCTCGACCCGATGGAATACGAGCACCCGGTGGTGGCGGTCTTCCGCGGCCGCGAGGAAGCGGGGCTCCTCACCACGCCCGTGCGGCGCCACTTGCGGCTGGAGGTCCCCCCCGACTCGGCTGCCCAGGTGGCCCTGGCGACGGCGGCGGGCGAACCGCTGCTGGTCACCGAATCGGTAGGGCGCGGCCGGGTGGCCCTCGTGGCCACCTCGGCCGACCCCTCCTGGACGGCGATGCCCCTCTGGCCGAGCTACGTCCCCGTCGTCCAGGAGTTGCTGGCCTACGTCGTGGCCGGGCAGGCGGAGCGGCAGAACGTCCGCGTGGGCGAGCCGCTCGAGGGAAGCCTCCCTTTGCAGGGCATCGACGCCAACGTGCTGCTCCGCCCCCCCCTGGGGGCCACCGAACCGCTACGCCCCCGCGATGAGGACGGGCGGGCCGCCTTCAGCTACGGGGAGACCTACTTCGCGGGCGTGTACACGGTGGAGGCCGGTCCGCCGCTCGACCGCGTAGACCGCTTCGCCGCTCAGCTCGACCCCGCAGAGAGCGACCTGGCGCGGATCACGCCCGAGGCGCTTCGCGGTGAAGTCTTTGGCGGCGCGCCGGTCACCTACCTGACGCACTGGGAACAGCCGTCCGTCGCCGAGGAGGGCACACGCCCCCGCCGCGGCAGCCTCGCCAAGGGCCTCCTCTACGGTGTCCTGGCCCTGCTGCTCGCCGAGACCCTGCTGGCGTGGCGATTCGGCCATTATGGAACGTGATTTCCGCATGAACGGTGTCTTGCCAAACTGGCTGGAGCGATGGCTGGGTGTCGAGCCCGGGCCGGGCGAGGGGACCGCGTGGAGCCTCGACCATGCCTGGACCTGGGCGCCCTGGATGACGCTCCTCTTCCTCGCCGCGGCGGCGGCTCTCGTGGTGGCCGTCTACTGGCGGGAGAACCGGCAAGCCCGCACCGGCTTCCGCATGCTGCTGGCGGGGATCCGCATCGGCCTGGTGGTGCTGGTACTGCTGCTCATCGCCCAGTTCATGCTCGCCCTCTCGCGCACGGGACTGCCTTATGTCGCCGTGCTGCTCGACGACTCGCTGAGCATGACGGTCGCCGACCGCTACGACGAGTCCCTCCGGGAGGCCTTCGCCAAGCGCGTGGCGGCGGCCGGCTACGAGGCTCCCAGCCGGTGGGACCTGGCCCGCACGCTCCTCACCGAACGCGACGCCCGGCTACTCCGCCAGGTGAGCGACGGCCACCGCCTGCGGCTCTACTACCTGACCGGTCCGCGCTTGAGCGACGCCGAAGGGGTCGGGTCCCTCGTTGCGGAGTTGGCGGAGGAGGCCCCGCACGGCGATCGCACGCCCCTGGGAGCAGCGGTGCAGACGATCCTCGACGATCTGCGGGGCACCGCGCCCGCGGCGATCGTCCTCCTGACCGACGGGATCAACACCGAGGGACCCTCGCTGGCCGAGGCGGCCGACGTGGCCCGCCGCCGTGGTGTACCCCTATTCCCCGTCGGCCTGGGCGATACCCGCCCGGTCCGCGACGTGCGCCTGACCGACCTGTTGGTCGACGATGTGGTCTTCGTCGACGACGTCGTCTACTTCGACTTCCAGGTGACCGCCTCGGGGTACGAAGGCGAATCGGCTACCGCGGTGCTCCGCGAGGAGGGGCGAAGCGAGGTGCTGGCGCGGCGGGAGCTCAACCTTGGGCCGGACGGCCAGCCGCGGCCGGTCCGCCTCTCCTACCGGCCGCAGGAAGAGGGGGAATTCACCTTCGTCGTCGAGGTAGAGCCCCTCGAAGGGGAGCTGACCGAGGACAACAACCGCCAGGAACGGCTGGTCCGCGTCCGCCGCGAACAGATTCGCGTGCTGCTGGTGGCCGGGCAGCCGACCTACGAGTTCCGCTACCTGCGGAATCTGCTCGTCCGCGACGACACCATCCAGCTCCGCACCTTCCTCCAGGAGGCCGATCCGGAGTATGCCGACCAGGACGCCGCCGCACTGCGGGTCTTTCCCGTCCGCCGCGACGACCTCTTCGATTACGACGTGGTGATCCTCGGCGACGTAGACCCCCGCGCCCTGGGTACGGCCAGCCTGGCGAACCTGGCCGAGTTCGTCGAACGGCCGGGGGGCGGCGGATCCCTGATTCTGCAGGCCGGCCCCCGCTACATGCCCCTGGCCTACCGCGACACGGAGCTGGCACGGCTGTTACCGGTCGAGGCCGACGGGGTGCAGCACCGCCCCGCCGACGCCGCCCTGGAACGCGGGGTCGCCGTATCGCCGACCGAGTTGGGGCTGGCCAGCCCGCTCGCCCAGCTCGGCGAGGATTTCGCCGAGAGCCTGGCCGTCTGGCGGGAGCTGCCCCGGCTCCACTGGCTGGTCGAGGCACCCGACGTCCGACCCGGCGGGCGCGTGCTCCTCGAAGCGCCTGAACTGCTCGACGACCGCGGCCGGACGTTGCCGGTGCTGGTGATGCATTTTGTGGGCGGCGGGCAGGTGGTCTTTCAAGCGACCGACGAGACGTGGCGGTGGCGTTTTCGCGCGGGCGAGACCTACTTCGCCCGCTACTGGGTGCAGTTGATCCGCTACCTGAGCCGCGCCAAGCTCGGCGAGGGCGAAGGGGCCACGCTCGTGGCCGACCGGCGGGAGTACCGCCGCGGCGAGCCGGTGCAGCTCCGCCTCCGCTTCGCCGATCCCGCCCTGACCCCCACGACGGACGATGCCGTGGTCGTCGTGCTCGAGCGCGAGGGGCACGCCACGGAGCGGATCGCCCTCTCGCGGAGCGCCGCGGCCCACCACGTCTTCGAGAGGACGCTCCGCGAGCCGGCCATCGGCGAATACCGGGCCTACCTGGCGTCGCCGGCCCTCCCCGGCCCCGCGCCGTCCGCCCGCTTTTCCGTGGCGCCCCCGCCGGGCGAATTCGCCCGCGTGGCCATGGATGCCCCCGCGCTCCGCCAGGCGGCCGAAGTTACGGGGGGCCGGTTCTTCACCATGGCCGACGCCGACCAGCTCCCTGCCGCTCTCCCTCCGGGACGGCAGGTCCCCGTGGAAACGCTCCCCCCGACGCCTTTGTGGAACCGCTGGCCGGCGCTGCTGCTCGTCCTTGCCCTGCTGACCACGGAGTGGCTTCTCCGCAAGGCCGGCGGCATGGTGTAGGCCGCGGAAGGATCTCCGGTAAGATGAATGGTAGGGGCGAGGGAGAGGAGTTTTCGGTTTTCCGTCTCGGGCCGGGAATCAGCCGGGATGGTAGGGGAAGGATGAAGGGGCTGGGGCGTGTTGGTAGCTGAACTCGTAAGAGTTCAGTGGGTTGGCAGGTTGGCCGGGCTGAGTTTTTTGCGAATTCGGCTACCGGTTGCAACTCGGCAGGAATGGACGAAGCGATCGATGTCCCATCCGCTCGAAACCCGCCTTGCGGTGCTCCGGCACCGCCTGCGGCGGCTCTTGGCCGTCTACGGCCTGGGGTGGGTAGTGGCCGTGGGGTTGGGGATGATCATCGGCCTCGGTGCGCTCGATTACCTGGTCCGCACTACCGACGTGGGGCTGCGGATCATGGCCACGCTGGCCGTGTTGGGTTCCGTCGCCTGGGCGGTCTGGCGGTTCGCCTTTCAGCCCTTCTCGACAACCTTTTCCGACGTGGCCCTGGCCCACCGCGTGCAGCGGAGGTTCCCCCAAGTGGGCGAGGTGCTTCCCACCGCCGTGGAGTTCCTCCGCCAGGCGGAGGACGATCCGACGGCGGGCTCGCCGGCCTTGCGGCGGGCGGTGATCGCGCGAGCGACGGCGCAGACCGAATCGCTCGATTTCGGCGCCGTTCTCCACCCCCGGCCGGCGCGGCGGGCGGCCCTGGCGGCAACCGCCGTTGCCCTGGCGGCGGCGGCGCTGGCGCTCATCGATCCGGCGTCCGCGAGCATTGCCCTGGCCCGGCTGGCGAACCCCTTCAGCGAGACGACCTGGCCCCGCCGCACCCAGCTTGCGATCCGCGAACCGGTCGACCGCGTGGCCCGCGGCGAAACCTTCGAGGTCGAAGTCGTCGACGCCCTCGGCGCTCGGCTTCCCACCCAGGGGACGATCTACTACCGCTTCGTGGAAGCCGACGGACCGCGCCTCGAACGGCAGCCGCTCGATCACCGGGGCGACGTCTTCGTCGCCCGGCGCGAGGCGGTGGCCCGCCCCTTCTCCTACCGCGTCACCGCCGGCGACGACGACACGATGCCCTGGATGCCGGTCGACGTCGTCGAACCGCCGCGGATCGAACGGCTCAACGTGCGGCTCATCCCCCCCGACTACACCGGCTGGCCGATCGAGGAGAGCGAGGGACCCATCCGCGCCCTGGTCGGTACCCGCGTCGAGATGGCCGCCGAGGCGAACAAGCCGCTCCGAGAGGCGGTGCTGCACTTCGACGGCGAACGCATCCCGGTATCGCTCGACGAGAGCCGACGGCAGATCACCGTCGCCGCAGCGGAGGGGCAGCCGCTGGTTGTCGAGCGGTCGGGGAGCTATCGCTTCGAACTCGTCGACCGCGAGGGCCTCGCCGGGGTGGCGTCCGCCGAATGGGAGGTCCGCGCCGTCGAGGATCAGCCGCCCGGTGTCGTCATCGAGCGGCCGGCGTCGACCGTACATGTCACCCCCTCCGGCTCGGTGCCCTTGCGAATTGCCGCCAAGGACGACCTGCGGCTGGCAGCCGTCGCCCTCTCCGTCCGCCGCCAGGAACAGGCAGATGTGGAGTTGCCGCTCTACGAGGGGCCGCCCCGGGCTCCCCCTCGGGACGAAGGTCTGGCGGGGGGCGGCGGGGGCGAAAGCCGCATCGTCGAGCATCGCTGGGAACTGGCCGAGCTGGAACTCGAGCCGGGCAGCCAGATCGAGTTCGTGGCCACCGCCCGCGACTACAAGCCCCAGACGGGCACGAGCGCCCCGGGCCGCCTCATCGTGGTCACCCCCGACGAGCTGCTCCACCGCCTCACCGCCCGCCAGTCGGCCATCCTTGCCGATCTGGCGCGGCTGCTGAAGACCCAGCAGCAGGCCGCCGAGGAGGTCCGCCAGGCGCGGATCCGCCTCGACGAGACCGGGCGGCTGGAGCGCGCCGGGCTCGACGCCCTCCGCGGCGCGGAGCATCACCAGCGCGTGGTCGAGCAGGGACTCGTGGGCCCCGGCGACGGCGTCGCCGGGCACGTCCGCACCTTGCTCGAAACCCTGGCGAACAACCGCATCGACAGCCCGGAGGTCCAGCGGCGGATGGCCGGCCTCCTCGACGAGTTGGAGCGGTTGGGCCGGGAGCCGCTGCCCGGCGCCGTCGGCGAGCTGACCGCCGCCGCCAAAGCGGTCCAGGTCGCTATCGAAGAGGCAGGTGCCGCGGAAACATCGCCGGCCGGCGCCGGCGAAGACCTCTCCCCCGCCGTTGCCGAACAATACGCCCTGGCCGAGGGGGCGCTCAGCACCGCTTCGACCCACCAGGACGAGATCGTCGAGACGCTGCAACGGCTGCTCGACGAACTCACCGAATGGGACAACTACCGCCGCTTCCATCGCGAGGTGGCACAGCTCGTCCGCGACCAGGAGGCCCTCTCCTCGGAAACGGCAGACTTGGCGCGGGCCACGCTCACCCGCGAGCTCCGCGACCTTTCGTCCGAGGAGGTGGCCGAGCTGCGGGTGGCTGCCGCCCGGCAGGCCGAGCTGGGCCGCCGCCTCGAGCGGCTCCTCGTCGAGATGGACCGCACCGAGGAGCGGCTCCGCGAGAGCGAGCCGCTCGCCGCCCAAACCGTGGCCGACGCCGCGGCGCGGGCAGCCGAGCGGCAGGTGGCCGGGGGCATGCGGCAAACGGCCGGGCGGATCGAGCAGAACCAGATGGGCCAGGCCACCGCCGGCCAAGAGCGGATCGAGGCCGAGCTCGCCGAACTGGCCGACATCCTTGCCAACCGCCGCGAGCACGAGCTCGCCCGCCTGGAGCAGACGCTCGGCGAGGCGGCCGAGGACCTCGATCGGCTGGCGCAGCGGCAGGAGGACCTGCGGCGGCAGTTCGCCGAAGCCGCCGAGAGTCCCCTTTCACCCGACGAGGCCGACCGCCTGGCCCGCGAGCAGGAAGCCCTGGCCGCCGAGACCGATCGGGCGGCGCGGCGGCTGAGGCGGCTGCTGGCCGATCGCGCTGCCCGTGCCGCCCACGACGCCGCCCGCCGGATGACCGCTGCGGCAGACGAGGGACGCGACGGTGGCATGGACGAGGCCGCCGAGCTGGCCGCCGAGGCCCTTCGCCACCTGGAACGGGCCCGCGAGGAGGTCCGCAGCCGCCAAGAGCGCGCCGAGGCCGAACTGGCCGCCGAACAGCTCGCGCGGATCAAGGACTCCGTCGAGGCGCTTCACTCCCAGCAGGAGCGCTACCTGGAGGATGCCGTCCGCATCGAGGGGCTCCGCGGGTCCGACGGCAGCCTCCCCGCCGCCCAGTCGGCCTCGCTCCGCGAGTTGGCCGCCGGGCAACGGCACCTGCACGCCGAGACGACCCAGCTCGCCGAACGGCTCACCACCGCCGCGGCGATGCGCATGACGCTCGCTGCGGCCGCCGCGGAGATGGCCCGTGGCGCGGGGCTGATGGACCGCGGGCGGACCGACTCCCCCACCCAAGCCGCCTTGGAGGCGGCCCTCTCCCGCTTGGAGGTGCTCCTGGCGGCCCTCGACGAATCGCGCTTCCGCGATCCCGGCGACGCGCCGGACGGCGACACCCCGGAGGAGGGCGAGGACGAGCCCCCCTTGCCCCCCGAATTGGCCGAGCTGCTGCTCACCGAGCTGCGCCTCGTCCGCCTCCTCCAGGAAGACGTTCACCAACAGACACGGGCGCTCGAGGCCGCGGCCGCGGCCGGCGAACTCGACGACGAACTCCGCCGCCGCTACACCGAACTCAGCGCCGAGCAGGGCCGCCTGGCCGACATCCTCGTCGACCTTCTCCGCGCCGTGGACGAGGCTGCGCCCTAGAACCGATCGACCCATGACCATGTTTGCAGCAAACCGAGATCGATACCGCGAACTGCCCGGATCCTGCGGTCTGGTCCGTTCGTTTGCCGTCCTCAGACAGGTGGCAGCCGGGTACGCCGCACCCGGCACAACAGCCGCTGCCCTCCTCGCCGCCCTCCTGGCCCTCTCGGCGCGCGGTCCCTTTCCCCCCTCGCCCGTCGCTGCCCAGCCGCTGCCGGGCGCGCTCGATGAAGAGCTCCTTCGCGACCCCCAGGCCGATCCGATCGACCCGATCGAGAGGGAGCTCTTCGCGCCGCAGCCCCAGGAGCGGCCGGGCGAGCCGGCGGACGAGACCGCTCGGGAATCGCTCGAAGCGCAGCTCGAGCGGGAGTTGGGCGCCGCGGGCGTCTCTGCGGGCGACAACCCGCTCCTGGAGGTCTCGCGGTGGATGCGGCTTGCCGAACAGCGCCTGGCTGACAACGACGCCGGCGAGCCGACCCAGACCATCCAGGAACAAGTGCTCGCCGCACTGGACCAACTCGTCCGCCGCGCGGAGCCGCCGCCGGGAAACGCCGGCGCGCAGCACCCCCGGGACACCGACGAGCAGCCCGATGCCGATGACCCCGACGCGGCGGAGGGCGCCGGCATCGAGCCCGGGGGCGCCGATGCCCCGGAACCCAGCGGTGAGAGCGACCCCGACGCCGAAGACCCCGCCGGTCGCCCGGCCCAGGTCGCCCCCCTGCGCGGCCTCATGGAGCGGCTCTGGGGCGAACTGCCCGAGCGGGAGCGGGAACGGCTCTTGCAGGCGCCCGTCGAGCAGTTTCTGCCCAAGTATGAAACGCTCATCGAGCGGTACTACCGCGCCTTGGCGCGCAGCCGCGAGGGGGAGCAATGAGTACTCGCGTGACTGGTGGCCGGTGGCTGGTGACTGGTGGCGCGCAAGGCGCTCACCCGTTGGCGGCAACAGGGGTGCATGCCCCTGAGAAGGCGAGTCAAGCAGACCTCCAACCCACTCGCCATTCCCCGCTCACCCCTCACCACTCCCCACCGCTTCTCTCTCGCCGAGGGCTCCTGGCCGGTGCCCTGGCGGCGCTGCTGCCGGTACGGGCGGCCGCCGTCGAGCCGAGGGGCGAGGGGCAGAAGATGGGGGCGATGATCACCTCCGCCGCCGACCGTGCCATCGATCGGGGCTTGAACTACCTGGCCGACCGGCAGAACGACGACGGCACCTTCGGACACGGCGGCTACCGCGGTAACGTGGCCGTCTGCGCCCTGGCGGCCATGGCCTTCATGTCGGCCGGTGGGATGCCGGGCCGCGGCCCCTTCGGCCGCCGCATCGACCGAGTGCTGGACTTCATCCTGGACAATACCCAGGAGAGCGGCTTCATCGCCGCGCCCCCCTTTGCCAGCTACGGACCGATGTACGGCCACGGCTTCGCCGCCATGTTCCTTGCCGAGTGCTACGGCGCCGCGCCGCGGGCCGATCTGCGGGACAAGCTGACCCGCGCCATCCAGTTGATCGTCAGCACGCAGAACCACGAGGGGGGATGGCGCTACCATCCTCGGCCGGAGGATGCCGACATCTCGGTGACCGTCTGCCAGGTGATGGCCCTCCGCTCGGCGCGGAACGCCGGCCTCTACGTCCCCAGCGAGACCATCGACCGCTCCATCGATTACGTCAAGCGGAGCCAGAACCCCGACGGCGGCTTCATGTACATGCTCGCCCACGGCGGCGAGAGCGACTTCGGCCGCTCGGCCGCGGGCGTGGTGGCCCTGCAGAGCGCGGGCATCTACGAAGGGGAGGAGATCGACCGCGGGCTGGAATACCTCATGCGGTTCCATCCTCAGGAGGGCCGAACGCGCCGCTTCCTCGACGACACCCGCTTCTACTACGGCCATTACTACGCCGTCCAGGCCTTCTGGCACACCGGCAACGAGGCCTTCGCCCGCTGGTATCCCGCAGTCCGCGACGAGCTCATCGCCCGGCAGCGGAACGACGGCTCCTGGATGGCGCCCATTTCCCCCGAGTATGCCACCGCCATGGCCACGATCGTCCTTCAGGTCCCCAACCACTACCTCCCCATCTTCCAGCGATGAACCGAGCGGCTGCGGCTCCGTCGACGGGGGCGAGGGCCCCCATCCTGCGATCCCCATGGGCTCCGCGCAGGGAGCGGCGCTCGCGGTGCGGCGGAACGGGGGCGATGCTCCTGCGGCTTCCCGGCCGCCGCGCCTCGGTGCTGCCGGCGCTCTTGGTCATCCTCGCCCTTTCCCCCCTCTCACCCTTCTGCCCCGGGGCGGATGCCGCGGAGCGGATCCTCCGCACCGTCGACGGCGAGGCCGTCCCGGCGAAACTCTCCGCGGCCGAGGACGCATGGGACTGGACGTTCGCCACGGACGACGGGCCGGTGAAGCTCGATGCCGCCGGCGTGGTGCGCTTCGGCGCACCTCCGGAACCCTCGCGGGAGACGACGCTCGTCCTGGCCGACGGCGGCTTCCTCGTCGGCGAGGTCCGCCGCGGCGACCACGAGCGCGTACTCGTCGCCGGCGGCTTCGGCGAGGTCGAGATTCCCCTGGAGCGGCTGGCGGGCATCGTCTACCGGCCGCCGGTCGCCGTCGCCCGCCGCGACCGGCTCTTCGACCGCGTCCTCTTCGCCGAGGACGCCGGCGACCGCGTGTTGCTGACCAACGAAGATACCATTGCGGGCACGATCGCGGCCGTAGGACCGACGACCGTCGAGGTGCAGGCGGCCCTCGGTCCCCTTTCCATCGAGACGCACCGCATCCGCGCCGTCGTCTACAACCCCGCACTGCTGCGGCGGCCCGGCCAAGATCGGCTCGGCGCCTGGGTGGGCCTCGACGACGGCAGCCGCCTCCGCGCCCAGGGGCTGCGCATCGCGCGGGGGACCTGCGAGATCACCCTTGCCGGCGGGCTGACCGTCGAGGGCGACGCGGCGTCGATCGTCTTCCTGCAGCCGATCGGCGGCCGCGCCGTCTACCTCTCCGACCGCGCCCACGCCGGCTACCGCCACGTCCCCTACCTCGATCTGGAGATGCCCTTCGCGCGCGACCGCACCGTCGAGGGCGGCTGGCTCCGCGGCGGCGGCCGCCTCTTCCTCAAGGGCCTGGCGATGCACAGCGCCGCCCGCCTCACCTACCCGCTCGACGGCGCCTTCGAGGCCTTCGAGGCCGAGATCGGCATCGACGGCACCACCGGCGGCAGGGGCAGCGTCGTCTTCCGCGTCTACGTCGACGGACGGCCCGCCTACGCCAGCGAGATCGTCCGCGGCGGCGAGCCCCCCCACCCCGTACGCGTCGCTCTGGCCGACGCCGAGCGGCTCGACCTCATCGTCGACTTCGCCGACCACGGCCCCGTCCTCGACCGCGCCGCCTGGTTCGACGCCCGCCTCATCGCTGCGCCCGCCGAGGCCCCCTGACGACGCCGCGGATCCGCGCGCCATGCGTCCCCGGTGGCACGTCCCTTGAGCGCCGCGACCATGCTTCTACCGACGCCACGCGGGTGCGCCAACCGGCCTGCCCGCCGATCCGCCGAAGCCCAAGCCGAGACCGCTGCCGACTTCCTGCGTCGTCATCGATCCGGCTACGGGCAACCCGGCGCAGGGGCCCTCGTCATTCATCGAGGGCAGGCGGGTGGTTCCCTCAGGTGAACAACGGGACCTTCTTACGGCAACCAGGCCGACCACCCTCTGCCGCGTCCCCCATCCACACCACCCCCCATCCACACCATCTACACCATCCACACCCCTCATCCTTCCCTTGGCACCGCCGCCCGCCATCCCCTACAATGACCCCCATCTAGATCCACCGACACCACCAAGAGGGCGGGGCATGACACCGCAAGAGTTCATCGCCAAGTGGCAGCGGGCCAATCTCTCGGAGCGGAGCGCGTACCAGCAGCACTTCCTCGACCTCTGCGAGTTGCTGGGCCAGCCCAAGCCCGCACATGCCGATCCGGACGGCTGCTGGTATACGTTCGAGCGGGGCGTGAAGAAGACGACGGGCGAGACGGGCTGGGCCGACGTGTGGCTCAAGGGGCACTTCGGCTGGGAGTACAAGAAGAAGCGCCGCAACCTGGGCGAGGCCTACCGGCAGCTCCTCCTCTACCGCGAGGACCTGGAGAACCCGCCGCTGCTGGTCGTCTGCGACCTGGACCGCTTCGAGGTCCACACGAACTTCACGGGCACGCCCAAGCAGGTCTACGCCTTCGACCTGGCCGGCCTGGCCGAGCCGAAGAACCTCGACGTCCTCCGCCGCGTCTTCACCAACCCGCCCGCGCTCCGCCCCGGCGTTACGACGGAGAGCATCACCCGCGACGCCGCCGACCGCTTCGGCCGGCTGGCCGACGGGCTGCGGGCACGGGGCATCGAGGCGCAGGCGGCGGCGCACTTCCTCATGAAGCTGATGTTCTGCATGTTCGGCGAGGACATCGGCCTGCTGCCCGAGAGGCTCTTCACCCGCATCCTCACCGGCAGCCGCAGCGAACCCAAGCGGCTCACCGAGCGGCTGCGGGCGCTCTTCGAGGCGATGGCCACGGGGGGCGACTTCGGCGCCGACGAGGTCCTCTGGTTCAACGGCGGCCTCTTCACCGCGGGCGACGAGGCCATCGACCTGACCGCCGGCGAGATCGAGGCGCTGATCCGCGTGAACGACTTCGACTGGGCCGCCGTGGAGCCCTCGATCTTCGGCACCCTCTTCGAGCGGATCCTGGACCCGGCCAAGCGCTCGCAGATCGGCGCCCACTACACCAGCCGCGACGACATCCTCACGCTCCTGGAGCCCGTCGTCATGGCCCCCCTGCGCCGCGAGTGGCAGGCCGTCCGCGAGAAGGCCGACAAGAGGTGGAAGAAGATCGGCAAGGGATCGGCCGCGGGCAACGGCCGCCGGCGGAAGCCTTCGAAGGGGCTCCGCGACTTCGAGCGGACGATCCTCGACTTCGTCGAGCGGCTGGCGCACGTGCGGATCCTCGACCCGGCCTGCGGCTCGGGCAACTTCCTCTACGTGGCCATCAACCTCCTCCTGGACCTGGAGAAGGAGGTGATCACCTACGCCGCGGACCACGACGTGGGCATCCTCCCCCAGGTCCGGCCGACGCAGCTCCACGGCATCGAGATCAACCCCTACGCGCAGCAGCTCGCCCAGGTGGTGATCTGGATCG
This sequence comes from Planctomycetales bacterium, assembly GCA_007126245.1. Taxonomy (GTDB): domain Bacteria; phylum Planctomycetota; class Planctomycetia; order Pirellulales; family Thermoguttaceae; genus SKOZ01. The sequence goes on from SLBP01000011.1 coordinate 31,214, forward strand.
GCTACCTGCAGTGGATGCGGCTCAACGGCTTCAGCCCCCCGCGCGACCCCGTGCTCGAGCCCATCGAGACCATCGAGCTCCGCGACGC
>SLBP01000179.1:0-11324 GCA_007126245.1 Planctomycetales bacterium
AGCGCTACGAGCAGATGCGCCGGGATATTGAGGAAGACCCGGAAATCAGGGAGAAGCCGAGGTGGTACACCGACGTCACGCAGGCTTACCGCAGAACGATGCGGGGGGCCACCGTCCAGGAGCGGTTCGAAATCCAGCAGTCACAACCGAAGATCCCGTATGAAGTCCACGTGGTGCGCATCGGCGATATGGCCATGGCCACCAATCCCTTTGAGTTGTACCTGGACTTCGGCGTGCAGATTCAACAGCGCAGCCGTGCGGTGCAGACCTTCGTCGTGCAGCTCACCGGCACCGGCACATACGTACCGACCCTTCGCTCGGTAGCCGGCGGCGCCTACGGCGCCGTGCCCGCCAGCACCGCCATCGGCCCGGAAGGCGGACGCGAGTTGGTGGTACGGACCCTCGAATTGATCGACTCACTTTGGGCCGAAGCGAAGGAATAGAGGGGGGCTTCCGAAAACCCCAAGGAGAGTTCCAGGTGTCGCACGAAAAGAACGATAAGGTTTCCCGGCGCGATGTCCTGAAATGGACCGGCGGACTGGCCGCCGGCTCCACGTTGGCCGGCGTGAGCATGCCGCCGAGGACAACACGATTCGCTTGGCTCTGATCAGCTGCGGCGGTCGCGGGAACGGGGCCGTGGGTGGCCGGGCTTTTCAAGTGCCAGGCGACCCGATCAAGCTGGTGGCGTTGGCCGACGTCTTCCCGGAGCGGGTGGCCGCCTCGCTGGAAACCCTTACGAACGTCGAGGCCGACAAGGTCGACGTTCCGCCGGAACGGCAGTTCGTCGGCTTCGACGCCTATAAGAAGGCGATCGACTGCCTGCGTCCGGGCGATGTGGCCGTCTTGACGACGCGGGCTGCGTTTCGCCCCCAGCACTTGGAATACGCGGTCCGGAAGGGCGTCAACGCGTTATGGGGCAGGTCATCACCTTCGAACAGATCATGGCATCCGAATTCGAGTGGATCCCCGGCGGCATCGATACCACCGACGAGAACAGCCCGCCACCTATGGTGCCCGACGAAAACGGGTTCTTCCCGGCACCCGTTCCCGGTGAGTGGGTTGAGGTGTAGCCCTCCCGCCGGATGGGCAATGCGATCGTCCGGGGCGCTGCAACCCGGTGGACAGCAAGTCCCCGCAGGCACGGTGGACAATCGCTTGAGGGCGACTGTCGTCCGACGGTGTCAGGTTTCGGTCCACTCGCCAGGCACGGGCACCGGGTAGCGGCCGTCGGCATCGGCCTCGACGGGCGGCGGGGTGTCGTAAGTCAACTCATCGAGTCCCGGGCAGAACCGGAATTCGGAGGCCATCACCTCCTCCCAGGTGACGATGCGGCCCGAGTGGACGGCGGCCCGCCCCATGATGTCGGCCAGGTTGGAGAGCGCCGCGTAGCGGGCCTGGTTGAACGCCTCGTCGCGGCGGATCGCCGACAGGAAGTCGTTCCACTGCTGCTGCCAGGGGCTCAGCGGATCGCGCTCCGGCTCCCACTCGAGGTTGTCCGGTTCGATCCGCCGGTCGCGGTAGGCGCGGACGGTGGCAGCGTGGATGTCGCCCGAGAACTGGGCTGCGCGGCGGTCGGTGTGGAAATAGGTGGCGAACTCGTTGTGGCAGCCCGTCCGGTAGCGGCCGTCGACGATTCCCTTCGTGCCGTCGGCGAAGGTGTACTCGATGTGGTACGAGTCGAGGTTCTGCGAGGGATCGAAGTTGTTCGGGGCCCGTCCCCCGATGCCGTGGGCTTCGACGGGCCAGGCGTCCTTGATCCAGCAGACCTCGTCGATCTGGTGGATCGTCATCTCCGCGAAGAGTCCGCCGGAGACCCAGAAGAAGTGGACGGGGTTGCGGATCTGGTAGCCGAGTTCGTCCTCCCCTTCGCGCCGCGGACCCAAGCGGATATCGCTGTGCATACGGTAGGCGCGGATGAGCTGCAGGTCACCCATCTCCCCGTCGCGGAGGCGCTTGAGGAGGGCGTCGCGGGCGGGCGAATGGCGGCACTGGAGGCCGGCGGCGATCTTGAGGTTCTTCTTCTCGGCCTCCTCGCCGGCCCGCAGGATCCGGCGCGCGTTCGGCGGGTCGCAGCCGAACGACTTCTCCATGAAGACGTTGACGCCCTTCTCGACCGCGTACTCGAGCTGCACCGGGCGCCAGGCGACGTAACCGGTGAGCATGGCCACGTCGCCGGGGCGGAGGCTGTCGATGGCCGCCCGATAGCTCTCGAAGCCCAGGAAGCGCCGTTCCGGCGGCACGTCGACTTGGCCAGGGAATTCCCCGGTCAGCAACCCATGCGAACGGTCGAGACGGTCCTCGAATAGGTCCGCCATGGCATACAGCTGCACAGGCCCACCGGGGACAGAGAGAGCTTGCCCTACCGCCCCGCTCCCCCGTCCGCCACAGCCGATCAGGGCGAGGCGGATGGTATTGTCCTCGGCGGCGTGGACGCGGGGGACGGTCATGGCGGCCACCGCCGAGCCCGCGGCGACCATGCCGCTTGTTGCCAGAAACGCGCGGCGCGAGGTGGGATGCGACTGGCGATCCGCAGGATGGCAGGGTTGTGTCATGGTCGGGGTCCTTATGCGGTAGGGGGGAGTGGTCTTGCGGATTGCGCCGCGGAAGGGAGGGCGGGAGCGGCCCATCGGCGCCTTAGGAACCGAGGGCCCGCCGAAGGAGGTTGTGCATGATCTGCTGGACGCGGGGGTCGGGCCCGTGGGGGCGGCTCCAGTGCGACCAGGGGAGGGTATGCCCCGGCGGGCGGCTGATGCCCTGGGGCCAGAAGATCGTCGAGGCGTTGAAGACGAAGTTCTCCTTCGGGCCCGGATAGATGGTGGCCGTCCAATGCTGCGGCCGCACTCCCCCCTGCCAGGCAATGCCTTCAGCCACCACTTCCAGCCCGGCCAGATCGTCGGGCGGGTCGCCGTGGTATTCCCAGCCGACGAGCCCGGGGACCCGGTCACCCTGTTTCATGCCCGTGTCGGCGAAGATCCAGTGGTCGGGCTTGGTCACGATCCAGTCGCCGCCGCCGTTGACCGGCCGCACGTTCCGCGCCCCCATGAGATAGCCCTCGTCCGGCCCCCGGTCGGGGAACGGCCCGCTAGCTTCCTCGCGCTCTTCCGCCCAGCGGTGGGTGCCGCCGTAGGGTCCGCTCCGCGAAATGATGCGGTTGGGGCGGCCGTCGCTGCTGGGCTGAAACGGAGATATCCAGCAGACGGCGTTACCGGAGAGGAAGAGGAGGTTCACGCCGGCATCACGGATCGCCTCGACGCTCTCGTACTGCCGGATGTCCCAGTACTCGTCGTGGCCCACGCTGAGGAACGCCTTGCACTTGGCGGCGCGTTCGGAGGTGAGCAGGTCGGCGTTGGCGCAGTAGGTGACGTCGTAGCCGTGCTGCTCCAGCCAATAGGAGAGGGGAAACTCGAAAGAGAGGAACTCCCCCGAGCCGACCGACAGCGGATCGTTGACGATCGCCAGGTACTGCGACTGGCGTCCGTAGGGGCGATCGAAGCTGACCTCGGCCCAGGGCCCCGAGACTCCGTCCGGGTGGGTGTAGAGGGAATAGTCGTCGGGCCAGCGGTTGTAGGCCTGCCAGGTGTTGTCGCTGCACTGGAAGAGGACGTCTGCCGGGCGGTCGTCGCGGACGATGAAGATCACGTAGCTCTGCCAGTAGGGCTCGTCGTCGCGCTCGGGCAGCGTGGTGAGCCGTCCGAGGTAGACGCCGCTGGTCCAGTCGGCGGGGATCGTCAGCGTGGCGGAGGGTTCCCACCGGCACTCCCGCAGGCGGCGTTCCCCGACCGGCGGCACCGGTTGGGGCTTCCCGTCGAATGGGCCCAGCGTGGTCATCAGGCGGGCGCCCAGCCCGTCGTAGTAGCCGGTGCGGAAGATCTCGATCTGGTAGCGGGCGGGGGGGTCGGTGCTGACCATCATCTCCAGCGTCTGGCCCGCCTCGATCGATTGGTGCGAGCAGTAGCCTTCGATCCACGGCGAGCGGAAGCCGTTTTGGCGGTCGAGCCGGACGCGGGTGAGCTGCCAGTCGCAACTGCCGGGGCGGCGGTTCTCCACCTGGACTGGGTTCTCACCCTCCGGCTCGGGCGGCGGCGAATCGCCCGACGCGGTGCCGCCCAAAAAGGCGAGCGGCGCGCTGGCGGCCGCCCCCTTGAGCCAATCGCGCCGTGGTATCCTCCCTCGTGTCGCATCATTCATCGGGTCACCTTGATCGTTCACGGTGATAGCAGCTACGGTTCCACGACAGCCGGCAGAGGCCCGATCACTCTGGTGTTGATGGTGTTCCTCTCGCGCGGGTTTCCCTGGCGGTGGACGGTCCAGGAGTTGGGCGCGGGGTATGCCATGTTCGCTCGCCAGCAGTGCCGCCAGACCGATTGCCAGCACGCCCCCTAGCCTAACATCGCCGCAAGCCCCGTCAATTGCCCAGATGGGCGCGCCATGCAGCTCGGCGAACTCGACGATCATCCAGGACCAGCCCAGCCGCGTGCTCTTTGCATCGCGGCACACCCCTCGTAAGAGGTGAATCGCGGCTCATACCCCCCCTGTAGGTCGCCGCCTCGAATGGGAGGCCCCCCCCGCGGGGACTCGCGTCTCAAGACTTCCTTCCCGGACGTTTCTTGGCAGCGTTGACTTACAAAAAATCGCCCGAATCGCCCACCGGGGCTCTTATTACCATCCTGAAGTGGTGTGTCTGCCGTGCCACGTGCGGGGTGGTCTGGCGCGCCGAGAGGGACGCCGTTCGACGATTATCCGTTGCGACCCGAAAAACCCGCAAGTTCGGCACAGATTCACTCGATAAGTAGTGCAGAACCGGTCCATCGGTCTCGGGCCGGGGGATTTCCGCGCTCCGTGGCGCGGTTACCGCCGCGAGGCGAGCGGCGGTTCAATCCGGCAAAGGCTCCTGCGGTTCCCCAGAGGGGACCGGCGCAATCGCGCGAAGGGCGGGCGGTTGTCGCACTTCCGATCGAATCTGTCGAGGAACGATTCCATGACGAGGAAAGCACTTACCCTGGGCGTGGCCCTTCTGGTGTCGCTGCCGCTGATCTCGGCCGCCGGGTGCGCTTCGGTGGGGCCCAACCTCGGGATCATGGCCTACCCGATCCCCGTAAGCCCCTTTTTCCAGAAGCGGTTCGAAGACCACTTCCACGAGCACAAACGGTACAACCGCGTTCCGATTCTAGGGCCGCTGGTCGCCGGGGGACCGGTGCAGGCGATGGATCCGCCCTCGGATGACCAGATCATGCGGGCCCTGGAGTCGGTCCGTCCGGTGCAAGGGGGCATTCCCTTCCTGCACGAGGTATCGCGGGACAACGTCCGCATCATCGTCGAGCCGATCGCCGACTATGTCGATCCGCCGCGCGTTTACCCGCTGATCGGTCCGGCACAGCTTCACCATGCCCATTACAAGTGCCTCATCTACTTCACGGAGACCACCCGGGTCGGCTGGCCCATTCCCTACACGACGGTGGAAGAGGTCCACGAAGTGCTCTACATCGATCACAACCACTTCCACATGGTCGGCGACGTCGATGGGGGACCGGGGGCGGAGTTCTAAGGTCCCCCGGTAGGTTGGACATTCCCGTCCGAGAAGAATTCGGGGCGTGCGGCGGTCGGGCGTTCCCGGCCGACGCGGATCGGAACCTGCGCACGTAGGCCAGGCATCGCTGTCCCATACGAACGAGCTTCCGACGCTCCCCCGAAACCTGTCCCTAAAGAGACTCTCGGGATCGGCGTGCCCGCGCCGCGAGCCTACAACATCCTGCCGGATAGCCCGATTGCGGTCGCACGGAGGCGTCCGCAATCCGAGACCCCGACGGCCGCGATTCAACATCGAGGCCGCCGGGGTCTTCTGCGTTTCGTGGTGATCGGTCAAGGGGGGCCGGAGAGGATTCCCGTTGCTGTTTGCAGGCCGGCCCGTCCATGGCAGGGGCCTGTGATTGCCTGCGAGCCTCTGCCGACCGGCAAGGCCCGGCTCCAGGCCCACGGACTTCACAACCCCTACCTGCGGGTTGCAGGGCGTCATCGGCCTTGTGTCTTCGGCAGGCCAAGCGGTAGGATGCGTGGTCGCCGCCGCTCTTCGTTGGGCTTGGGGGTTCCCCTGGGCAGAGCGTCGGTTGCTGCGCGCGAACGACGCCGTCCACCGGAGAGACTCAGGCGACCCCGCGCGCCCCAGATCGAGTGGCAGGGATGGTACCACGAGTCGGAATGCGCTGGGCCCTTCGGGGGGCCTGCGGTGTGGTCTCGCTGGCCTGGATGCTGGCAGTGGCACCCGTGCGGGCGGACGAAGCGGCGGATCAGTACGCCGTGGCGGCCGGCCTCTATGCCCGCGGACAATGGGCTCTGGCCGCCGAGGAATTTGAGGCGTTTCTCAGCGACTACGCCGGTCATCCCCAAGTCCCCGCGGCGATCTTCTTTCTCGGCGAAACCTACCTCCAACAAGGGGATTTCGACGAGGCCGCCGCCCAGTTCCGCCGCTACCTGGAACACGACGCCGGGGGCCAGTTCGCCCGGGCGGCCCGGTTCCGCAACGGTGAGTCCCATTATCTGGACGAGGACTACGACCGGGCCGAACCGGCCCTCCGGCGGTTCCTCGACGACTATCCCGACGACCCCTTGGGGGCCTACGTGCTCCCGTATCTCGGTGAGATCGCACTTTCCCGCGGCCGCCTCGACGAAGCCCGCGAACTTTTTTCCCTAGCTCTGCGGCGGTTTCCCGAAGGCCGCCTCCAGGACCAATGCCGCGTGGGATGGGGCCGGGTGCTCAAGCAGCAGGGCGAACTGGAAGAGGCCGAGCGACTCTTCCTCGCCGTCGCCGCCAAGCGCGCTTCGCCGTTGGCCGCAGAGGCCCAGTTCCTCCTTGGCACCGCCCAGGCAGCCCGCGGCGAATACGCCGAGGCCGAGCGGACCTTCGCACAGTTCGAGACCGATCTGGCCGACAGCCCGCGGCGGGCGGCGGCACAGCTCGGCAGGGCCTTGGCGCTGTTGAAGATGGAGCGCTTCGACGAGGCCGAGACCCGCCTACGTCCCCTCGCCGACGAGGCCGAAGTGGGCCCGGAGGCCACCTACTGGCTTGCCGTGGCACTCTCCGAACTGGTCCGGCACGCCGAGGCCGCAGCCACGCTTGCGGCGCTCGAAGTCGATCCCCACCATCCCCTTGCGGCGGCCATCGCCTGCCGCGCCGGCGACGCCCTCCTCCGCAGCGGCGAACCCCGCGAGGCCCTCCGCCAATTCGAGGCTGCACTGGCCATCGCTCCGGCCGAGGCTGCAGAGGGGTACCCCGACGGGCCCCCGTGGGCCGAGACGGCGCTGCGCGGCAAGATCCAGGCGCTATGGCGGCTCGGCGAGCGCGAGGAAGCCGAGGCGACAGCCGGGGATTTCTTTTCGCGGTTCCCGGAGAGCGAGTTCCGCCGCGACGTGGAACGGGTCCTCGCCCGGCTCCTGGTGGAAGGAGAGGAATTCTCCCGTGCCGCACCGCTGATCGAACCCCTGCTCGACGAGGGGTTGCCTGAAGACGCATATCTTCTCGCCTTGGCCTACCGGGGAGCCGGCCGCCACACCGAAGCCCTCAACCTTCTGGCCGCGTTGCAGAGCGCCGACGACGAAGCGCTCCGCCGCAAAGCCCTCCTTCTGGCGGCTACGACACACATCGACCGGGAGCAGTTCGCCGAGGCCCTCGCGCCGCTGGAGGCGCTGGCGGCATTCGAGCTTCCCGCGGCTACGCGGTGGAGGGTGCGTGCCCAGCAGGCGGTCTGCCTGGCGCGCACGGGCCGCCTCGACGGTGCCCGCCGGTTGGCCGAGGTTGTCCTGGCTCAACCCGGCGACGAGGAGGTCCGCCTGCCTCTCGTGGAGCAGCTCGCTGAAGCGGTCCTGGCCGAAGGCGATCCCCAATGGGCCGCCGAGCTCTTCGCCGAGCTGGCGGCTTCAGAGGTCGAGGCTTTCCGGGAGCGGGGATTGGCGGCGCTGGGATGGAGCCGGTTGGGGGCGGGCGACGCCGAAGGGGGCCTCCAGGCTTTCACGCAGTACCTCGACGAACATGCTGAGGCCGAGGCTGCCGCCGAGGTGGCCCTCGCCCGGGCCCGACTCCTGGAACGCACCGACCGTCCCGAGGCTGCGCTCCAGGCCTACGAGCAACTCGCCGAGCGATTCCCCACTGCCCGGGAGCGGCCGCAGGCCCTCCGCGCCGCCGCCCGCCTCAACGAGGCCCTCCACGAACACCGCCGCGCCGAGTCGTGGTTCCGCCGTCTCGCCGCGGAATACCCCGACCTGGCCGATCGCGACGTCGTCCTCTACGAATGGGCCTGGGTCCTCCGCGAACTCGATCGCGAGGAGGAGGCCTTCGAGGTATGGCACCGGCTCCGCGACGAGTATCCCGAAAGTCCCTTCGCCGCCGATGCCAAGTACCGCCTGGCCGTGGCGGCCCTGGAAAGAGGGGATTACGAGGTGGTGGCCCCTCTGGCCGAGGCGCTGACTTCCGCGGAGGCCGACCCGCGGCTCCGGGAACATGCCCTGTACCTGTTGGGCCAGTTGGCGGTGGCTCGCGGCCGGTGGGAAGAGGTGGCACCACCGCTGACGACGCTCATGGCCGATTATCCGAACAGCAGGCTGGCCTCGCAGGCGACGTTCTGGGTGGCTGAGGCGGCCTATCGCAACGGCGACTACGAAACGGCCGGGGAGCGGTTTGCCGTGCTGGCCCGCCGGCCCGTTGCGGAGGACGAAGCGGCGCGTCGGCTGGTCGACCTGCGGCGGGCCCAGGTCCTCGCCCACCAGAGGCGCTGGGGCGAAGCCCTGGCGTTGGCCGAGATCCTCGTCGAGGAAGATGCCGGTTTCGACCAGGAGTACGAGGCCGACTACCTGATCGGCCGGTGCCTGGCCGCCTTGGGGCGCTTCGACGACGCCCGCGAGGCCTACGGCCGCGTGATCCGCTCGCCCCAGGGGGCCAAGACCGAGACCGCCGCCATGGCGCAGTGGCTGATCGGCGAGAGCTACTTCCATCAAGAGAACTACGCCGCTGCGCTGCGGGAGTATCTGCGGGTGGAAATCCTCTACGACTATCCCGAGTGGCGGTCGGCCGCCCTCTTGCAGGCGGGCAAGTGCCACGAGCTGCTGGACGAGTGGCGCGAGGCGGCCGACTCGTACCGTCGCCTGCTCGACGAGTACGCCGAGACGGCATATGCCGATGAGGCCGCGGAGCGACTTTCCGTCGCCCGCGACCGCGCCGAGACAGCACGTTGACAAGTGGGCTTTGGACCTTCGATCCCGGATTTCCGACGATGCCCCCTCGAACCGAACGCCCCAGGCACGCCCGTGGTGTGCCGGCAGCGCTGGCGATGACGCTGGCCCTGGGTCTGCTCGCCCTCCCCCTGGCCGCCCAGCCGCGGGACCCCGCCGCCGCGGAAATCGATCTCGTCGAGGGCGAGGGGGGGCGCATGGAGCCCCTGGTCACCGACGAACCTATCCCTACCAAGCACCTGCTGGGCATCGCCGTGGCCGGTGGGCCGTTGATGATCCCCGTGGGGCTCTGTTCGCTGATCCTGCTGGCCTTCGTCTTCGAGCGGCTCATCAGCCTCCGGCGGGGCCGCGTGATCCCCAAGCCCTTCGTAACCCGTTTCCTCCAGCAAATCGAGAATCGGGAGCTGGACCGCGAGACCGCGCTGGCACTCTGCGAGGAGAACGGCAGCCCCGTAGCCGGTGTCTTTGCGGCCGCGGTCCGCAAGTGGGGCCGGCCCTCGGTCGAAGTCGAGCAGGCGATCATCGACACCGGCGAGCGGGTCGCCAACGGCCTGCGGCGCTACCTGCGGGTGATCAACGGCGTAGCGACGGTGAGCCCCCTCCTGGGCCTCCTGGGAACCGTGGTGGGTATGATCCGCTCCTTCAATGCCATCGCCGTGAGCGACGCCATGGGCCGGCCCGAGCTGCTCGCCTCGGGCATCAGCGAGGCCCTCCTGACCACCGCCGCCGGCCTCTCCGTAGCCATCCCCGCGCTGATCTTCTATCTCTTCTTCATCGGCCGCGTCGACCTCCTGATCATCGATATCGACGCCATGGGACAGCGGCTCGTCGAGCAGATATCGGCCGAGGCCCTGGACCAACCGCCCCCCCGACAGCGCGCCGGCGAAGGTGCCGCCGCCGGCGTCCGCGAACCGGCGAAACCCCGCCGCACCAAGCGCCGCGAAACCGCCAGTGGATAGTGGTGAGGAATGAGGAATGGAAGATTCTGGTCCCTAAGCTAACGCTTGGGAATCAGACGAGCAACCAATCACGAACAACTGACAACGAACAACTGACAACTGACCATGCCGCTGAAGACCCACCAGGACGAACAGCCTTCGCTGAACCTCACGCCCATGATCGACGTGGTCTTCCTGCTCATCATTTTCTTCATGGTGGGTACGAAGTTCACCGAAATGGAGCGTAAGATATCGCTCCAGGTCCCGCAGGTCCGCGATGCCGCGGCGCTTACGGCGGCGCCGGAGCGGCGGGTGATCAACGTCTCGCGCGAGGGGGGGGTCACGCTCGACCAGATCCCCGTAACGCTCGAAGAGCTTCGCCTCCGACTGGTGGATGCCCGCGCCCAGTATGCCGAGTTGGGGGTCCTCGTTCGCGGCGACGGCGAGGGCCGCTACCAGACGGTGGCCGAAGTCCTCAATGCCTGTTCCCAGGCGGGCATCCGTAACCTGGGGATCGCCGTCCGGCCCATCCGTGAAGAGAGGTAGTCCGTGGGTTTCCTCCGCATCGACCGCCTGCTCGAAGCCTTCACGGGCACGGAGCTCCTCCTCGGTCTGCTATGGGCCGGGGTGGCGGCGTTGTCGATCGCACTGGTCGTGCTCATGCGGACCCGCTGGGGCCAGTCCCATGCGCTGCGGAAATGCCTCGTCCTTTCCGGGTTGGCCCACGTACTTCTCGCCGGTTACGCGGCGACGGTGCAGATCGTCACTGCCGTCCCCCACCCCCCCCACCATCCGACTCTGGAAGTCTTTCTCGACGACGGCGACTTGTTCCGCGAGAACGAGGTCCGGCCGGCCGAAGACGAGCCCCGCCCCTGGGACCGGTTTGTCCACGCTTTGTCCGCCGGCTCGGAACCGTCGGCCCTCGAGCGGCCACCGCAGCCGGAGTTGCCCGAGACGGACCGCTCTCCCCCCTCGCTGCCGCCGGCATCCGAGCTCCCCTCCCTCGATCACCTCTCGCTGGCCGAGTCGCCGCTTCCCGACCCAGCCGCGCTGATCTACGAGCCGACCCGCCCGGCCGCCGTACCGGCCGAGGCCCCTCAGGCCATCGATGCCCCGGCGCCCCAGCGCCGCGAGGCGCCGCCGCCCCCGGCACCGGGCCGGGAGGCC
>SLBP01000185.1:0-11216 GCA_007126245.1 Planctomycetales bacterium
GTTTGGTTCCGACTTACGCCCCTCCTCCGCGGTTTTGTTTCGGTTCATCGCTCCTCCTCCGCAGCTTGCAGGTAGTCCAGGGCCATGAGCACCAGGGTGCGGACGCCCACAGGGAGGGCCTCTTCGTCGATGGTGAACTTCGGCGTGTGCAACGGGTAGACGGCGCCGACCTCCTCGTTGCGGACGCCCAAGGAGATGAAGAATCCCGGCACTTCCTGGGCATAGTAGGCGAAGTCCTCGCCGCCCATGCGGGGCGCCATCTCCACGAGGTTCTCCTCGCCGACCGACCGGGCCAGCGACGGCAGGCTGCGGCGGCCCAGCTCGGGGTCGTTCCACACCGCCGGACCGTAGTCGCTGAACTCGACCTCGACGCTGGCACCGTGGGCGGCCGCCGTCATCTCGACGAGGCGATGGAACTCGGCGGCGGCCCGGCGGCGGACCTCGGCGTCGTGGGTGCGGATCGTCCCTTCGAGGAAGACCCGCTCGGGGATGATGTTCCACGCCGTGCCGCCGCGGACGATCCCCACGGAGACGACCACCGGCTCGCGGGCGTCGACCTTGCGGCTGGTGATCGTCTGCAGGGCGGTGACGATCTGGGCGGCGGTCACGATGGGGTCCACACCCTGCCAGGGATAGGCGCCGTGCGACTGCTGCCCCACGACGGTGATCTGAAAGCGGTCCACCGCCGCCAGCACGCCGCCGAAGCCGTAGCCCAGCGTCCCCGTCTCGAGGTCCGGGCTGACGTGCATGCCGAAGATCGCCGAGACGTCCGGCTCTTCGAGGACGCCCTCGGCGACCATCATCCGCGCGCCCCCCTCCTCCCCGGGCGGCACCCCCTCTTCGGCCGGCTGGAAGATGAGCTTCACCGTCCCCGGGATCGCGTCGCGGATCTCCAAGAGGACCTGGGCGGCCCCCAGGAGCATCGCCGTGTGGGCGTCGTGCCCGCAGGCGTGCATCACCCCATCGTGCTTCGAGGCGAAGGGCAGCCCCGTCTCCTCCTGGATAGGCAACGCGTCCATGTCGGCCCGCAGGGCCACGACCGGTCCCGGTCGGCCGCCGCGCACCAGGGCCACCACGCCGTGGTGGGCCACGCCCGTTTGCATCTCCTCGATGCCCATGGCCCGCAGGCTTTCGGCCACCACGCGGGCGGTCCGCTCCTCGCGGTTGGAAAGCTCGGGATGGGCATGGATGTCGCGCCGCCAGGCGACCACCTGGGGAGTGACCGATTCCGTCAATGCCACAATACGGGATACCATCTCGTCCGCCTCGGCCGGCGGTACCGCCTGAAGGCAGGCCAGGGCGGCGGCCACTGCCAGAAAGGAACCAGGTGTCGTTTGCATCGCAGGCCTCCCACAGTCGTACGCATGTTCGTGCCACCGAACCGGATGCCCCCTCCAGCCTAGCATCTGCGTGCTGGGCCAGCGACCGTCAGACGCGAATCTCGAACCCCTTCCGCTGCGGGCGGCCGAGCAGGGCGTTGGCCTCGTCGTCGTCGAGGAAGACTTCCTTCTCGGGATCCCAGCGGAGCGTGCGGCCCAGACGCTGGGCAATGTTGGCGATGTGGCAGACGTTGGCCGCACGGTTCTGGCTGACCACGTCGGAGAGGGGCGTGTGGCGGGTCTTCACGCAGTCGAAGAAATTGCCCACGTGGTTGTCGAGCTGGCCCTCCTTGCCCGTCCGCAAGGGACGGCTCAGGTTGTCGTGCGCGTAGAGCCGGTACCGTTCGCGGGGGATGGGATCGTCTTCGAGAAGGTCGAACGGCTCGCCGTTGATCTCCCCGCGGCGGCCGTGGAGCCAGCCCAACTCACCCTCGTAACGGACACCGTTGGGGACGCCGTCGCCGGTGATCAATTCCACGCCGTCGGCGTAGCGCATGCGGACCTCGAACGAGGTGGCCACGTTGTAGCCGTTGGGCACGTCGGGGAAAGTGGCGGTGCCCTCCAGCTCGACGGGACCGGAGTGCTGCATCCCCATGCCCCATTGCGCCAGGTCGAGCTGGTGGGCGCCGATGTCGGCCATGATGCCGCCGGCGTATTCGTACCACCAGCGAAAGGTGAAGTGGCAGCGCTCCTTGGTGTACGGGACCAGGGGGGCCTGGCCGAGCCAGAGGTCCCAGTTCAGGTGGGGCGGCGGGTCTTCTACCGCGAACGGTCCCCCGGTGGGGTTCTTGCCCACGCCGACGATCACCCGCCGCAGCCTGCCCAGGCGGCCGGCGGCCACCGTCTCGCAGGCCAGCCGGTGGACGTGATCGCTGCGCAGGCGCGTGCAGACCTGCATCACCCGCTCCGTCTTCCGGACCACGGGGAGGAGCAGCTTGCCCTCGGCGACGGTGAGCGTCAGCGGCTTCTCGGCGTAGACGTCCTTGCCGGCGAGGCAGGCGTCGATGTACATCTGCGTGTGCCAGTGGTCGGGGGTGCCGACGAAGACGACGTCCACGTCGTCGCGCTCGAGCAGCTTGCGGTAGTCCTCGTAGAGCTGCGCCTTGCCGCCGTAGTGTTCCACGGCCTTCTCGCCGATCTCGCGGTCCACGTCGCAGATGGCCACCACGTCGCCGTAGGGGAGGGCGTGGTCGGTGTTCACGGTCCCCTGGTAGCGCATGCCGATGGTGCCGATGCCGAAGCGGTCGTTCTTCGACCGCGGCAGGCTCCTCGCCTGGGCGTCGGCGGTGAAGACGTAGGGGGCCGCGAGGGCCCCGGCTGCGGCACGCAAGAGCTGGCGGCGGCTCAGTCCGGTCGTCATTGTCACGAGGCACCTCCTGGCAGAGAGCTTTTCAGTGCGATGGGTACTCAGTGCGATGGATACCGAGGGGACGCGCGGGTGTTTGCACGCGGAGCCTTCATTATTGCAGATCGCACGGCGGCCGTCTCGGCCGCCTGTCCCGGAAAGGAAGAATGCGCGTGCCCCGAGTGGGTTTCGCGTGGACTCGTCCGCAAGTGCGTGGCAAAATGGTTAGGAATCGGAAGAGTAAGCTGCCCGGAGGGTTGGGGCGTAGGAACAAAGAGAGTGACTCATGAAGCGACGGCAATTCCTTTTCAGTTCGGCCGCGGCCTTCCTGGCCGCTGGCAGGCTTTCGGCAGCCGGAGCGGACCGGGACGACGGCTGGTCCCTCAAGATCGGCGTGACCGACTGGGACCTCTTGGGGATCCACTACCTCGAGCACAGCACGCCCCGGCCCGAGGCGGTCGGGCTGGCGAAGCGGCTGGGCTTTGACGGACTGGAGATCAACCTCGGCCGCCGGCCGGACGGTCTCCCCCTCAGCGACTCGGAGCTCCAAGACCGCTTCCTGGATGCGTCGCAAGAGCACGAGCTGCCCATCGCCTCCACCTGCCTGGACATCCTCCACCAGAATTACCTGAAGTCCGATCCCCTGGGGGCACGCTGGGTGCGGGAGGCGATTCCCATCACGCGCCGCCTCGGTGCCCGCGTCGCGCTGCTCCCCTTCTTCGGCGCAGGGGCCATTCGGGGGCGGGCCGAGATGGACCGAGTGGCCGACATCCTCAAAGAGATTGCCCCGGCGGCCGAGGAGGCAGGCGTGGCTCTGGGGATCGAAAACCTGCTTTCGGCGCGGGACAACGCCTACCTCTTGGACCGCATCGATTCGCCGGCCGTGCGCATCTATTACGACGTGGGCAACTCCTCGGGGCAGGGCTATCCGGTACTGGAAGAGATCCGCTGGCTGGGCAGGGAGCGGATCTGCCAGTTCCACATCAAAGACAACCCGCACTACCTGGGCGAGGGGGATCTCGATTTCCCCGCCATCTTCGCCGCCATCGCCGAAATCGGCTTCCACGGATGGGGCGTGTTGGAGACCAGTTCCCCCTCGGGCGATGCGCAGGCCGACATGGAGCGCAACCTCCGCTTCGTCCGCCGCACGCTCGAAGGGGTCGCTTAGGGCCCCCTCGGCCGCGCCGGCCGAAGGGGACCGTCCCATTTTCGCGGCCGAATGGCCCCATCCACGAGGACTACCTTCTACGGCCGCCATAATCGGGACAGTCCCCCGTGGACGGTTACCCTGCCTTCCCGCGTGTCTCCGGGTGCGCTTCAATCGGGAAGCGGTGTCTCCTGGAGCAGCGGCAGGCTGCGGGAGGCGAACGGGGACGGGAGCTCCGGGCGGACGTCGCGCCGCGGGGGACCGCCGTCCGCCGGCCGGCGGTTGTAGAACGTGTCGTGGTAGGGCGCGTTGGCGTCGATCCACGTCACCAGGGCGATCCATTCCTCCTCGCTCAGATCGACCTCGTCGCGGTGCAGCGAATCGTCCAAGAGGACGCGGGCAAGCCGACTGCGGTGGGACCCGAACTCCTTGGGTTCGGTCACTTCGGAGCCGGAGAAACGGTCGGAGAGCGAGACGAGCACCGGGCCCTGCCCGCCGGAGGTGGGCTGGCCGAAGAGGGTCCGGAACGACTGGAAGAAGCCGCCCTCGGTGGGCGTGGCGGTCAAGTCGACCGCGGCCCCGGGTCCGTGCGATTCGTGGCACGTGACGCAGTGCCGCTCGAAGATCGGTTGCACCAGCCATTCATAGCCCAAGAGCCGCTCCGCCCCCCAGGGAGGCGGCTGGGGCACCTGCGGCGGCCGCCGCAGGGCCGAGGGCATGTGTGCCGACGGAAGCGGCGCCGTGGGCTTCGACTCATGGCACCCCACGCAGCCGCGGACCTCTCCCGGCTGGAAGGTGATATGGCTTCGCATCCGCCGCAGCTCCATGTGGTTTTCGTCGAGGAGCTGGAAGTAGACGGCCTCGTCTACGGGCACCCGGAAATGCGCCGAGCCGTCCTCCTCGACGGGGACCGTGCCGATGACCCGCGGGGGGGCCCACGCCCAGTATCCAAACTGGTACTCCCAGGCGTTGCCGGGGATATACCGCATGGCGCCGATCTCCGCATCCAGCGGCCACCCGATGCGCTGGGAGATCCTCAGGTATTTTGCCGCGCCCCGCTCGATCCCCTCCAGGTCCTGGTACACGTCGCCTACGAAAGTCGTCGCCCACTGCCGGGCCGGATCGGTGGCGTCGGGGAGCACCGGCGGCCGCTGCCGCGGCTTGAGCGGTATGGGGAAGGCCGAGGAGTAGATCTGATCGCGATGGATCAGCTCCTTGTTGCCGTGCACGTCGATCAGGTAGAGGGCAAAGCCGGTGGCGTTGTCGTCGCCCTCCGCGTTCGAGGGAGGCAGCGCGGGCGAGTAGGAGACGAGGAAGCACGATTCCGAGAGGGCCCAAGGCGTCTGGAAGAGGCCCACGCGGTCGGGGACGCCACCTTCCGGAACCGGTTGGCCGGCCATCGGCCCTTCCTCGAGGCGGATGTGCGGCGTGACGATGCGGATCGCATCCGGCACGTGGTTGATCCCGGCCCGCGGGTCGACGACCACCACCGACCCGTAGGCGAAGGTGTGGTGTCCCGAGGCGATGGAGACCAGCTTGGACGTGCCCGGCACCGAGCGCGTGTCGCGGAAGCTCATGGGAGCGGGGTCGTGCTGGCCGAAGACGGCATCGGCCATGGTGCCGTCGGGGCGCACCCGCCAGATGGAGTGGACCTCGAAGAAGTGCCGCTCCTGGTACTCCCAGCGGGTGTAGGCGATGGTGCCGTCGTCGAGGCTGTGGGGGTAGCGGTCGATGTCCTTGTTGTCGCTGAGGCGGCGGATGGTGCGGCCGTCGGGCGTGACCGAGTAGAGGTTGACCACCGTGTGGTCGGCGGAGAACCGGCCGCACTCCGAGGAGCGGCCGTTGCGGTCGGAGGCAAAGACGATGCGGCCGTCGGCCGTGTAGGTCGGCTCCAGGTCGCTCCAGTAGGGGTGGCCGGTCACCTGCCGCAGCCCGCTGCCGTCGATGCCGATCTCGTACAGGTGGATGGGCGTCTGTTGGCCTCGGAGGAGGAATACGTGGTTGCCGCGGATGGGGTCGTGCTCGGGCGGCCAACCGGGCTGCCGTGCGAAGCCGAAGACCACGCGGTCGCCGTCCCACCAGAGGTCGATGCCCCGCACATGCCCCGGGCCGAGCTGCCCGTCGATCACTCCCCGCACCGGATCGGCCGGATCGAGCCCCATCTTCACGACGACGTCACCGCCTGGTTTATGGACCCATGGGTACTGGGAGCCGGTGATGTTGCGGTGGCTGTGCGCCGAATGCCTCATGATGAAGACGATCTGATCGAAGTCGACCGCCTCGTTCGCCAGCACGATGGGCCGTGCGGCCCGCCGCGCCGCCAGCCACAGCCGGCGGTGGGATACGAGGTCCTCCGGCGCCTCCTCCACCCTGCGGGCGAGCTCGCGGCGGATCTCCTCCAGGGCGGCGAGCTGCTCGGCGACCATAGCGTGGGTCTCCGCCGGCGCCGTGGGGGCGACCTCCTCGGCGGCACCTCGAGCGCGCTCGATGATCTTGCCGAGCGAGTCCAGCAGTCTCCCGCCGTCGCGGTGGATATCCCAGGTGACGGCCAGCCGCGCGTAATCGGCCTCGATAAGGAAGTCCCCGTCGAGTTCCGACCACCTGGAAAACCACGAGGGCGGATCGGGCTGCGGCCAGACGACGTCGCGGCCGTTGTTGTCGCTGTTGACGCGGATGGCGATGGCCCACTCCGCCAGGGCGCGCACGAAGGGGTCGTCGTGATCCAATAGGTCCGCCGCGGCGGCGGCGAGCGGATCGCCGAGCTCGCCCTGCTGGGCAAGCTGCCAGAGGGCCTCGGCAGGTACGATCGGATCGTTCTGCGGATCCGCCAGCGCCTCGGCGATCACTCGGGCTGCCGTCTCCGGACCGGAGCTCGCGATCGCCGCCCCGCAGTCGGCAACCACTTCAGCGACGCTCGGCCCCGCCGCCCAACCGGGGGCGGCCCATCCCGCCGTGCAGAAAAGCCCCAGGACGATTGCCAGAGTGCCGCGCAGCATCGCATTGTCCTTTCCTGTTCATGCCAACCGAGAGCATCTGCCGTTGCGCCCTGGCACCCCTCAATGCCCCGAGCTTGCCGGCTCGCCGGCAAGATCCCCATCGGCTGTACCGCACGGTGGTTTGGCCGGAGCACTGCCGAAGGGTGCCGGAAGCGGAATCGCAACGGCTTCGCGCCGCGGCGGACCCCCATCGGCGGGCCGCCGGTTATAGAAGGTATCGAAATAGGGAGCGTTCGCATCGATCCACGTCACCAGCGCGCTCCATTCCTCTGCGGAAAGCTGAACCTCGTCCGCATGCCGTTCGTCGTCCAAGAGCACATCGATGAGCCGGCTGCGGTGCGAGCCGAACGCCATCGGCTGCGTGACGCTGGAATCGCTGAAGCGGTCCGACACGGAGACCAGCCGCGGTGCCGACTCCTCCCCTGCGACCTCCCTTCCGAAGAGCGTGCGGAACGACTGCACGAAACCGTCGTCCGCGCGGTGGTCCGTCAGATCGATTCCGCCGGCGGGTTCGTCCGGCCCGTGGCAGGCCACGCAATGGCGATTGAAGATCGGCTGCACGAGCCACTCGTACCCCAACAATCGTTCGGCACCCCAGGGCGGGGCGGCGGGCAGGTTGGCGGGGCGCGACAAGGCGGTCAGCCGGGTGGCCTGGGAAACGCCCGCAACGGCCCTCGACTCGTGGCAGCCCACGCAACCGCGCGTCTCGCCCGCCTGGGCGCTGACCATCGACCGCATGCGCCGCACTTCCATGCCGCGCTCGTCGAGCGCCTGGAAATAGACGGCCGTGTTGGCGGGGACGCGGAAGTGGGCCGAGCCGTCGTCCTCGACCGGAACATCGCCGATCACGCGGACCGGCGCCCACGACCAGAAGCCGAACTGGTCCTGCCAGGCGTTACCCGAGATGTAGGTCATCTGGCCGTGCTCGGGCGTGTAGGGCCAGCCGACGCGCTGGGCGATGCGCAGCGACTTGACGCTCCCGCGGGGCACCTCGGGCATGCCCGCGTAGACGTCCGCGACGAAAAGGGTGGCGTAGGCCGCCTGCGGATCGGTGGCCTCGGGAAAGACGGCCGGCTGCGGGCGCTCCTGCAGGGGAATGGGCATGGTGCACGACATCAAAAGGTCGCGAAAGACGAGCTCCTTGTTGCCGTAGCTGTCGAAGTAGTAGATGGCGAAGCCGTTGGAGTCGGCGCCGCACAGCGAAGTGCAGTTCGGCCGGGCGTAGGCGTAGGCCGCGAGGAACGCCCTCTCGGAGAGCGCCCAGGGCGCCTCGTAGAGGCCGCCCCGATCGGCGACGCCCCCCTCGGCCACGGGGCGCCCGCCCATCGGTCCCTCTTGGGGCCGGACGCCGGGCGTTACGATCATGAGCCCTTCTTCATTGTTGAGTCCGTAGCGCGGGCTCACGGTAACCACGGGGCCGAACGCGTACGTGTGATGGCCGGCGGCGATCGCCACGAGATCGTTCGACCCGGGAATCGATCGTACGTCGCGCAGCCCCAGCGGTGCGGGCATGTGCTGCTTGAAGAGGGCGTCGGCCAGGGTACCGTCGGGGCGGGCGGTCCAGATGGAGTGGACCTCCATGAAGTGCCGCTCCTGGTATTCCCACCGCGTGAAGGCGATGAGCCCGTTGTCCAGGCTGTGCGGATAACGATCGGTGTCCTTGCTGTCGGTCAGCGGGTGGATGACGCCCTCGGGCGTGAGCCGGTAGAGGTTGAAGCTCGAGTGGTCGTAGTCGAAGGCACCGCACTGCTGGGAGCGGCCGGCGCGGTCGGAGGAGAAGACGACGTCGCCCGCGGCCGTCCACGTCGGCTCGAAATCGTTCCAGTAGGGGTGGTCCGTGCGCTGGCGGAGCCGCGAGCCGTCCGTGCCCACCTCGTAGATCTGCAGCGGCTCGTGGCGGTTTCGCAGCTCCCAGACGTGGGTCCCCTCGACGACGCTGTCGGTGGTGTCCACGTGGGGCGGCCAGTCGCCCTGACGAGCGTAGCTGAAGACGAGGCGGTCGGCCTCCCACCAGAGATCCATGCCGCGGACGTGCCCGGGACCGAGGCGGCCGTCGATGAGGTCGCGGACCGCGCCGCCCGGATGGATGCCCGAGAGGACGACGATGTCCCCCCCGGGCTTGTACCGCCACGCGTAGGCGCGGGTGATGTTGGCCACGGTGTGGGGGGCGAAGCGGCGTATGAAGACCAGCTCGTCGAAGTCGATCGGCGCCTGGGCGAAGACGAATTCCCGGAGCACCTCCCGCGCCTCGAGCCAGTGGCGCTGCACGGCGGCCAGGCGGAGAGGGCCGGCGTCGGCCGGCTGGGCCGCCGCCGCCTCTTCGGCGGCGGCCTCTTCGACAACGATCGCCATCATGGCGTCGTGGAGCGACTGCAGGGTGGCGAGTTGGGGTGGCGTCTCCGCCGCTCCATGATCGTGGACCATCCGCTCCGCCCGCGCGATCATCGCGGCGACCGAGTCGGCCAGGCCCGCCGGGTCGCGGTGGATCTCGGCGGTTGTGGCCTGGCGGACCCAATCGGCCGTAAGCAGGAAGTCCCCGTCGAGGTTCGCCCACGCCGCATACCAGGCAGGGCCAGCGGGCTTGGGCCATACGGCGGTCTGCCCATTGTTTTCTCCGCCCACCTTCATGGCGATGGCCCACTCGGCCAGGCTCCGCACGAAGTGGTCGTCCGACTCGAGCAGCCGGCCGGCCAAGGCGGCCAGCGTGTCCGAAAGCCGATTCTGCTCGCTGGCGCGTACCAGCAGCTCGGCCACGTCCAGCGCCGCCGCCGGCTCTTGCGCCAGCAGCGCTTCGAGGGCCGCGGCACCATCCTCCTCCACGCGCGCCAGATTGGCGACGAGCCGCTCGGCGCGGGCCTCCCAACCGGGTTCGCGGAGGGCCGTCAAGAGGCGGTCGGCGGCGTCGCCTTCCAGGTAGGCAGTGATCAGGCCGTACTTCTCTGAGAGATAGCGTCCCACGGCAGCGTGTTCCCCTGCGTCGAGCGCCCGGCGGTACACGAGGATCTCGGCGATGTCGCCGGAGAAGGGGTAGAACGTGCCGGAATTGTCGTCGTGCTCGCGCCGGGCGCCGATGAGGACGTCGACGTCGGAAACGCCCTGACCGGCCTCGAACTCCAGCACCTGCTCGCCGGCGGCGTGAACCTCGACCGTAGAACCGTCGCACACGAAGGCCGCGATGTTCTCCCCGGGCGCATTGGGCACCTCGTGCATCGCCCCGAAGGCAATGGCACCCAGGTTCGCGGGCGTGACGTAGAACTGGTACGACCGCCGGCTCGCCTCGCCGCCCCCTTTCGCAAGCAGCGTGCCGAACTGATTCGCGGCGTGGCGATAGGCGACCAGAACGGTATATTCATCACCCGGCCGGAAGTCCAATGCGCTGCCCGTGCCGGTCCACCGAAGATGCTCTCCCTGATGGAAGCGAATCGCCGGCTGCCCGCCCATCGCATCGGGCACATAACGGGGGCGCCGTTCGGCGGCCGGCGGCACGGCGGTGCCCTGTCCCTCGAGCTTGCCCGTCCAGCGATCGACCCGACCGCCTTCCCCGACGGTGATCGTCGAGGCGTCGCCGGCGTCGAGCCAGAGGACGAGGCCTTCGCGTACCGGGGTCGCTGCCAGCGGCGTTGCCGCGAGCAGGACTCCTGCCGCCAGCGCGGCGGCTCCCACGGCGAGAGAGCGGTACATCATGGCGCAGGATCCTCCATTGCGGAGCGCGTCTTCGACCGGTCCGGGCGGCTGCCACAGCCGGCATCCGTCCGGATACGGCCGTGAAACCTGCACCGTTTGTAACATGCCGCCTCGCACGGAGCAATTGCGGAAGGGAGTCACCCCGTGCCGTCCAGCCGCAGCAGGAGTCATCGTCTGCGTCGGTGACGATGCCTGATGCTTGAAACGAAGGGGACGTAATGTGAAGGCCCGGGTGAGAACGCCAGAAACGTTCTTGCTCCTATTACCATTTCAGGCCGTACGACCACCAGGCGCATACCGGGAACCGGCCCTCGCCGGCTGCCTCGCCGATGCGACGGCAGGCTACTCGGAGGCCGGTGCTCGAGGCTGCTTGGGGAAACTCACTCACCGAGAAGCCGTCGAGGTCCATCGGTTGCTCGGCGCGAGCCGCCGGAACGGCCACGAGCATCAAAACGAGCAAGGCCTGCGGCAGAAGACGAACCATGGGGCGGACTTCTCTGTAATCAATAGTAAGGGGATAACGTCTAGAACCACACGGCCGGTGGGGGAGTCTGCAGCCGTTCCCCTTTTCCACGCGATCCACCCAGAGGTGAATCCCTTGATTCCACCCTTAGGGGCGGCATTAAGCCACCTGAAATGTCCATAATTCAATGCCGAACTCCCCA
>SLBP01000005.1:0-11188 GCA_007126245.1 Planctomycetales bacterium
GCAGATTGAAGGCCGTCCGCCGGATGTGCAATGCCTCGGGATTCTCCGGGTCGTTGGCGAGGACGGCATCGGCGAAGCGGACCGCGTCCTGCGGCTCGCCCAGGGCGAGGGCCCGTTCGGCCAGCTCGATCAGCTCGGCCTCCGCTGCCGTGACCATGAGCCGTGCCCGCTCGAGATCCCCTTCGTCGACAAGCGGCACTAAGAGGCCGTCATGCGCCCGTCCCGTCTCCACCAACTGGGCCAAATAGTCGTTTGCATCGTGCGGCGCTGCCGCGGGAATCGACCAGGTCAGCTCGACCGGCTGCCCGGAGGCCTCCGCCGCCACCGTCCATTCCATGTCTTCCCCTGCCTGCATCGTGCCGACGACCACGGTCTCCCGATCCGCCCGCAGGGGGGGCATCACGGCGGGAATCATGGTCTCGACAGTCGCGGGTACGTCGACCTGAACGGGCCACGCTACCGGAACCCGGACCGCACTTGCCAGGGCGGTGCCCACCGCCGCCCCCGTCTCCGCCGTACCCTGGTAGTAAAGCCGGCCACCCGTCCGCGCCGCCAGGGCACCGAGAACCTGGTCGTCGATGTTGAGTCCTACGGCAAAACCGACCACCGGGGCACGTGCAGCCGTCAAGGCATCGACGTGTCCCTGGAGCTCTTCGGGCTCGAGGAGGCGGGCCCGGCTCTGGCCGTCGCCGATGACGACCACCGCCCGGGCTCGCTCCGAGTCGGCGTCGAAGCTCTCGGCGGCAAACCGGAGGGCCTGATCGAGATCGCTCGCTCCCAGGGGCTCTTGCCCTAGGAGATCCTCGACCGCCGCCGCCAACTCGTTGCTGTCGCGGGGAACGAAGCCGTCGGTCAGCGACTCGGCTTCCAGGTCGTACCGCGCCAGCCGCACGCGGTCGGCCGAACCCAGCGAGCCGACGAGGGAGCGCAACGCAGCCATGGCTTCGATGCGGAAGGGCCCCATCTGGCTGGCCGAGGTGTTCACCAGCACGACCACGTCGTGCGCCGGCGCCGGTGGCAGCGCCTCGGTGGGCGTAATGCTGAGGGCGAAGTACGTGGGGCCGTCCGCCTGCGCGTAGGCCTCCAGGCGGGCTGCCTCTTCGCCCACCTCGGCGCCGTGTGCGGTGCCGAGAAGTCCGGCCAACGTGATCGCCACAACGGCCAGCCATGCCGATCGGAAAGACCTACCTTCAAACATCGCTCGAATCTCCGACAGCAGATTGTTCGAGACTGCACCGCGACGGCCGTGTTCCGCAATGACCGCCCGGAGACGTCATCTTGATTTCCGGACCCGTTACGCGCCCCGCCACCCGCTCGGCCGGCAGTGGCCATCGACAAGGTAACCGCAGTGACGCGACTTTCCCGCAGCCAACCACGGACATCGCTCCCTGAGCCGCGACGGCGGCCGAACCGTAACTCCGCCCCTCTTCGCAGCCAGGAATCGCTAACGATGAGCCGCCAACCAATCGATTCTTCACCCATTCTATCCAGCCTCCGAGGCGATTTGCAACGAAAAACTCCCCTTTCCCTTGTGGGGGGGGCGAACGGCACCGCCCCAGCCGGCTGGGCCGCGCCTGGCACTCCACAGAAGGGTGGTTGGTGCCCCGTCTCTCATCACTATTCTAGGCAAGGTGGCCGAGGCTGATGCGAGGAGTGACACGCCGGTGGCGGGAGGAGTTACAATGGGGGCCGGTATGGGGGAAGCTAGCCCGCGGACGCTCGAGGTCGAAGGGGGGACGCCATGAGACGGGACGTTTTGGCAGCACGGGTGTGGTGGCCGGTCGCGGTGTGGGCGACCGCGGCATGGCTGGCAGCCGCAGGAGCGGCGGCAGAAGAGGCGTTCCGCGAGCGGATCGAGGCCGAATGGGATCGCCACGACCAGGAGCGGCTCTTGCAGGTGCATTGGCCGGGGACGATCCGTTCGGTGCAGGGTGATCTCGATTGGCCGGGAGTGGACGTGCAGGACACCGGGGGCCGGCTCCCCGTCACTAGGGCGGCAGGCCTCACTGTGGACGGGCGCCTCGACGAGCCCTGCTGGTCGCATGCGCAGCGGCTGCCGGCGGGACCGCCCGATCAGCCGGTGCAGCCGTGGGTGGCACTCCTGCGCGACGAAGAGCACCTCTACGTCGGCGCGCGTTTTCCCACGGCCGAAGAGGCGGCCTTTCGCCGCCAGACGACGGCCGTCGACGCCTCCGGGGCGGTCAACGGCGTCAAAGATGGCCGCTACGCCTTCCACACCGGCCACGAGCCCAACCCCTGGTGGCAGGTCGATCTCCAGGCGCGGCAGGCGATCGGGCGGGTCGTGGTCTTCAATCGCCTCGACTTTCCACCGGGAGTCGCCAATGCCTATCAATTGGCGATCCTCG
This sequence comes from Planctomycetales bacterium, assembly GCA_007126245.1. Lineage (GTDB taxonomy): Bacteria > Planctomycetota > Planctomycetia > Pirellulales > Thermoguttaceae > SKOZ01. Next base: position 2,367 of record SLBP01000005.1, read on the forward strand.
TCTCCGACGACGGCGAGACCTGGAGACGCTGCTACGAGAACCAGGGCCAGGCGTTCGGCGGTGTCCACGAGGGTGATCCGCTCGTAGTCGACTTTCCGGCCGAGGGTGCCGGCGCCGTCGAGGCGCGGTTCGTGCGGATCCAGATACCCAGTGCGGCGCCCATCTTCCTGCACCTCGACGAAGTCGAGGTGTACGCCCCGGGAGATACCGCGGAGAACCTCGCCCTCCACCGGCCGGCGGAGCAGAGCAGCCTGAGCCCCTGGTCGCGAGGGGCGCCCCTGGTGACTCTGGACGGAACGCCTGTGGGGCTCGAGGTGGTCGAAGGGAGCCCGGTGGTCACGGTGGCGGGACAGCCCTTGGATGCGGCCGCGTACGGCATCGTGCGGGACGGGGGTGAGACGACGCTGGAAGCGGCCATTCGGCTGGCCGACCTGCCCGCAGGCTTTCCGGCCACGGCGGCGGCCTTCCGGGCGCCGCCGGCGGCGTTGGCGGCGGAGACCCCGTGGCGGATCGGATGGCCGGAGGAGGTTTCGTTGGGGTATGGCAGAAACCGCCTCGAGCTCCGGGTCGATGCTGCAGATGCGGCGAGCGAGGAGCGGGAGCCGCTGGATGTGGAGGTGGAGACGGTGGTCTTCACCCAGGCGGGGCCGCAACGGCAGGTGGTTCACCGCCAGCGGCTGCACGATTCCGCGGCGCTGCCGCTCGATTTCACCCTCACCGACGAGGGGGCCGCGGCGCTGATCGTCGATGGCCGGCAAGCGGGGGCGGCGACGCGGCAGGGCCGCGTCTTCCTGGTGGCCCCGCTCTACGAGACGCTCGATCGCGCGGCGCGATTGGCAGCCGCATACGGCTTGGACCTGCCGGAAGAGGCGCCGGCGCTGCGCCGGCAGGCCGATGCCCTTTCGGAACGAGAGACGGCCGAAGGGACCGATCCGGCGGCGCGGCGGGCCCTCTACCACGAGGCCCGCTGGCTGGCCCGGCGGGTGGCCTTCATGAATCCCGCCATGCAGTTCGATGAGCTGCTCTTCGTGAAGCGCTTTACGCAGGAGACTTTCCCCGACGTATGCCTGAACCACATGCCCTGGGTCTCGCGGCCGGGAGGCGACGTCTGCGTCCTTAGGCTCGCGGGCCCCGAGGAGCAGGGCACGGTACGGCCCTTGATCGACGGCCGCCTGGGGCCCGGGCACGTCCACGGCGTGGACCTGTGGTTCGATGGCGACCGCGTGGTCTTCGGCTACGCGCGAAAGGAGGAGGACGCGCCGCCTGCGGGTTGGCTCGACCGCAGCGAAGGATTCCGCCTCCGCCTCGAGCTGGAGCCTACGCGGCTCTTCGAGGTGAACATCGACGGCAGCGGCCTCGCGCAACGGACCTCCGGCGAGTGGAGCGACCTCGACCCCACCTATTTGCCCAACGGCAACGTGGCCTTCGTCTCCGAGCGGTGCGGCTATTCGCTGCAGTGCAACGAGTACGATAAGGACGAGACCTCGACCAACCTCTACGCGCTGGGCGGAGACGGCTCGATCCGGCGGCTCACGGTGAACAAGGACGGCGACTACCTCCCCTACACGCTCGAGGACGGCACCATCGGCTACACGCGCTGGGAGTATCACGAGCGAGGCTGGGCGCACATCCAGTCGCTCTGGTCGGTCCGTCCCGATGGCACGGGCGCCGACGCCATCTTCAAGCAGCACATGAATGATCCGTGGGCCGTACAGACCTGTCGCTCCATCTGGGGAACGGGTCGGCTCGTGGGGGTGGCCACCGGGCATCACACCTTACCCGCAGGGCCGGTCATCCTGATTTCGCCCCAAAAGGGAGTGAGCACGCCGGACGGGATCCGTATCGTGACTCCCGGCGCGCTCCCGCCTCAAGGCGGCATGGTGGGGATGGCTGTTCCCGAAGGGGGCGTGATGGGGACCAGCGGCTACTACATGACGCCCTGGCCCCTTTCCGAGACCAGCTTCCTCGTCTCCTACGGGGCCTTCGGCCGCGGGTACGACGTGGGCCAGGAGGTCGATCCGTCCGGGTACGCGATCTACCTCATCGACGTCTTCGGGACCAAGGAGTTGATCTACCGCGACGATACCATTTCCTCCTTCTCGCCGATCCCCGTCGCGCCGCGGCCGCGGCCGCCGATTCTGGCCACGCGGACCGACCCCTCGGTCCCCTACGGCGTCTGCATCGTCCAGGATGCCGCCCGCGGCCTGGAGGGGATCGATCCGCAGCAGGTCAAGTACCTGCGGGTGGCGGAGACGATCGCCTGGCCCTACTGCAATACCTACGGCGGGCAGCGGTACGAGGAGGATGTCAAGGCGGTGATGATCAACTGGAACCCGGTGCGGGTGCTGGGCGACGTCCCCTTGGAGGCCGACGGCAGCGCCCGCTTCCGTGTACCCACCGACCGCGCGCTGTACTTCCAGCTCCTCGATGCCGACCGCATGGAGGTGCAGCGGATGCGCTCCTTCATCAATTTGCAGGCGGGCGAGGTCCGCGGCTGTGTGGGGTGCCATGAGACGCGGGGCGAGGCGGCGCACCCACTGGGCTACCCGCTGGCGCTGACCCGCGAACCGGTGGATCCCCTTCCGCTCCCCTGGGGGCCGGTGCCCATCAGCTTCCTCCGCGACGTGCAGCCGGTGCTGGACCGGCACTGTGCCGGTTGCCACGGGGGGCTGGCGCCGGCGGCGGGGCTCGACTTCTCCGGCGGCCTCACCGCCCGCTACAACCGCGCCTACGATACCATCCTCGAGCACGGGCTGGTGGCACGCTCGAACATCGACGAAGACGCGCGGGTGACTATGCCCCTGGAGTTCGGCTCGCACCGCAGCCGGCTCGTCGAGGTGCTGCGGAGCGGCGCGTGTGGCGAGCGGGTCGAGCTCTCCGAGGAAGAGTGGCTGCGGCTGGTGGCCTGGATCGATGCCAACGGTCCCTATCACGACGGTTTCATCAACAAGCGGCTTCCGCAGATGCCCTACGACATCGCCAACGATGCGGATCTGCGGGCCGAGATTGCCGCCGTCCATGCAGCGCGGTGCGGGGATTGCCATGCGCCGGCCGAGGTGACGCGGATGGACTGGATCGACCTGGCGCGCCCCGAGGCGACCCGCTTTCTGGCGGCGCCCCGGGCCGGCGGCGCCGGCGGCTGCCCAGCGCCCGTCTACAGTGACGACGATCCCGACTACCTCCGCCTCCGCGAGCGCATCGAACGGGCCGCTGCGCTTGCCTGGGAGCGCCCCCGCCGCGACCTCCGCGCCCTGGTGGAAGCGCCGTAGGGAACGCTTGCAACGGCGGGTGGAAGACACTGGAATTGTACGTTCAGCGAGGAGAGCTGCATCATGACAGAGAGGCGAAGCGAAGTGCGTGCGGGGCTGCCGACGCGGCGCGCGTTTCTGGCCGCGGGGGGGACGCTGGCGGCGGCCTCCATGATCGCCGGCGCCGTTCCCTGCGCGCCGGCGGACGAGGGGACACGCGGCGGAGAGTATCCGGTGACGCGCTACGGTGCCGTCCCCGGCGAAGATCGCCTGCAGACCGCCGCCATCCAGGCTGCCATCGACACCTGCGGGACGGCCGGCGGGGGCACGGTCCGCATCCCCGAGGGCCGCTTCCGCTGCGGGGCCCTGGTGCTCCGGGACCACGTCTGCCTGTTGCTCGAGGCCGGGGCCGTGCTCGCCGGGAGCGGCGACTGGCGCGACTACGGCGAGGGCCGCTGGCACGACGCGCTGATCACCGGACAGGACGTGACCGGGATTCGCATCGAGGGGCCGGGGAAGATCGACGGGGGCGACTGCCGCAACCCCAAGGGCGAAGAAGGGTTCCGCGGTCCCCATGCCGTCTACCTCACCGGCTGCCGCGACATCGCCGTGGAAGGCGTCTCCATCACCGACGCCGGCAACTATGCCGTCCTCTGCCGCGACTGCGACGACGCCCGCTTCGTCGGCGTCGCCGCCCGCGCCGGACACGACGCCCTCCATGCCCAGGCCTGCCGCCGTTTCACGGTGCGGGACTGCGACTTCCGCACCGGCGACGACTGCCTCGCCGGGTGCGACAACGAAGATTTCGAGGTCACCGGCTGCAAGATCAACTCGTCCTGCAACGGCTTCCGCCTGGGATGCGTGAACCTGGTGGTGCGCGACTGCACCTTCTGGGGGCCGGGCGAGCACCAGCACCTGGTGAGCGAGCGGAGGAACATGCTCTCGGCCTTCGTGCACTTCGCCCCCACGGACCGCAACCCCAAGCTCCCCAGCGACAACTGGCTGGTGGAGAACATCACCATCGACAATGCCGACGCCGTCTACGCCTACGACTTCGAACGCGGGCTCTGGCAGACCGGCCAGCCGGCGAAGCGGCTCCGCTTCGTCAACGTGCGGGCTACGGGGATCGCCCGCCCCCTGCGCGTCCTCGGCGATGCCGATCGGCAGTTCGAGCTCACGCTGGAGCGCGTCTCGATTTCCCTCCGCGAAGACCGCCGCGATCAGGAAGTGCTCGACGTCCGCCGCTTCGGCCTGCTGCGGCTCAGCGACGTCACCCTGGAGAACGGCGGCCGGCAGCCGGTGCTGCGGGCCCGGGAAGGAAACAGGCTCGAACTCGACGGCGTCCGCCACCTCCCGGAAAACGAGAATCCTTTTGCCATTGAGGGGGTAGATGCAGTCGAGACGGAACGCGGTGCCGACGACTGATCGCTCGCCCTCAGGGGCCGTTGGTGGATGGCGGCGGCACCGCCGTGCTAAGATAGGCGTTTCACGCGAGGCCGGAGGGGACAGTCCCATTTTCGCAGCCGAATGGTGTTCTCCACGAGGAATCCCTTCTCCGGCCGCGAAAATCGGGACAGTCCCCCGTGAACGCCCCTGGAGGTTCGATCCATGAATAGGTATCCCTGCGACCTTTCCCTCTCCCTCTCGACGCGGGCCACCATCGTGGCGATCGGGTTGGCAGGTTGGCTGGCCGGCGTGGTCGCCATGGCCCAGGAGCCGGCCGAGGCCGAACACCCGCTGGCATTCATCCATACGGCATTCGAGAACGCCTCGCCCGTCAACTGGGAAATCCGTGACGACGGTACGGTAGACGTCTTCCTGCTCTACGATTACGAACGCGCCTCGCCCAACCGCGCCGCCGGGCACTGGCACTTCCGCGTCGAGGGGCGGGAGGGAGCCCGCATTACCCTCGTCCTCAACAACCTGCTCAACGTCTGGAACCGGCGGCCGGGCTCGGTGGCGAGGGAAGAGACGATCAGCTTCGTCTCCGTCGACGGCCGATCGTGGCGGCCGGTGGAGATGGAACTCCTGGAGGGGCACCGCCTCCAGCTCGAGCTGACCATGGAGGCCGAGGCCATGTACGTGGCCCGCCTCGAACCCTACCGCCTCTCCGACCTGGATCGCTTCCTCGAGGCCAATGGTGGTGATCCGCTGGTGGAGATCACCACCATCGGCGAGACCGTGGAGGGGCGGCCCCTGGAGATCGTCCGCGTGGGATGCGACGACGCCCCCCACCGCATCGTGATACGCTGCCGGGCGCACCCCTGGGAACCCGGGGGAAACTGGGTGGTCGAGGGGCTCGTGGAGAGGCTGCTCGCCGGCGACGGCGACGCCCAGGGCTACCTCGACCGCTACGCTCTCTACATCATGCCCATAGCCAATAAGGACGGTGTGGCCCGCGGCATGACGCGGTTCAACGTCGAAGGCATGGATCTCAACCGCAACTGGGATCAGCCGGCCGATCCCTGTCGCGCCCCGGAAAATGCCGCCCTCGAGGAGTGGATCGAGTCGATGCACGCCGCCGGCCGGCGGATCGACCTCTTGATCGACTTCCACAACGACGACTACGGCGCCCTGCACATCAGCCGGCCGGAGGGGGACATCGAGGCCTACCTTTCGCTGATGGCCCGCTACGAGGCCCTCCTGCGGGAGCACACCTGGTTCACCGAGGGCTCCACCGGCAGCGGCTTCCGCAACCCGGGGAGCATCGGCGAGGGGCTGCTGGAACGTTACGGCATTGCCGCCTGCGTCCAGGAGTTGAACGCCAACTGGATCGCCGGCCTCGACGACTTCCCCAGCGCCGCCCTCTGGCATACCTTCGGCGAGCAACTTGCCGAGGTCTACTACCGCCTGTTCGCATCCGAGGAGTAACCCATGACATCGCCCCTCCGCCGCCGTGACCTGTTCCGTTGGACCGCCCTGGCCGCCGCAGGCACCCTCGTGCCGTGGCACCGGCTTGGTGCCGGGGAGGCCGACGTGGAGCAGGACGTGATCGTGGGCGCCCATCCGTGGGTGTACGCGGCCACGCAGCCGGGGCACGACATCACGCCCATCCTGCCGCAGATCTTCGCCGACATGAAGTATGCGGGCATGGAGGGGATCGAGCTGATGCACACCGCGCTGCGGCCCGACGACGCCGTGGAGCGGATCGCCGCCCTCGCCGAGGAGCACGCGCTGCCGGTGATCGGCACCTCGTTCGGCGGCGCCATGTGGAACCGCGACCAGCACGCGGCGGTGCTCGACGACGCCCGCCTGGTCATTCCCCGCCTGGCCGCACTCGGCGGCACCACGATGGGCACCTCCGTGGGCAGTGCCGGCCGCATGAAGACCGAGGCGGAGCTCGACGCCCAGGCCGACCTGCTCCGCGAGATCATCGCCCTCGGCGAGGAGCACGGCGTCGTCCTGAACCTCCACAACCACACCTACGAGGTCGAGAACGACTTGCACGACCTGCGGGGGACGCTGGCGCGAATCCCGGACGTGAAGCTGGGACCGGACCTCGACTGGCTGGTCCAGGCCGGCGTCGACCCGGTATGGTTCCTCGATGAGTTCGGCGACCGCATCGTTTTCCTGCACCTCCGCGACCAGAAGGCCGACAAGACCTGGGTCGAGGCCATGGGCGAGGGCGACATGGACTACGAAGCCGTGGCTGCCGCCCTCGAGCGGATCGACTTCCGCGGCCACGCCGTCATCGAGCTGGCCCACCCCCCGGGCCTCGAGCTCACCCGCCCCTTGCGTGAGAGTCTGAAGATCAGCCGCCAGTTCGTACGCGATGTGCTGGGATATTGAGTGGTGGCTGGTGGTTGGTGGTCAACCACCACCTGCCGTTTTCCCATCATCGATCACAGACCCTTTCCGAAAGACGTGCGATGAACGACTTCACCACCCGACGCAGATTCCTTCATACGCTGGGCGCCGGTGCGGCGGCGCTGGGGCTGACCGGTTCGACCGCGGCGGCCGAAGAGCCGATCCAGGGGTTCGCGGAGGAGCCCACCGACACCGAGGCGGCCAAGCGCTGGGAGCCGGTCTCCGACCGTAAGCTCCGCGTGGGCATCGTCGGCTACGGCGTCTGCCGGTTCGGCGCCGTGTTCGGCTTCCAGGATCACCCGAACGTCGAGGTGGTCGCCGTCAGCGATCTGATTCCCGAGCGCCGCGCCGCCCTGGCCCGGGCCTGCCGTTGCGAGAAGACCTATCCCTCGCTCGAAGAGCTCGTCCAGGACGACGCCATCGAGGCGGTCTTCGTGGCCACCGATGCCCCCAGCCACGGCCGCCACTGCATTGAGGTGATCCAACACGGCAAGCACGTGGCGACGGCGGTCCCGGCCGTCTGGGGTTCGCTCGAGGAGGCCGACGAGCTCTTCGAAGTCGTCAAGAGCAGCGGCCTCAAATACATGATGTTCGAGACCTCGTGCTTCCACGCCGATCTCTATGCCATGCGGACGCTCTACCGGGCGGGCCTGCTGGGCGAGCTCGTCTACTCCGAAGGCGAATACTACCACTATTTCGGTGAGCCGCTGGACTCGTTCAACGACTGGCGCGTGGGGCTGCCGCCGCAGTGGTACCCCACGCACTCGAACGCCTACCACATCGGCATCACCGACGGCAGCTTCACCGAGGTCTCCTGCATGGCGATGCCCAGCATCGTCCCCCACCTCATGCCGGCGAACAACCGCTATGGGAACCCTTTTGGCACCGAGATCGCCCTCTTTCGCACCAGCGAGGGGGGCTCGGCGCGGATGGCGGTGAGCTGGGACACGCCCGGCTATGGCGGCGAGATGGGACGGGTCCGCGGGCAGCGGGGCTCCTTCTACGGTTCCTATCAGGGGCTCGATGCGAATCTCCCCGATACCACCCGCCCGCCGCTGCCCCCGGGCGTTGCCGCCGGCGGGCATGGCGGTTCCCACGGACAGTTGATGAACGAGTTCGTCACGGCCGTGCTCGAAGACCGCAAGCCCCTGGTCGACGTGGCGATCGCCCTGAACATGACCGTCTCGGGCGTGGTGGCCCACCTCTCCGCCCTCAGGGACGGCGAGCTGATGAAGATCCCGCAGTACACCCTGTAACGCGAAGTCACGCGGGCACGATGTCGGGCTGCAGGGCGGGATCGGCGGCGGGGATATACTCGCTGCCGAGCCCCAGCTCCTGGCGGACGATGTTGGCCCCCTGGGCGATGGCGCTGGCCTTGTAGAAGGCGATCTCGCGGTTGCACCCCTGGCGGCCGAAGCCGCAGTCGCTGGAGACGATGAGCCGCTCGGGAGGGATGTATTGGAGCGCCTTGCGGATCGTGTCGGCCACCTCCTCCGGACGGTCGGCCTGGAGGGTGCGGTGGCTCACCACGCCGATGGCCACCTTCTTCGAGAGGTCGTGCTTGAAACGCTCGAAGAGCTCGATGTCCGCGAAGCCGCGGTCCTTCATCTCCACCGTCCAGACGTCCCCCTTGCAGTGCTCGAGGTACAGCTCCATGGAGGCGGCGTAGCTGGTGTCCTCGCGGACGCGCTGCATGTTCGGGTTGCCCCAGCAGGTGTGGATCCAGATCTCCACGTCGTCGAGCCCCTCCACCTCGCGGTTGTAGGC
>SLBP01000093.1:0-30810 GCA_007126245.1 Planctomycetales bacterium
AAGACCGACCCCCTCGCCGAGAACCCCAACGCCGTCTGGTACGTCCGGCCCGCCGGAGTCGACCAACAGTACGGGCCCGCCGGAGCCGATCTGATGCGCTCCTGGATGGCCGAGGGGCGCGTAGCTCCCGACGCGCTCGTCTGGCGCGACGGCTGGCCCGAATGGCAGGAGGCGGGCGCTGTCTTCCCGCAGTTGGGAACCGAAGAGGATTCGCAGCCGGCGCCGACCGTCGCCGTCTCGCCGCACCAGCCCGCCGATCCGGCCCGCACCGCTCCCCGCCGTCGCACGCCCAAGGCCACAATCGCCCTGGTGATCGGGCTCCTCGCCGTGGTCGCGGTCCTCCTGGCCGTCCTTCTTGTGGTACTCTTCAGAACGGCGTAGGGCCGGGGTCCCAAGGTCCTCGTAAGATGGAGTACTGATCCATCCCCTAGCCCTCGCGAACCAGCGGCGCGGGGGGCGGCGAAGCCGTGCTTCGCCGCTGGTCTTCCCCGGCAGAGCCCGGGAGCAAGGCGGCATCACCCACCGAGGATCCACCCATGCGCATCCAGCAGTTTCTCGAGCACCACGGGCTCTCGGCCAATCCCTTCGCCGACGAGGACGCCCAGACCGACCTGGTCTTCAAGGGGTATTGCATCAAGCAGACCTACCATCCCGCTTGGGACAAGATCTACGGCAACCCCCTCGAACCGGCCACCGCCATCGTCTTCGGCGCCAAGGGCTCCGGCAAGACGGCCCTCCGCCTGCAGATCGCCCGCCACCTCGCCGACCACAATGCCGACCACCCCCGCCAGCGGGTCTTCGTGATCCAGTACGACGATTTCAATCCCTACCTCGACCATCTCCGCGAACGTTTCCGCGGCCGCAAGCGCCGCGTGGAGCGGGTGCTCAGCGAGTGGCGGCTGTGGGACCACGTCGACGCCTTGCTCGCCCTGGGGGTCACCCAGCTCGTCGACCGCGCCCTCAAGGTGCCCCGCACCGATCACGCCGCCGCCTGCGACATCCAGCCCGTCGAGCCCGCCGCGCTCGATCAGCACGAGGCCCGCGACTTCCTCCTGCTGGCCGCCTGTTACGACCAGTCGATGGCCCAGGCGGGCACCGACCGCTGGGCGAAGCTGCGGCGGAAGCTGGGACTGCCCGTCTGGCCGACCTACATCCCCCTGGTTCTCGGCATCGTCCTGTCGCTGGTCATTGCGGGACTGATCGTCTGGCAGGGGTGGTGGGGCTACCTCGCCACCCCCTGGCCCTACCTGGCCTGGGCCGCTTCCTGGGGGCCCTGGCTCTGGCAGCAGGCCAAGGGCTGGTGGCGGGCGCGGCGGATCCTCCGCCACGCGCGGTGTCTGAACCACGACGGCAAGCGCCTGCGGCGCGTCCTCGTTCGCCTGGGCGACCGTCACCTCTCCGGGCAGCCCATGCCCGTCGCCCAGCGGACCGACGACCGCTACGAGATGCTCGCCAAGCTCCAGGCGATCCTCGGCGAGATGGGCTTCAGCGGCATCGTGGTCCTGGTGGACCGCGTCGACGAGCCCTACCTGATCACCGGATCGGCGGAACTGATGCGGGCCCTGGTCTGGCCGCTCTTGGACAACAAGCTCCTCAAACACCCCGGGTTGGGCCTGAAGCTGCTCCTGCCCGACGAGCTCCTGCGCTTCGTCGACCGCGAGGACGCCAGCTTCCACCAGCGAGCCCGCCTCGACAAGCAGAACCTGGTCCGCTCGCTGGACTGGACGGGCGAATCGCTCTACGACCTGGCCAATGCCCGCCTCGCCGCCTGCACCGTCGCCGGACGGGAACCGGCGCGCCTGGACGACCTCTTCGACGAAGCGGTCTACCCGCAACGGCTGCTCGAGGCCATCCGCGGCCTCAAGGTCCCCCGCCACCTCTTCAAGCTGCTCTACCGCCTGCTCGTCGCCCACACCAACGCCCATACCGACGCCCAGCCGGTCTACCGGGTTTCCGCGGCGACCTTCGAGTCGGTCCTCGCCCTTTACCATCGCGACCACGAGGCCTTCGACCGCGGCACCGGCGCCCTCTGAGGCCGGGGGGGGCCGTCTCGGCGCCGCGCCTGGGCAATCCGTCCAGCACGGTTTTGCAGAGGAGCAGACGGAGAGATTCCGGGGAAGAGGGATTCGAGAACGGGACCGCGTGGGCAGATGCTCGGACACCAATCAACACCGGCTACCGCCCCAGGTGCCGCTCGACGAACGCCAGGGCGCTGGGGACGTGGAAGACGTGACCCCCATCGTGCGCCACGAACTCCAACAATGGTTGCCTGTGGCTCTCGCCCGTGCTAGAACGGGCATGGATTACCGTGGCGGGTTTGCCCTTTGAGGAGTATTGGCAGAAAGCGGCTACTGCAGGCGGTCGCCGAGTGGCGCCTTCGAGGGTTGCCGGCTTTGGGGATGGTGGTCCTTCGCGCGAGAGAAGTCGGTGGGCAGCCAGATGACGGTCATGGCACGTCGGGGTTCCGCGTCGTGCCGAGCACGAGGACGGTGCGATGAAGGGAACTCAATCGTGGGCCCTGCGGAAAGCGGTTCTGGCGTGCTGGCTCTGCCTGGCGGCCGGGACGGCCGAGGCGGAGTCGCTCCCCGAGCCGCCCACAGGCGCCGAAGGGATCGCAGTGGCCGACCGCGTCGCGTCCCTCGTGGAGGCCCACTGGATCGCTGAAGACAGCCGCTTCGCAGTCATCGCCGCCGCCGGCGAGGTGGAGCTGAACCGCGCGGAGCCGGCGCCGCTCTGCGCGGAAGGGAAAACGCGATTCTCATCTGCCTGAGCTTCCACGAGACGCAGGAGTGGAACCCCAGCGTGAATCACGACGGCATGCTCGTCTACACCCGCTGGGATTACATCGACCGCCACGCGGAGATCGCGCACCACAAGTGGATTTCCTATCCCGACGGCCGAGACCCCCGCGCTTTCCATGGCAACTACCCGAGCAACTACCCGTTCGACCGTCCTCACATGGAGTCGCAGATCCGCGCCATCCCCGGGTCCCACCGCTACGTGGCGGTGGCCTCCGCGCACCATGCGCACGAGTTCGGCTCCCTGGTCCTCATCGACCCGCGGCGGGAGGACGACGGCGCCATGTCGCAGCTTGTGCGCTTGACCCCCGAGCTTCCCTTCCCCGAAGCGGAAATCCGGCCCGAACAGGAGTTCATGATTTTCGGCACCCCCTGGCCGCTGAGCGAGGACGACTACCTCGTGGTCTACGACCCGGACGCCATGAACCGTCTGGTGACCCAAGGGGCGGCCGCCGGCAACCGCGGCAACTACAACCGCGGCATCTACTGGATCGACGGCGACGGCAACCGCGAGCTGGTCTATCGCGATCCGGAGATTTCCTGCTATGCCCCGATGCCGCTGCGCGGCCGGGCCCGGCCGCCGGTGATCCCCCGGCAGACCGTCCAGACGGCCCGCGACGTAGAAGCCGCGGGCGGCGTGGTCCCCCCGGCAACGATCGCCGTGATGAACGTCTACGACAGCGACTTCGAGTGGCCCGAAGGGATCGAGATCCGTGCCCTGCGGATCATCCACGTGCTGCCCAAGACCACTTCGCCGGTCGACCAGCCGAGGATCGGTGCCGCCGAGGGGGCGAACGCCCGCGCGGTCCTCGGCACGGTGCCGGTCGAGGCCGACGGCAGTGCCTTCTTCGAGGCCCCGGTGGGGAAGTCGATCTACTTTCAGGCCTTGGACGAGCAGGGGATGGCCGTGCAGTCGATGCGCTCTTCGACGTACGTCCATCCCGGCGAGCGGCTCACCTGCCAGGGGTGCCACGAGCGGAAGCACACGCCGCCGCACACCCCCCAGCAAACGCCGCTGGCCCTGTTGCGGCCCCCCTCGCCGATCGAGCCGGAGCCGGAAGGCTCCAGGCCGTTCAACTACGTGCGGCTGGTGCAGCCGGTGCTCGACCGCCACTGCGTCGAGTGCCACGGGCAGGAGGGGGCGCTCGACTTGAGCGGCACCATCGAGGGGCCGCACGGCTTCAGCCGTTCCTACACTCACCTGGCGAGCGACTTCGGCTTCTATTTCCACGCCTCCTCGCGCGCGCCCACCTCCGCTCCCGGTGGCATCCGCAGCGAGCCCGGCCGCTTCGGGGCCCGCGCCGCCAGGCTCACCGAGTACCTCGACGAGAGCCACTACGGCGTCTCGCTGAGCGAGGAGGAGCTGCGCCGCATCACCGTCTGGCTGGACGCCAACTCCGATTTTCTCGGCGCCTACGAGGACGCCGACGGCCAGCGCCGCGGCCTGGTCGTCTGGCCGTCGCTCGATTGACGACCGCGGCGGAGCGAAAGGAGTCGGCAGGGGCACCAGGCCGCGGAGAGGGGTAGGAAGCCTTCCCCTCACGCAGGCCAGAAACGTTTCCGCCCTCCCCCGCTCTTACGCCTCCCACGCAGCGCGAACGCGTTCGGCCTCGATCCCCTCGGCCAGCTCGACCGCTCCCAGGCGGCGAGGGAGGATGAGGCGGAGGTGGCCGTGCTGCGCCTTCTTGTCCCGGGACAGGGCCGCCATGAGGGCCTCCCGGTCCAGCGAAGGGACCGCCACGGGGAGGCCGAAGGCCCGCAGGAGGGCCTCCTGCCGCGCCGAGAAGGCGGGGGCCACGCGGCCGAGCCGTTGGGCCAGCCGGGCGGCACAGACCATGCCGATGGCCACCGCCTCGCCGTGGAGCAGTTCGCCGTAGCCGGCCACGGCCTCCAGGGCGTGGCCGAAGGTATGCCCGTAGTTGAGCACGGCGCGCAGGCCCGTCTCCTCGCGCTCGTCCTGCTCGACGACGTCGGCCTTGAGCCGGCAGCAGCGGGCCACGACGCTGCGGAGCGCGTGGTGATCGCGATCGACGATCGCGGCGACGTTCTCTTCGAGGTAGGTGAAGAGGCCGGCGTCGAGGATCACGCCGTACTTGACCACCTCGGCCAGGCCGCTCCGGTACTCGCGATCGGGAAGCGTATCGAGAACCTGGGTGTCGATGAGGACCCCGACCGGCTGGAGGAAGGCCCCCACCATGTTCTTGGCCCCGGGCAGGTTGATGCCTACCTTGCCGCCCACGGAGCTGTCGACCTGGGCGAGAAGGCTGGTGGGGACCTGGAAGAAGCGAAGGCCGCGGGCGTAGGTAGCGGCCAGGAAACCGGCCAGGTCACCGACGACGCCCCCACCGACCGCCGCGATGAGCGTCCGCCGGTCGGCGCCCAGTTCGAGCAAGCCCTCCCAGAGTCCGAAGGCCGTCTCGACCGACTTGCTGGTCTCGCCCGGGGGCACGGCGACGACATCGACCTCGGCCCCGACGGCGAGGGCCTGGCCGACCGCCATGGCGTGGGGTTCCTGGACGTTTTCGTCGGTGACTATCACCACGTGGGAGACATCGCCCAGGGCGGCGACCCGCTGCGCTACCTCGGCGAGGTTGCCGCTGCCGACGTCGATCTGGTAGCTCCGCGGGCCGAGTTCGACCTGGACGGTGACGGGCGGGGCGTTCACGCGGGATCCTTCGAGAGCGGGGGACTGGTGGGCGAGCTGCGCTGGGGACCGGTTGCGCGGTAGCGGGTTCCCGCGCGCGCGGCCCGCCGGCTTGGCTCGGTGCTGGGCATTCTACCCGCCACTTTCCGGCACCGACAGCCGGAGGGGAAGCCAGGGGACGGCGGCCCGGGGCACCTGGACCGCTCGATCAAGCGGAAGGCCGGAGAGCCAACGTCGCAGGCTACTGGTTTTCTACCGATCCCTCGGCGGCCCGGGAGCGTAGGGAGCATAAAGGGTGCGCGGCACGTGGTTTCCGGTCGTCGCCGATGCGGCGGGCGGGCCTCTCCCCCTGGCAGTAAGCGACGGGCCTCGCCGCCGCCGCGACGCGAAAACCGCAGTGCGATCGCTATGGCCACACCGCTTGAGAGGATTATAATGGCGGTTTTCGACACGCGGGAATCGCTGGGGTAGGGCCCAGCGGCGGTCCTCGCCGGAGCCCGGTCGGGCTCGGCGTCGGGACCGGCTGCACGAACGACGGACCAAGGCGGAACGACAGAAAAGAGGCGAACGACCATGTCCCCTGAACGCCCCGCCGCAGACGCGCAGGCCGTGACGATCGAGGCCCAGGGCCTTTCGAAGTTCTACGGCGATTTCGCCGCCGTCCGCGACGTTTCCTTCCAGGTTTCGCGCGGGGAGGTGGTAGCCTTCCTGGGTCCCAACGGGGCCGGCAAGAGCACGACCATGAAGCTCCTCACCGGCTATCTGGCGCCCAGCGCCGGGGTGGCCCGGATCGCGGGCTTCGACGTGGCCACGCAACGCATCGAGGCGGCGCGGCGGCTGGGCTACTTGCCGGAGAACGGCCCTCTCTACCGCGATATGTCGCCACGGGGCCTGCTGCGGTTCTTCGCCGATGCCCGCGGCCTCGGCGGGGTGAAGAAGCAGCAGCGGATCGACGAGGTGGTCGAGCTCTGCGACCTGGGGGCGGTGATCGGCAAGCCGATCGGCAAGCTCTCCCGCGGCTACCGCCAGCGGGTCGGCATGGCCCTCGTCCTGCTCCACGAGCCCGAGGTGCTCGTCCTCGACGAGCCGACTGCCGGCCTGGACCCGAACCAGATCCACGAGGTCCGCGAGACGCTCCGCCGCCTGCGGACCAACCGCACGATCCTCGTATCCACGCACATCCTCCAGGAAGTCGAAGCCATGGCCGACCGCGTGCTTTTCATTCACGAAGGACGGCTGATCTTCGACGGCCCCATCCACAAGTTCGCCAGGGAAGGCAGGCACCTGGAAGAGCGGTTCCGGGAGCTTTCCGCCACGGCCTGACCCGCCCCGGGAAGCAGCCTGCGGCCCTCGCCCCCATCCGACTATCCCTCCCCCGGCATCCCTCGAACGGAACGATGAGCACACACGTCATCTACGCCATCTTCAAGCGGAACTTCGTCAGCTACTTCGCCAATCCGCTGGGCTACCTGTTCATCCTCGTCTTCGTGGTCCTGGGAGCCATCGGCGCCTTCTGGAGCCCGCGGTTCTTCAGCTTGAACCTCGCCAATCTCGATCAGCTCACCGCGGTCTTTCCGTGGATCATGCTGGTCTTCGTGCCGGCGATCACCATGGGCATCTGGGCCGAAGAGCGCCGCGAGGGGACCGACGAACTGCTCCTGACGGCCCCCGCTTCGGACCGCGAGGTGGTGACCGGGAAGTACCTGGCGGCCGTGGGGATCTTCACCGCCTCGCTCCTCTTCTCGCTGGTCTGCAACTACCTGGTCCTCATCTCGCTCGGCTCCCCCGATGGAGGGCTTTTCCTCTCCACTTACTTCGGCTATTGGCTCGTGGGGATCGCCATGCTGGCCGTGGGCATGGCGGCCTCGTTCCTGACGGCCAACCTCACGATCGCCTACATCCTGGGCGCCCTCTTCAACGTGCCGCTGGTGGGCCTGATTTACGCCGAGGCCTTCATGAACCCGGGAACGGCGCTGGCAGTGAAGGCGTGGAGCTTCGGCGAACGCCTCCGCGACTTCGCCAGCGGGGTGGTGACCCTGGCGGGGGTCGTTTACTTCGCGGCCATCGTGGTGGTGATGCTTTACCTCTCCATGGTCCTCATCGGCCGGCGGCACTGGTGGGGCGGCTGGAGCGGCGCCGCCGGCTGGAAGGCCGCCGGCCACTACGCGGCGCGGTTCATGGCCCTGGTGGTGACGGCCACGGCCCTGGTGTTCCTCGTGCAGCGCTTCGACTTGCGGGCCGATACGACCGCAGAGCGAACGGCTTCGTTGGCGCGCGAGACGCGGCAGTTGATCCGCGGCATCGATTTCACCCGCCCCGTACAGATCGAGGCCTTCGTCAGCCCCGCGGTGCCCGAGATCTATGCCCAGACGCGGCTGAACCTGCTGAACACGCTCCGGGAACTCGCCGCGCTCGGCGGGGGCAACATCGAGGTCCGCGAGAACGCCACCGAACCGCTCAGCGAGGCCGCCGAGCTCGCCGAGCGACGCTACGGCATCACCCCCCGCCGGGTCACCGCCACGGTCCGCGGCACGATCACCCAGGAGCCGATCTTCCTGGGCGTGGCCGTGACGTCGGGGACCAACGAAGTGATCCTCCCCTTCATCGACCGCGGCATCCCGGTGGAGTACGAACTGGTCCGCTCCATCGCCACGGTAACCGAGCAGGAGCAGCGCCGCCTGGGCGTGCTGCAGACCGACGCCGACCTCTTCGGCGGCTTCGACATGCAGACGATGACTCCCGGGCAGCCCTGGCCGATCATCGCCGAGCTGGAGAAGCAGTACGAGGTGGTCCGGGTCGACCCCAGCGAGCCGATCACCGAGCAGTACGACGTGCTCCTCGCCGTGCAGCCCTCGTCCCTCGGGCCGGAGGAGCTGGAACACTTCGTCGACGCGGTGGCCGGCGGGCAGCCGACGGCCATATTCGAAGACCCCTTCCCCGCCTTCGTCCCCGTCCCCGGCACGAGCATGCCCCGGCGGGCACCGCAGCAGATGGCCATGTTCGGCATGCAACAGCCGCCGCCGAAGGGCGACATCAACCGCCTCTGGCGGCTCCTGGGGCTGACCTTCAACGACGCCCAGATCGTCGCCCAGGCCTACAACCCCTACCCCATGGTCGGCGGGCTGAACGAAGAATTCGTCTTCATCGACGACGACCTCGCCGACGACGAGGTGCGGCACCCCTTCAACCCCGAGAGCCGCATCAGTGCCGGCCTCCAGCAGCTCCTCTTCCCCTATCCCGGTTCGCTGATCCGCCAGTACGCCGCGGAGGCGAATACGGACTTCACGCCCCTCGTGCAGACGGGGACGAACACCTTTGCGGTCCAGCTCAACGACCTCATGCAGATGGGCCCCGTCGGGCAGTTGAACCCCAATCCCCGCCGCATCCCCACGAGCACTCCCTACGTGCTGGCGGCACACGTCCGCAGCGCGGCCCCCAACCCGGGGGCCGAGAACGGGGCGGACGGCGCGGAGGTCAACGCCGTGGTGGTCGCCGACATCGACGCCCTCTCCCGGCAGCTCTTCCTCCTCCGCGAGCAGGGGGACATCCCTGAATTAGGGCTGCACTTCAACTTCGACAACGTGCCCTTCGTGCTCAACGTCCTCGACAAGCTCGCCGGCGACGACCGCTTCCTGGAGCTGCGGGTGCGGCGGCCCCGCTACCGGACGCTGACCCGCCTCGAGGAGCACACCAGCGATGCCCGCCGCGCCGCCGACCGCACCCGCGAAGCGCTCCACGAGAAGTTCGAGCAGGCCGAGCAGCAGGAGCGCGACGCCTTCGCCAAGCGGATCGCCGACCTTCAGGAGCGGGAATTCGCCGACGAACTCCAGATGATCCGCGAAGTGGCCATGGCCCGGGGCGAGTGGGAGCGCCGTCTGGAAATCCGCCTCGAGCAGCTTGCCCAGGAGCGGGACCGCGAGCTGACCGCCATCGAGCGCGAACTCACCCGCCAGGTCCGCCGCGTGCAGGATCGCTACAAGATGCTGGCCGTGGTGCTCCCCTCCCTGCCGCTCCTCTTCGTGGGCATGGTGGTCTTCATCAGCCGCAAGGTCCGCGAGACGGAGGGGGTGTCCCGCTCCCGGCTCCGCTAAGACGGCGGCGAGCCGGCGGCGGCTCGCTGCTCCCCTTCAGAACCAATTGATGGAAGTCACTCTTCGAGGCCCCCATGAACGAGACGACCAAGACGATCCTCTTCGTGGTCATCGCCCTGCTCTCCGTGGCGACCGCCTGGGCGGTCCGGCCGCGGAGCTACTTCGCCGATCCCCTTGAGATCCGTGGCCAGCAGCTCTTCCCCCATTTCGAGGGCGTGCGCGCCGCCGATCGGCTGGAGATCGTCACCTTCGACGAAGCGGCCGCCTCGCCCGTCCGCCGCTTCGTCGTCGCGCGGCAGAACGGCCTCTGGTCGATCCCCTCCCACCATTACTATCCCGCCGACGCCGAGCGCCAGCTCGGCGACATCGCCGCCACCCTGGCCGACCTGACGATCCTCGACGTGGCCGGCGACGCCGTCGGCGACCACGGGGAATTCGGCGTCCTCGACCCGGACTCCGATGCGGTCACCGCGGGCGCCAGGGGCGTCGGCCGCCGCGTGCAAGTCGCCGATGCCCGCGGCCGCGACCTGGCGGCCATGATCGTCGGCCGCGAGGTCCCCGACCGCCCCAACCAACGCTACGTCCGCCGACCCGGAGAGAACCTCGTCTTCGTCGTGGAGCTCGATATCCGATCCCTCTCCTCCCGCTTCGAGGACTGGATCGAGGAGGATCTCCTCCAGCTCAACCCCTTCGATATCCGCCGCGTCCGCATCCGCGACTACCGCATCGACCAGCTCCGCGGGGCGCTCAACGAGCGGCACGATATCACCCTCGGCTACGACGACCAGGCCGAACCCCGCTGGACGCTCGAGACATTCCGCGAGGCGGTCGACGCCGGCTGGCGCGACCTCTCCATGCCGGAGGGGCAGGAGCTCGACGTCGACCGGCTCAACGAGCTCCGCAACAACCTCGACAACCTGCGGATCGTCGACGTGGCCCGCAAACCGGGCGGCCTCAGCGCCGACCTGCAGGCGGGCGAGCAACTCGCCGCCGACGAAGAGACGCTCCAATCCCTGGCCGCCCGCGGATTCCTCATGGGGCAGACGGCCCCCGGCCAGTTCGAGCTCTTCTCCGTCGAGGGCGACATCCAGGTCACCATGCGTGACGGCGTGGAGTATATCCTCCGCTTCGGCGACATCGCCACCGGCACGGCTTCCGCCCGCGAAGAGGATGACGAATCGCCTACCGGCCACAACCGCTACATCATGGTCACCACGCGCTTCAACGAAGCGATCATACCCCAGCCCGCACTCCAGGCACTCCCCGAGGCCCCCCCCGAGGATGCCGAGGCCGCGGAAGAGCCTGCCAACCCGGAGGAGGAAGCGGGCCAAGAGGGGGACGAGGCCGCAGCCGACGAGGAGGAGGAAGCGCCGACGCCGACAGCGGAGGAGTTGGCCGCCGAGCGGGAGCGGATCGAGCGCGAGAACCAGCGCAGACGCGACGAATACGAGGAGACGCTGGCGGCCGGGCGCGAGCGGGTCGAACAGCTCAACGCGCGCTTCGCCGACTGGTACTACGTGATCCCCAACGACGTCTTCGAGAAGATCCACCTGAGCCGCGACGCCATCTTCCGCGTGGAGGAGGCCGACGACGAGGCCCCTGAGGAGGCTGGCGAGGACTGGGAGTTCTTCGATCCCGTCCCCGGTGAAGACTACGACTTGGAGGCTGAGCCGAGGGAAGCCAGCCCCCTCGAAGGCCTTCTCCCCGAAGATTTCGACCACCTGAAGCAGGATCTCGACACACTCACGCCTGAAGACGAGCTAGACATCCTTGCGCCCGAAGAAGAACTCGGCGCGCCCGAGGAAGAAATCGGCACACTCGCCCCCGAAGAAGAAGCCGAAGTGGCGGAGCCGTGATTCTGAGAGGGATGGGGATGGTCGGGCCACCCCGTCTTCAGCGGCCTGCGAAGCTGTCGCGGGTGGTGCGCACGTCCGCACCGATGGAAGGGAGGGCGCCCTTCTACCTCCCGGCACGGCGGCGGCCTCTAATGGAACGGAAACCTACTTCTCGCGGTAGGTGATTCGGCCTTTCTCGAGGTCGTAGGGGGAGAGCTCCACCCGCACGCGGTCGCCGGGAACGATGCGGATGAAATGCTTCCGCATCCGGCCGGCGACGTGGGCGATGATCGTATGCCCACCGTCGATCTGTACGCGGAACCGCGTATTGGCGAGGGCCTCGGTGACAACGCCCTCGACCTCGAGTGCTTCTTCCTTTTTTGGCATACTACGATTGACCTGTCTGGACCCGGAACCCAAGCCGAGAGCACCGCGCGCGCAGAGACGGCCGGGTGTTGTGTCTCCCGGGGCTTGCGCCGCCCTGGAGAGAGAGCCGGGCGGCGGCCGGCCCCGCAATGGCGACGCCCGAACCGGCGAGGCGGGCTTCGGCAATTCCCCCATCCTACCACGTAACGGCGCCCCGTCCAGACCCACCCCCATGCAGGCGCCACCGGCATCTCTCGGACAGCGCCGAGGCTTCTTTCCAATCCAGCCGAAGTAGGGTTTCGGACCAGCAGGGAGCCTCCGCGCGCCCCGGTCGTCTTCGCCCGCGGCGGTGCCGGCCGGAGGGGCTTTCTTGGGGCTCCCCGGGCCGTCGAGGCAGGAAATCTGGGGAAAAATGGCCCCTCGGGGCACTATTTCCCGCATTTTCCCGGGTTTTGGGCCCCTGACCGCTTGCTTTTTCCGGTGAAGATACTTTACTTATCCCGTCCGGACGACGGACGGACACCCGCCGCACGGCCGGCGGGAACCCGTGTCACCCCTTTTTCCTGCCTCACATGGAGGAGCTTGATGATGGCCAAAGCAGCCAAGAAACCCCCCACCAAGACCGAGGTACTCAAGAGCATCGCCGATTCGACGGGCCTGACGAAGAAGCAGGTCGGCGAAGTGATGGAGGCCCTGGCAGCCGAGATCAAGAAGAACCTCGGCCCCCGCGGCGCCGGCGCCATCGCCATTCCCGGACTGGTGAAGATCACCAAGAAGAAGGTCCCTGCGCGGCCGGCGCAGAAGAACGTCCCCAATCCCTTCAAGCCGGGTGAGTTCATGGACAGGCCCGCTCGGCCCGCCCGGAACAAGGTCCAGGTCCGCCCCTTGAAGGGCCTAAAGGACATGATCTGAACCCCCGCTCCACCGCGCCACTGCGTCCTGCGGGCATGGAGCCCCGGCTCCCCGGCCCGCAGGCGCAGCGCGGGACTCGGGCGGACCGCGCGCCCCGCGGGGAGCAGAGGCCGCCCGGACCTCCAGGGAGCGCCCTGCCGCGATCGGGCGTCAGCCCGAACCGCCCGCCTCGGCGAGCATCTCGGCGAGCAGCTCCATCGGTAGACCGACCACGTTCGAGGGGCTCCCCTCGAGGATGTGCAGCCAGCCGGTGCGGTCCTGATAGCCGAACGCACCCGCCTTGCCCTCCCAGAGACCGCTGGCGAGGTAATGCTCCAGTTCGGCCTCGTCGACGGCATCCATGCGCAGCCGGGTTGCCGCAACGCCGACGCGGGGCTCGCCATTGGTGATCGGCCAGAGGCATAGACCGCTGTAGACGCGGTGCTCGCGCCCCCGCAGGGCCCGCAACATGCGGCGGGCATGGTCCTCGTCGGCAGGCTTGCCGAGAACGGTGCCGTCGAGCTCCGCCACGGTATCGCAGCCCAGGACCAACCCCTCCTCCAGCCGCCGGGCGACATCCTCGGCCTTCTGCCAAGCGAGGCGGGCCACAAGCTCGGGAGGCGTCTCGCCGCTGCAGACGCCGCACTCGGCGGCCAGCGTAGGGGGTTCAACGTGGAAGTCGTATCCTGCCTCGGCGAGCAGCTCGCGGCGCCGCGGAGATCGGCTGGCCAGGATCAGCCTCGGCGTCTTGGTCATCGGAAGGCAAGGGCTCCACAGAGAAGGAAGACCGCCAGAATCACTAGGCCGAGCGCCTGCGTACCACACCCGGCGGCCCACACCCCGCGGGTCTTTTCGGGGATGGGAATGATCCGCCCACAGCCGTGACAAGACTGGTCCGTGCCCGCGCATTCCTCGTCCCACTCGCGGCGATCGTCGCAGTAGGGACATGTGACCAGGATGGCCATGGCCACAACCTCCAGAGCCCGCGAATCTCGAACCGCATTGTACCGGCCCGGCTCGCCGCTGCCGATCCGGGCGACCGACGCTTCGCAAACCGGCAGGGGTCAGTGTACCGCGCGGGCCGGAAGCGGGAAAAGGGTTTTCCCAGCAATTCTCGCTCGCGCCGTCATGCGCCGTTCCCCGCCCGCGAGGGCGGCTGCCGCAGCAGGTAGAGCCAAAAGGCCGCGGCAATGCAAAGCAGCCCCACGCTCACCAGTTGCGAGATGGTCAGTCCCGTCGCGAAGACCGCGCCTTCGTCGGTGCGGATCGCCTCCAGGGCGATGCGGCTTATGGGATAGAGGGTGATCAAGAGGGCGAAGCTCTCCCCTCCGCGCCGCCGGAGGGGTTCGAAGGCGACCAGCACGAGGAGGATCAAGATGGCGTTGACGACGGCGTAGGCCTGCGTGGGATGGATGGGGAGGCTGCGGGGAAGGTCGTCCTCGACGGTCCATCCCACCGGGCTGCGGTCGTACACCTCCAGCCCCACTTCCCGCCCGGGACGGAAGAGCTGGACGAGGGCCCGCTCGGCTTCGGCCGTGTAGCGGACGGGATAGAGGAGCGGCTCCTCGGCGGAGTGGTCGATGACGGCGACGATGCGGTCGCCGGGGGCCAGACCGGCGCGGGCGGCCGGTGAATCGGGGACGACGGCGGCGACTTCGGCGACCTCGTACGGCTCGCCCGCGAAGTGGATGCCCTGTACGGGGATCATCCCCCGGCGGACCTGCCACTCGTACGGCGGCGTGCCGGGGGGGAAGGTGACCGCCCACGGCAGATCGGTCACACCGCCGAAGCAACAGCCGTTGAGCAGGCACCCCACGCGCCCGAAGGCGAGCCCCACCATCATCGCGGGCGCCAGCACATCGAGCAAATTCAACGCCGGCAGCCGGTAACGGACGGTGAAGTAGATCAGCGCCGCCATCCCGCCGAAGAAGCCGCCGAAGACCACCAGCCCCCCCTCGGCCACGTTGAGCACGGCCCATATCGTGCCGCCGAAGGTCGCCTTCCGGAACGATTCCCAGTACTCGATGACGTAGAAGAGGCGCGCCCCGGCCACGCCCAAGAGGAACATCCAGCCGGCCAGCGAGAAGAGGATGTCCGTGGAGAACCCCGCCCGGCGACCACGCCACGCAGCCATCCCGAACGAGGCCGCGAAGGCCGCCACGAGCATCGTCCCGTAACCGCGGATGGGAAGGCCCTCCTCGTCGAGCAGCGCCGGCAGAAGCTGCCAGATGGCCGCCGCCACCAGGAGGAGCAGGGGGAGGTGTCCCAGCGCGTCGGCCCCCATTCCCTGCCGCCAAATCAGGTAGGCGAACCAGACGGCGGAGAAGAAGAGCCACAGCGCCAGCAGGATGCCGGCTCCGAAGACCGGGAGGCCGAAGACCTCGTGGGGAATGTGAAAGAGCGTCTGGTACATCGTTGCGTGCCGCCTCGCTATCTCCCGTCCCCGATTGCCCGCTCCCTGCACGTCCCCGGGGGAACGATCAACGCGTTGTCGATCAGCCGTGTTTCCTCGAGCCGCACGGCGAGGACCGCCAGGGCGACCCCGTCGACCCTCTCCACCGGCCGCAGCGTACGCGGATCGACGATCTCCGCATAGTCGATGCTCGCGCCCTTCGCGGAGAGGATCACCTGGCGCATGGCGGCGGCGACGGTCGCGGCGCAGCGCCGGCCCTCGTCGACGAGCCGCTGGGCGGTGCGCAGACTCTCGAAGACGACGCCGGCCTCCCCGCGCGCGGCGGGGCTCAAATAGGCGTTGCGCGAGCTCATCGCCAGGCCGTCCGCCTCGCGGACCGTCGCGCAGGGCACGAGATCCACCGGTACGTTCAGGTCGCGGACCATCTGCTCCAGTACGCGGAACTGCTGGATGTCCTTAAGACCGAAATAGGCGGCCTGGGGGCCGACCATGTTGAGCAGCTTGAGCACCACCGTCGCCACGCCGCGGAAATGGCCCGGGCGGTGCCGGCCCTCGAGCGGTTCGGAGACCCCGCCCACTTCCACCCAGGTGTCAAAGCCCGGGGGATAGACCTCGGCGTCGTCGGGAGCGAAGACGAAGTCCGCGCTGCACGCCGCCACCGCCGCAACGTCCGTTTCCAGGCTGCGGGGATAGTGGGCGAAGTCTTCCCGGGGGCCGAACTGGCTGGGATTGACGTAGACGGAGACAACCACCACGCCGCAGGCCGCGCGGGCCGCGCGGACAAGGCTCAGGTGCCCCTCGTGCAGCGCGCCCATGGTGGGGACCAGACCGATCCGCGCCGCCGCGGCGCGGTGCGGGGCCAGGGCCTCGCGGAGGCCGGCGACGGTGGTCACCAGGCGGGGAGTGGTATGCAGGGACATCGCAGAGGAATCGGGGCGGACGGGGGGGCATGCACGGCAAGCGCCTCAGGGCCACGGTGCATGCTCAGCCCATGGAAGCGATGGCATCGAGGACTTCGGCGGCGACGGCGCAGAGCGATGCGCTCCCGGCGCGGAGCGGAGGAGTGACGAAATGCATCGAAGGTCCGATCGGGCTCTGATAGCGGTTCTCCATCTGTTCGAGGTAGCGGAGGCACCACGCCTGGGAGCAGAGCACCCGGCGGCGCGCCCGCGCGCAAATCTCCTCGGCCGTTTCCTCGTGCTCCGGCGGAGCGAGCACCACCAGAAGACGCGGCGCCACCGCGACGGCGGCCGCAGATTCCCACACGCGGCGGAACCTCGCCAAGGGACCCCGGCGAAGGCAGGACTCGGCAAAGGCCAGGGGCTCGTCCAACCAGAAGTCGCTCACCGCGTAGGCCCGGTTGCCGCCGGCCGTGGGCTGGAGCCGCCGGTCCGCCCACGGATCGGCCCGGGGGTCGAGTCGGGCGCGAAGCCGACATACCCATTCTAGCGCCGCCGCCGCCCCCTGACCAGCCGGATCGGCGGCGGTTTCCAGCAGACGTTTCGGCAACGGCGGTTCGACCAAGGGAACGATCCGGGGATTCCCCCGCGCCAGGGCCGCCACCAGCCGCACCGCCCCCGCGCCCGCCGGACCGCTGACGGCGACGTAGTTCAACGTGCTGTTCAAGTGGTTCCAGAGCCGCGCCACCGTCCAGTTCGTGGTGGGGTGGCGCATGGCCCCGGCGATCTCTGCCGCGGGTTCGAGGACGAACCGCCGCCAGGCCATGCGGGGATGGGGCACGGTAAGCCCTTCCGAAAAGAGCATCAGCGTATCGTAGAGGAGCAGGTCGAGATCGATCGGACGCGCCCCCCAGCGGACTTCCTCGTCGCGGCGCCGGCCCAGCTCGAGCTCGATGGACTGCATGCGCCGCAAGAGGGCCCGGGGCGTCAGCGCCGTCTCGACGAGCACCGCGCCGTTGAGATACGGCGTCTGCCCTGGCGGACCGCCGACCGGCTCCGTTTGCCGGTAGCGGCTCTTGGCTACGACGCGGACTTCGGCGCAGGCGAGCCGCTCCACCGCGGCATCGAGCGCACGCCCACGGTCACCGAGATTAGCCCCCAGGCCGATCAGGCAGTAGGCCATGGCCTGCGACGGAAAGAGGGAAGTATGGAATAGCCGAGCGAAAAAAGGGGGGGGCCTTCCCGGCCACGACGATGGCCGCCGACTGTCGATCCCTTCGGTCGCCGTCCCCCCGCAGATATCCTACGAGCGATGGCAGCCATTGTCCGCATACCGGCCGGCTTGTCAAGCATCGTGTTACGCTCGACACCAAGATCCGTCTCTTGCGGTGCGCCGCCCAGCGCGCATGCACTGCTAGCACCACGCAGCGCCAGCCGCCGCGGAGATCCTTCGCCCAACGTGCACGATCCCTGCTCCACGCGCGGACGCGCCGTCGAGCCCCCCGAGTCCCGTCACGGGCAATCCGAGGATTCCCCGCCGACTGCCCGGTTCTCCCCCAGCTACGGATCGCGGCAGGAGAGCTTTGCCCTTTCCCGGCAAGGAGATAGGCAGCTCAGGATGCCGCGCATGCCACCGGCGGGGCGGACGCACTGGCCGCAACGCCCCCAACCGCCTTACTCGAAACGGGGTGATCGGATACGATAGCGACAAGGGGCGCCGTCACGCCCCGACCAGCCCCCGGCCCTTCCGCAGGCATTCTGCCTGCGGGCCGGTCCCGGCAAGCTGCCTCTTTCGTTGCCATCCGTACTGCCTGTGGAACTCCCTGTCTTGTCTCCGTCGTCCGCCAGCGCCCCGGCTCCCGCCGCCCTCAAGGGATGCTACGCCGTGGTGAGCCTGGGATGCCCCAAGGCGCTGGTCGACAGCGAGCGGATGCTCGGCCGCCTCCGCGTCGAGGGGTATCGGCTCGTCGAGGCCCCCGAGGGGGCCGATTTCGTCGTCGTCAATACCTGCGGTTTCCTGCAGAGCGCGCGCGACGAGTCCCTCGCCACGATCCGCGAGCTGGTCGACCACAAACGCCGGGGGCGGTTGCGGGGGGTGATCGTCGCCGGCTGCTTGGTGGAGCGCGACCGCGAGACCCTCTTCGAGGCCTGTCCGGGCATCGACCAGATCGTGGGCGTCCACGGCAGCGAAGAGATCGCCCGGGCGGCCGACCGCCTCATGGGGGGGGTGGCGGAACAGCGCACCCTGTTCCGCCCCGCCGCCAGCAGCCCACCCGACGACCGCCGCCGCCTGCGGCTCACCCCCCGGCACGTGGCCTACCTGAAGATTTCCGAGGGCTGCGACCGGCTGTGCACTTTCTGCTCGATCCCCCGGATGCGCGGGGGGCACGTCAGCAAGCCGATCGAGCAGGTGGTCGCCGAGGCGGAGGCGCTGGCCGCCGAGGGGGCCCGCGAGTTGGTGGTCATCGCTCAGGACGCCACCTATTACGGAATCGACCTCTACGGACGGCCCCGCCTGGCCGACCTCGTCGAGCGGCTCGAGCGGCTCGAAGGGGTGGCATGGATCCGCCTCATGTACCTCTATCCGCAACACCTTACCGACGCCTTGGTGGACCGCATCGCCGCTTCGCCGAAGGTCCTCCCCTACCTGGACGTCCCCTTGCAGCACATCGACGATGCGGTGTTACGGCGGATGAAGCGGCGGGTGACGGCGGCGGAGACGGAGGCGTTGGTGGAGCGGCTGCGAGCGCGGATCCCCGATCTCGTGCTGCGGACGACGCTGATCGCCGGTTTCCCGGGGGAGACGGAAGCGCAGTTCGAGCGGCTCGTCGAGTTCGTCGAAGGGGTGCGGTTCGAGCGGCTGGGCGCCTTCGCCTACTCGTTCGAGCCGGACACACCCTCGGCCCGCCTCGACGGCCACCTGCCCGAGGAGGTCCGCCAGGCCCGCCGCGACCGCCTGCTCGCCGCCCAGCAGCCCATCGCCTTCGCCTTCAGTCAGGCCCAGGTGGGGCGGACCATCGACGTGCTGCTCGACGGAGAGATCGCCGGTGAAAAGGAGGCTTACGTCGGCCGCGGATACGCCGACGCTCCCGAGGTCGACGGCGTGGTCTACGTGACCGGCCGGCGGCTCCGGCCCGGGCAGATCGTCTCCTGTGAGATTGTGGCTGCGGCGGGCTACGATTGGATAGCCGCCGCCGTCGGCGCCCCCCGCTGACTGCCCGCCCAGGGCGGGCACCGGCTTCCGGAGTGAGCTGTTTCGAAGCATTCCCCCTGGCGACGAGAAGACGGATATGTCCACGACCACGCGATCCGCAGACCGCGCCAAGGCGGCCTTCCTCAATCTGCCCAACCAGCTCACCACCCTGCGTTTGCTCCTCGCCGTGGTGATGTTCGCCACCATCGTCTGGGAGTTCTACCTGGCGAGCCTGGTGCTCTTCGTCATCGCCGCGGGAACGGACTGGCTGGACGGCTACTTCGCACGCAAGTACGGGCAGGTCACCACGCTCGGCCGCATCCTCGACCCCTTCGCCGACAAGGTGATCATTTGCGGGGCCTTCATCTTCCTGCTGGCCGTCCCCGCCATGACCCGCGTCCCCTGGGGGCTGCGGGCCTGGATGGTGGTGGTCATCGTGGGGCGGGAGCTCCTCGTGACCGCGCTGCGG
The DNA here is from genome assembly GCA_007126245.1 of Planctomycetales bacterium. Classification (GTDB taxonomy): domain Bacteria; phylum Planctomycetota; class Planctomycetia; order Pirellulales; family Thermoguttaceae; genus SKOZ01. Next base: position 19,600 of record SLBP01000093.1, read on the forward strand.
AGCTTCCTCGAGGAGCGCGGCGCCGACTTCTCGGCGCAGATGGCCGGGAAGCTGAAGATGGTCTTTCAATGCCTGGCGGCGGGCATGGCCCTCTTCTACCTGCACTACGTGGGTCCGCAGCCCGCGGACGTCGCCAAAGCGCCCACCTGGCTCCACGTCGCCCTGGCCGGCTCCATCTGGGCCGCGGTGATCCTCACCGTCTATTCCGGCATCGGCTACGTCTTCGCCGCGGTACGGCTCCTGCAGCGATAGACGCGCCGCCTGCGCCTGACCCGCGACCGCGGCCCGTTCGCAAGCCGCCCCCCCAAGTCCTTCGCCAACAGCGGATTGCGCCGCGCGACCGGCGGGACGATTGCCGCCGCTCCGGCGACCTGATAGACTCTGGTGTCCAGAATATCAATGGAGAGGATAGGGGATTGGGCCCCTTCCGGGGCACAGGGATGGACGCGACCTCAGCCGTTCGAGAACGTTCTATGTCCATGAACCAAGTGGCGAAGCTGCGGGTGGAAGACCAGGAAATCGACCTGTCCATCCTCGTCGGTACGGAAGGGAACCGCGCCATCGATATCGGCAAGCTCTTCGCGCAGACCGGGTGCATCACCCTCGACGACGGCTACGGAAACACCGGCTCGTGCATCAGCCGCATCACCTACCTCGACGGCGAGAAGGGCATCCTCCGATATTGCGGCTACCGCATCGAGGAGCTCGCCGAGCGCTGCGACTTCACCGAAACGGCCTACCTGCTCATCCACGGCGAACTCCCCACGGCCGACCAGCTCGAGGATTTCCGCACGAACATCCGCGTACACACCATGCTCCACGAGGGGATGAAGACGATCTTCGCCGGCTTCCCCCCCAACGCCCACCCCATGGCGATCCTCAGCTCCGTGGTGGGGGCCCTCCCCATCTACTGCACCGACTCCTGCGATCCGCTCGAGCCGCAGCAGCAGGAGCTGGCGATCTACCGCTTGATGGCCAAGATGCCCACCATCGCGGCCTTCAGCTACAAGCAGTCCATCGGGCAGCCGTTCATCTACCCCCACAACCACCTCACCTACTGCCAGAACTTCCTCCACATGATGTTCGCCGTTCCCAGCGAACGGTACCAGATGGACGTGGACTTCGTCGACGCCCTGAACCTGCTCCTGATCCTCCATGCCGACCACGGGCAGAACTGCAGCACCTCGACGGTCCGCATGGTGGGCTCGAGCAACGTGAACCTCTTCTCGAGCATTTCCGCGGGCATCTGCGCGCTGTGGGGGGCCCTGCACGGCGGGGCCAACGAGGCGTGCATCAACATGCTGGAGATGATCCTGGCCGACAACCGCAACCTGGGCAAGTACATCGACCGCGCCAAGGACCCCAACGACAACTTCCGCCTCATGGGGTTCGGCCACCGCGTGTACCGCAACTACGACCCCCGGGGCAAGATCATCAAGGAGGTCTGCCACCGCCTGCTCGCCAAGCACAGCCGCGAGGACCCGCTCTTCGAGCTCGCCCAGGAGCTCGAGGAAGTGGCGTTGAAGGACCCGTACTTCATCGAACGGAAGCTGTACCCGAACGTCGATTTCTATTCGGGGATCATCTACCGGATCATGCAGATCCCCAAGAACATGTTCACGGTGCTGTTCGCCCTGGGGCGGCTCCCGGGCTGGATCGCCCACTGGCGGGAGATGCACATGACTTCGGGGAAACGGATCCACCGCCCCCGGCAGCTCTATCGCGGGCCGAAGGAACGAGATTTCGTACCCCTGATCAAGCGCTGGGATGAGGGCAACGCTCCGCCACCGCCGGCGAGCTGAAACGCCCGGGGGAAAAATACCTTTCTCACTTCGCGAATGCCGGGAAGAGGATGCGAATCGACTCGATCGACCTGTACCACGTGGCCCTGCCGTTGACCCGCCCCTACCCGCCGGTGGAAGGCCGTCTCGACCGCCTGGAGACCGTCCTCGTGCGGCTGCGAAGCGGGTCGTCCGAAGGCTGGGGCGAAGCGGCGCCGGGGACGGCTCCCCTGGGCAGCGCCGAGTGGGCCGGGGGGGCCATGGCGTGCCTGCGCGACTGGCTGGCTCCGCGCCTCGCCGGGCAGGCCGTGGACAGCGCGAGCGATCTCACCGATCGGCTGGCGGCGATCCGCGGCAACCGCTTCGCCAAGGCGGCCCTGGACATGGCCTGGTGGGACCTCCGTGCCCGCCTCACCGGCAAGTCGCTGCCCGAGGCCCTCGGTGCCCAGCGGGAGCGGGTCGAGGCAGGCGTCACCTTCGACCGCATGGACTCCACGGAGGTCTTCCTCGAGGCCGTCGGCAAGGCCGCCGAGGAGGGCTACGGGCGGATCGGCCTCAAGTTCCGCCCCGGCTGGGACTTCGCCATGCTGAACGCCGTCCGCCACGAATTGCCCACGCATACCCTGCACGTCGACTGCGAGGGGACCATGGGGCTGGCGAACATGGAGCTGCTCTATCGCATCGAGGACTTCATGCTGGCCATGGTCGAGCAGCCTTTCGCCCCCGAGGACCTCGTCGCCCACGCCATGGCCCAGGACAGCCTGCGAACACCGGTGTGCCTCGATGAATCGGTCACCTCGCCGGAGGTCGTCGAGATGGCCGTGGACCTCAAGAGTGCCCGCTACCTCTGCGTCAACCCCGGCCGCGCCGGGGGGCTCACGGCGGCCGTGGCCATCCACGATCTCTGCCGGGAGCACGCGATTCCCTGCTGGGTGGGAGCGACGCCGCAATCGGCAGTGGGAATGCGGCACGTCCTGGCACTGGCGGGCAAGGAGAACTTCAGCTACCCGGCCGACTATCCGCCCGCCGAGGGATGGCTGGCCGAGGACCTTGCCGAGGCGCCGGCGGCCCTCCGCGACGGCGAGGAGAGCCCCCGCACGGTCCCGCTCTGGACCGAAGCGGGCATCGGCGTCGAGCCCGACGCAGCGATCCTCGAGAAGCACACGCTCCAGCACGCCCGCCTCCCCGCCTGAACGCGGAGCTCGCGGCTTGCGCTGCGCAGGTCGGACGCGGCACGCACCCCGACGGCCGGTCTGCGGAGCGGGAGATCGTCCTCCCCCGCGCTTCGCTACGGCGAATATCCCCCGCTCCGACAGCGGGGACGGCCGGATCATCCCGTGGGAACCAGCACCACGCGAAACCCGAGGCTGCGGTCGCGGACGTGGGGCGCGTAGTAATCGCGAGCCGCCGAACGGCAGTTCGCCGCGTCCGAGCTCCAGCCGCCGCCGCGGAGCACTCGGGCCCGACCCGATCTCGGCCCCGCGGGGTCCAGGCTCGGCGATTGCACGTAGTACCTGCTGGAGAACCAGTCGGCACACCACTCCCAGACATTCCCATGGACGTCGTAAAGACCCCAAGCATTGGGACACTTCTCGCCCACCGCGTGCGTCGTCCCCCCCGCGTTGTCGCCGAACCACGCATATTCCCCCACACGCGCAGCGCCCTCGCAGCACCAGCCGCCTTCACTGCCCGCCCGGCAGGCATACTCCCATTCCCCCTCGGTCGGCAGGCGATACGTCTGCCCTTCCCGGGCGCTCAACCGCCGACACCACGCCGCCGCTTCCTCCCACGAGACCGATTCGACCGGCCGCCGCTCGCCCTCCCAGTCACGGACTGCTTCCACGATCGTCGCCGTGTCCCACGTGACCGGCCCCTGGGGACGTCGGTAGTCTCTGAAGTAACTCGGGTTCGCGCCCTGAACCTCCGCAAACTCCTCTTGCGTTACGGCAAACGCGCCCAGGTAGAACGGCCGGGTGATCCGTACTCGGTGCTCGGGGCCTTCCCAGAAGCGGCGTTCGCCTTCGCCCTCCGGCGAGCCCATCGTGAACTCGCCCGGCGGGATGAACCGCAGCACCATGCCCAAGGTATTCGTGACCTGCGCCTCCACGCCCAGGTCCCGGGCCCAAGCCTCCTGCCGTTCCCGGGCCTCGGCGACACGGAAGGGCGCCTCGGCGAGCGGCGGCTGCGTCTTGGCGGTCGTGGCGACAGGAAGCGGGCTGCGCCTAACGGGAGCCTTTTCAAGGTGCCAGCGTGAGGGACCGCCTGTAGCACCGGAATACCAGTCCACCATGGAAAACTCCCCGTGCTTGACGGAACGACGAGTAGCAGGCACACAGTCCCAACCGCCGAACCGATGATAAGATGATGGAAGCGCCTTCCTCGGCCGACGGGGCCACTTAGTATCTTAACCGTTGGGTCAAGTTTTTTCACTACCTATATATCACTTGTTTGCGTGTCATTCCTGGCGCCGGAATGGGTTACCGAGGTCCATGCGTGCCAGCGGTCGGCCCCCCCTCGGGAAGCCGACGCCGTAAGCTCCTTCCTTTACGTCCCGAGTCGGCCGCGATGCAGCTCCCGGAAAAACCCCGAGGTTGACGGGCGCATCTTGCCAAATGGGTCTTCTCGGTAGGGCCCTCCCAGATAGACCGGCCACTCCCCCGGCGTGGTATGCTTGACTGGTTCCGGCGGGGACAGGCCACCGGCGCAATGGAAGAGAAATGGCTGCCCCACCTGGTATGGGAGGGCGCGAACGATCGCCCTGAATCGATCATGTGCTGGAGCATAATCGGCGACGCCTGGTTCTGGCTGCACCCGTCCGGGGTGATCGAATGGGTGATCCGCATCGTGATGCTGGTGGTGATCGTGCTGCGCAAGGAGAACCCCACCATCTGCCTGGCCTGGCTGGCAGTCGTCTTCTTTGAACCGTTTCTAGGGGTGCTGATCTACCTGCTGGTGGGGGAAATTCGCCTCGGCCGTCGTCGGCTGGCCCGCCGGCGCTTTCGCCAGGCGGAGTTCGCCCTCCGCGAGTTTCTCAGCCTGGAAGGCCGGCACCAGGTCGATCCCGCAAACGGAGGCGGGGGACACGTGGCCGTTCGTCTCGACGAACGCGTGGGCGGTTGGCCGGTGCTGGGGGGCAACCGCGTGACGTTCATCGCCGAAACGGAGGAAGTCGTCGACTGCCTGATCGCCGACATCGACGCGGCTCGGCATCACGTCCACCTGCTCTTCTACATCTACGCCGACGACGAGGTGGGCATTCGGGTGGGCAACGCCCTGGTCCGCGCCCGGCAGCGGGGTGTGATCTGCCGGCTGATGGTCGATGCTGTCGGCTCGCGCAAGCTCTTCCGCCGCCTGGCCGGCAAACTGCAGTCGGCGGGGGTGGAGGTCGTTCCCGCCCTGCCGGTTACCCTGTGGCGGCTCCCCTTCTCCCGCATCGACCTGAGAAACCACCGCAAGCTGGCGGTCATCGACGGGACCGTGGCCTATACCGGTTCGCAAAACATCGTCGAACGCACCTACGGACGGCAAATGGCCGGAGGCTGGCACGACATGATGGCCCGCCTCACCGGACCGGTAACTCGGCAGCTCCAAGTGGTCTTCTTCGAAGACTGGTTCCACGAGACCGATGAGCTGATCGAGGATCCGGAGTACTTTCCTCCGGCGGTCGCCGAAGGGGACGTCGCCGTACAGGTCATCCCCACCGGCCCGGACCTCCCCACCGAGGCCTTTCGGGATCTCGTCGTCCAGGCCATCTTCTCCGCGCGGCGGCGGGTGACAATCACCACGCCCTATTTCGTCCCCGACGAGCCGATGCTTCTGGCCCTCCGCGCCGCGGCCGTACGCGGCCTCCGCGTCGATGTGGTGGTCCCCTACCGCAGCAACCACCGGCTCGTCGACGCCGCCAGCGAATTCTACTGCGAGCACCTCATGCGCTATGGAGTCCGCATCTTCCGCTTCCGCGACGGATTGCCCCACGGCAAGACGATGACCATCGACGGGCGGCTGGCAGTGTTCGGGTCGGCCAACTACGACATCCGCTCCTTCCAGCTCAACTTCGAGCTGAACCTGCTCTTCCACTCGCCGGAAGCGGTGGCCGATCTGGTGCGTCTGCAGGAGCAGTATCGGAAACGCTCCCGCAAGGCGATTCCCCGCAGGTGGCCCAGTCCCCGTTTCCCCGGCCGGTTGAAGAGGAACCTCGCCAAGCTCTTCAGTCGCCTGATCTAGCCCCCGTGGGCATCACCGGGCGGCATCCTCAGGCGATTCGCGCGGCCGGAGGCTTGCCCGGCGGGCCGATTCCGAGGATGATAGGAGCGGTGCGGGCAGGCCACCGGCGCGGGAACGCAATCGCAAAGGAGCGTGACGCCGCTACAAAACGGCAGCCTCGATCCGCCCTGCGAGCGTCTCCTCCTCGGCGGCCGCGGGCTGATCGTCGTCGGCATGGGCCGGCCGGCCCCCGGCACCACCAACGCGGTCCACGACGAGCCGCACACGCCCTCGGTGATCCGCCGGGACGACTGCCGGTAGCCCCCCGGCCGCTGCGGCCCCGGGGCTGAGGCCGGGCGAATGACGAGGAAAACCCGACGGGAGACGATACCATGACGGCGAGAATCCTTCTCGGAGTCGCGATGTCCCTGATGGTTCTCACGGCGACGTCCGCAGCGGGGGCCGAGGCGCGGACCGTGACCGTCGAGGTCCGCGTCAACAGCGAGGCGCCGGGCTACGAAGGGTACCGGGCCATGGACGGCGACCCGGCCACCATGTGGCATACCGATTGGCAGTTCGAGAATCCGGCCCACCCGCACGAATTGCGGATCGACCTCACCGAGTCGTTCACGATCGGCGGCTTCGCCTACCTGCCGCGGCCCGATGCCGGCAACGGCACCGTCGCGCGCTACGAGCTCTTCGTGAGCGACGACGGAGAGGATTGGGGGCGGCCGGTGGCCGCGGGCACGTTTCCGGAAGGCGAGGGCGAGAAGGTGATCCCATTCACGGAGGCGGCCACCGGCCGCTACGTGAAGCTGCGGGCCCTCTCCGAGGTGGCCGGTCGGCGCTGGACCTCCGTGGCCGGACTGCGCCTGCTGGTCGAGGGCGTCGAGTTCCGGGCCCGCCGCACCGTGGCCTCCCCCTGGCACCATGCCGACGGCACTGCGAAGAGCGAGCGGGAGCGGGAATACGCCGCCTTGCGCCGCGATCTGCGCCGCCGCGAGCATTTCGCCCGCGTGGCCCCCGAGACCTACCACCCCCAAGCGCTCGTCCACGACACCGACCGCGATCCGGTGGACATCGTCCTGCGGCGGACGACCGCCCTCCTCGCCGACATCCAGGCGATGCCCGCGGCCGGCGACCTGGCCGACCTGGCCGCGGAGCTGGCGGCGCTGGAGGAGGCCGCCGCGGCCGCGGATCCGGCCGACGGCGAGCGACGCTTCGCCCTCTTCGAGCGGCTCTGCGACCTCCGCCGGCGGATCGCCTTCTCCAACCCGCTCTTGAACTTCGACCGCATCCTCTTCATCAAGCGGCACCGGGCCACCTTCGACCACATGTGCGACCAGTATTACGGCATCCATGCCAACCCCGGAGGGGAGATGGCCCGCCGCATCCCCGAGATGGTTCACCAGGCCGACGAGGAGATCGTCTCCACGGCGAAGAGCGGTCTCTTCATCCTCCACGATCCCTTCGGGCCCGAGCCGCACTCGACGAACGTGCTCGCCGAATCGGTCGTCGAGGAGGGGCGGCTCGCGGGAGAGGGGATCGAGGGAGGCTCCTTCCTCTCCCCGGACCTCTCCTTCGACGGCGAAGAGATCCTCTTCGCCTACGTCGAGTGCCGCGGCGACCGCGAGCACGACTACCACGTCGATCCCAGCCGCGGCCACTGGTCGCCGGGGTGGTCGTACCACATCTTCAAGGTGAACGTCGACGGCACGGGGCTGACGCAGTTGACGGACGGAACCTGGAACGACTTCGATCCCTGCTGGCTCCCCAACGGGCGGATCGCCTTCATCAGCGAGCGGCGGGGCGGCTACCTGCGGTGCGGCCGGGTCTGTCCGGTGTACACCCTCTTCGACATGGCCGCCGACGGCAGCGACATGACCTGCCTGAGCTTCCACGAAACGAACGAGTGGCATCCCAGCGTCACCAACGACGGGCGGATCGTCTGGACCCGCTGGGACTACGTCGACCGCCACGGGGTCACGGCCCACAAACCCTGGATCACCACGCTCGACGGCCGCGACCCCCGCCCCCTCCACGGGAACTACGCTGCGCGCCACCTGCGGCCCGACATGGTGCTCGACGTCCGCGCCGTCCCCGGCTCGCACAAGTTCGTCGCCGTGGCTGCGCCCCACCACGGCCAGGCTTTCGGTTCGCTGCTGATCATCGACCCCCATATCCCTGACGACGACGCCATGGGACCGCTCAAGCGGCTGACGCCCGACGAGGCTTTCCCGGAGACGCAGGGCGGTGCCCATTCCTATGGCAACCCCTGGCCGCTGAGCGAGAACTACCACCTCTGCGTCTACGACGTGACCATGAGCGATCCCACTCTGGGTTTCCAGGGAGGTCCCTACGTCCGCGGCGATTACGGCATCTACCTGGTGGACGCCTTCGGCAATCGCGAGCTGCTCTACCGCGACCCGGAGATCTCCAGCCAGAGCCCCATCCCCCTGCGCCCGCGGCCGCTCCCCCCCGTCATGCCCGAGATGGTCCGCCGCGGCCCCGAGACGAATCCGGCCACCCGGCCACCTGTGGACCCCCATTCGCCGGCTGCCGAGGGGACGCTCTCCGTAATCAATGTCTATGAGAGCCTGCTCCCCTGGCCTGAAGATACGACCATCCGGCAGCTCCGCGTGGTGCAGGTGGTGCCCATGAGTGTCCCTTCGGGCGCCCCGCCGCATGAGACGGGCATCCGCATCCGCGGGGCGGAGGATTCGGTCGTCCCAGCCCGCTACGTGCTGGGGACGGTCCCCGTCGAGGAAGACGGCAGCGCCCATTTCGTGGTCCCCGCCCACCGCTCGCTCTTCTTCCAGGCCCTGGACGAGGACGGCCTGGCCGTGCAGTCCATGCGGTCGTCGACCTACCTGCACGAGGGGGAGAAACTCTCCTGCGCCGGCTGCCACGAGCCGACTCACCAGGCGCCGCCGAATCCTGCGCACGTCCCCCTGGCGCTGCAGCGGCCCCCCTCGCGGCCGGCGCCGGACGTGGACGGCTCGCACCCGTTCAGCTACCCGCGCCTCGTGCAACCGGTGCTCGACCGCAACTGCGTTGCCTGCCATGCGGAAAACGCCGATACGGCTCCGAACCTGGGCCGCGAGCCCATCGAACGCCGCTGGTTCGCCTCGTACAACAGCCTGGCGCCGCAGTTCGGCTTCCACGACTACGGCGATGATTACCGGACGATTCCAGGGCAGTTCGGCGCCCGCGCCTCGCGGCTCTACCACATGCTCGAAGAAGGCCACCACGGCGTGGAGCTTTCCCCCGAGGACATGCACCGCCTGACATTGTGGCTCGACATGAACTCGATGTTCTACGGCGTCTACGAGAAAGAAGGGGGCGAGGCCCAGCTCCGCGGCGAGATCGTCTGGCCGACGCTGGAATAGACGCCGCGCAGCCCCGCCCCCCTCATCCCGCCCCCTTCATCCCGCCCCCCTCATCCCGGACGTCAAGCGCGTCCGGCGGGGGTCAGGCGCGCAAGGGCCTCGCGGAGGTTCCCGATGGTGATGGGCATGGGCAGCACGATGCGGTGCTCGTCGGTGCGTGCCTGCTTGGCCATCGCCGCCTGCGACTGGTCGACGAGCAGAATGGCTCCCACCTGCTGCGTCTCCACCTCCTCGGTCAACCGGTTGAAGACGCGCACCGCCGCGGGGCCGATCTCCTTGCCGTCGAAGACCACACAGTCCGCCACGTCGGCCTCATCCTTGAACCGCTGGAGCGCCCGCTCCGGATCGCTGGTGAGGAGCACCCGGTAGCCGCTCTTCTTCAAGGCGTCGCGGAAGAGATCCTGCATCTGCGGGTTCGACTCGACCACCATCACCGTGGGGCGGTTCTCGTGGTTTACGATCACCTCGGCCAGGCGGGCGTGCTCGCGCTCGCCGCTGGCGTGCTCCTCCTCCTCGCCGCCGCCCGCCGGCTCCTGCCCCCCCACGATCCGCGCCGCGGCGATCTCCAGGTCGTGGAGCATCGCCGCGGGGGTCTGGTACCGCCGCTCGGCGTCGAGCATCATCGCCTTGTTGACCACCAGGGCCACCGAAGGGGGAATTGCCGGATCGATCTGGTCGAGCGGCTTGATCCTGAGGAAACGATCTTTGGAGAGGCGGTGCGTCCGCTCGCGGCTTTCCACCAGCGCCGACACCCCGGTGAGCATCTGGTAGAACATGGTGCCGAAGAAATAGATGTCGCTGCGGGTGTCGTCCTTGCGAACGCCGGTAGCCCGCTCCAGGGCCGCGTAGTCGATGGTCCGCGCGTTCGCCGGGTCGCCCGCCTCGTCGCTCAACGACTGATCGAGCGCCGCCAGACCGAAGTCCACCAGCTTGGCCTCCCCCCGGCTGGAGACGAGCACGTTGCTCAACTTCAGGTCGCGGTGGGTCAGGCCGTGCTCGAAGGCATAGCGCAGCCCCCGCGCCACGCCGATCATCAGCCGCGTGGCCTCCACCGGCTCGAGCTTCTTGCGGACCTTGAGGAACTCGCGGAGGTTCCGCCCCTCGACGAACTCCATGACGAGAAAATGGGTGTAGCGCTGGGAAAAGACCTCGTAGATGGGCACGATGTTGGGGTGGCGGAGCGTTCTTCCCAACTCGCCCTCGCGGACGAACTGCCCGAACTGCGCGGGGTTGTCGCTGAAGCGGCTCCGCAGGACTTTGACGGCCACCACCTGCCCGGTATGGCGGTGGACGGCGCGGAAGACGCGGGCGAAGCTCCCCGCCCCCACCAGGTAGAGGATCTTGTAATCGCCGTAAAAGAAGCCCGAGCGCTCGCCCTTCAGAAGGCGGTCGACCTGGTAGTTGGTGAGCATCTCGCGGCGGACGGCGAGCTGCAGAAAGGCGTCTACCGAGGTCTCGTGCGTCCCCAGCTCCCCCCAGAGCTGCTGCATCTGCCGCTCGTCGAGCAACCCGAGGTCGAATGCGCGCTGAGCAGTCTTCTCGGCGGTCTGCCGGGCCATCCTCGTGGTCCCCTCAATCGTGGTTGCCTACCGGCACCCCGCCCCCCAGGCGCCCGTGCCTCCGGCATCGCGGCGAAACTCGTCCATCCCAATTCCAATAGTATTCAACCTGGACCATTCTCGCAACGCGCTGCCTTGCGGGCGGCACGTTTTCCCATTTCGGGGGGGGCATGTCGGGCACCGCAGGGCAACCCATTCCCTCCGGCGCCACGGTCCCCCCTCCCGGCAGACGGGCCGGTGGTGGGCCTCTTCGCGCCGCCCCTTGCGGGCGCCGCGGGC
>SLBP01000015.1:0-11085 GCA_007126245.1 Planctomycetales bacterium
CGACTGCGGGATTGTTGTTCGGCCGTGCTTCAGCACGGCGGGATAGGTGGTACTCCGTAGACGGCTGCGGCCCGGAGAAGTTCTTCCTGAGATCTGGCCCGGGACCGGTTTGTAGACCGCTCCCGGGCTTATTGTGTGCGCCGCACATCGGAGTGGACGGTTACGAGAGAGGGGGCTGCTGCGTTCCCGGCGGCTCGGGGTGGTGGGGCGTGCCAGCCGGTTGGCCGGGGGTGAGACGGCCAGGGTCTGCATCCGTACCCGCAGCCAGGCGCTCCCTGCGCAGAGGGCGGCGAGCTCGCCCTCTGGGGGCGCCCGCGCGGGACGGATCGGCAATCCGTCCGGGAAGGGCGTTGCCTTAAGGAGACTTCCGTTGTCGGCGGGCAACATGCCGCCGGCAGCGGCTGCCGGTATGGGGGCGACCTGCGGCTGCTGAATCGTGGGGAGCGGCACTGGGAAACCGGCGAGGAGGGAAGGGCTTACGTCGCTGCGCGCCGATCGAGGCGGACGGGGCCTCGTCGGCGTCGGCACCTGGTTTGCATCCCCTCCTGCCGGTGACCGGCCCCGCATGGCCGGTCGGCGTAACCCCTTCCGAGCACCTCGCAGCGACAGGCCGACCACGATGCCCCCCCGTGCCTCGACGACGGTCACTCCCGCCCAGGCGATCCGCATTGCCCTGGCCCACCCGCGGCGGCTTTTCCTGCCGGCTGCCGTCCTGGCCGTGGCTGCGGTGGTGTTCGTGTTCGTCCGTGATCCGCAATGGGAGGCCTCGCAGGCCTTGATCGTCCGCAACGAGGCGGTCAACAACCACCACGGCCCGGGGCGGTTCGGCCACAGCGAGCAGATGCGCGCCGTCCAGGAGACGATCCTCGAAGTGGCCATGAGCCCGCCCGTGCTCGCGGCGGCGCTGGCCGAGGTGGGCCCGCCGGCCCGCCGCACGGCAGCTGGCGCCTGGCCGATCCCCAAGGAGATCGAGGACTTCCGCGAGCAGGTCCGCCTCGTGCCGCCCAACGGGGCCGAGTTCGGCACGACGGAGGTCCTCTACCTCACCGTCCGCGACCCCGACGCCGCCCGCGCCCGCGCCCTGGCCGACGCCGTGCGCCGGCAGATCGAGCGCCGTTTCGGAAGCGTCCGCAACGCCCGCGCCGCGAGCATGATCGCCGAGATCGAAAAGAACGTCGAGCTCAGCCGTGGCGAGCTTTCGGAAACCACTGCCCGGCTCGCCGAGCTCGAGTCGCAGGTGGGAGCGGACCTGGCGGAGTTGCGGATCCTCAACGACTCGACCACCGGCGAGGGCGCCCTGCGCCGCACGGTCGCCGAGATCGAGTCCGAGCTCCGCCAGGCGAGAAGCGACCGCCAGGCGGCCGAACGGCTGCTCGAGGTGCTCCGCACGGCCCAAGGCGATCCCAGCGTCCTCGTGGCCGCCCCGCGGGGGCTGCTCGAGTTGCAACCCGGCCTGCAGCGCCTGAAGGACGGCCTGGTCGACGCCCAGATCGAGGCCGCCCGGCTGCGCGGCTCGATGTCGAGCGCGCACCCCCTGGTGATTGCCGCAGAAGAGGCCCACCGCGAGGTGGCGCGCCGCCTTCACGAGGAGCTGGACGTCGCCATCCGCGCCGTCGATGTCGATCTCCGCATGGGCGAGGAGCGGATCGCCATGCTCGGCGAGCAGCTCGAGGCGGCTCGCGGCCGGCTGGCCCGGCTCGCCGAGCTCCGCGCCGACTACGCGGTGCTGGTCGCCCAAGCCCGCAGCCGCACCACCCTGGTGGAGCGCGCCGAGCAGGAGATGGCCGAGGCCCGTGCCGCCGAGGCCGCCGCCACGGCGGCCAGCCTGCTGGCTCCCATCGGCGGCCCGGAGGTGGGCACGCGGCCGGTGGGGCCGGGACGTACGCTCATCGTCCTTGGGGGCCTTGCCGGTGGAGTCCTCCTTGGCATCGCGCTGGTGCTCCTTACGGTCGACTTCATCCCGCCGCCGACCGCAACCAACGGAACCCCTGCGATCAACGGCCGCTCTACCGGAAACGGCCGCATAGCGGGCCGGCACGCGGCCAACCTGGCGACGGCCCTGACCTGGGTCGAGACCCGGCGGGCAGGCTGAACCACCGGGAGCGGCGCCGCGCCGCAAACCGGCATCGGCCGCGGCGCGGAAGTGGACGTGCGCTACGGCGGAGCGAGCGCGATCGCAAAAAAAGCCCGCGCGGGAACGCAGAGTTCCGGCGCGGGCTGGGGGGCCGTGGGGCAATGCCCTATTCGGCGACCTCGCCGGTGGCGGCCCACTCGACGGCGCGGGCGATGATGCGGGCCACCGGCGGGTTGCGGAGCGCCTTGCCGTCATGGCCGAAGGCGTTGTGCGCTACGCGGCCCTCGCCGTACTCCTGGACGAAGACCAACGGCGAGGTCTCGCCAGCCCATTGCGACTCGGCCGTCACCAGGACGTGGATGGGCCGGTCGCCCTGGAGCTTGGCGTAGAGCTCGTCGTCCTGGGTGAAGCTCTCCATCCCCCGGGTGATGGGGTGCTCGTCGTCGACGACGTCGGCGGTGAAGACCTTGCGGGGGCCGTGCCCGGAAGTGCCCATCACCCAGTAGCGGCCGCAGAGCTCGCCGTACTCCTCCCATTCGGGAAAGGAAGCGCTGGCCAGATGCTGGACGTAGAACCCCTTGCCGCCGCGGACGAAATCGAGAAGGTTTTCCTTGGCCTGGTCAGTGATCGTGGGCAGGTGGCGGTTGTACATGAGCATCATGACCACGTCGTAGCGGTCGAGCGCCGCCTGCGACTCGAGGATCAGCGGGTCCTCGCTGACGCGGACCTCGATGCGGCCCGAGGCATCGAGGGCCTCGCGGGTGGCTTCGGCCATTTCCTGCCAGGGGTGGGCGGGGACGTCGTCGCCGGTGATCAGCAAGGCCTGGACCTTGGCCTCTTCCTCGGCCGATGTGGCCTGGAATCCCCCGAGCACAACGCCCAAGACAACGAGAACAGCAGCCAGCATGCGCATGGTATCTTCCCTCAGGACCGGATCGAACAGGGCTCTCACCACGGAGAAACAACAATAGGCCGACGGCGGCGGCCGCCGCTACGGGCGCCCCTATCCTACTTCGCTTCCCACCCACGTCAAGCGAACCGGCTCCGGCGGCTCAGGTGCCGCTCGGCTTCGGCTTGCTGAATGTCGACCACCCATCAGAGATACTCGGCGAGCAGTTCGCGGCTGGGGCGGGGGATCACCACCTCGCTGACGAGCAGGCCGCGGCTCCGCGTCTCGTCTGCGGCAGCGGCCACGCCGGCACGGACGTCGGAGACCGATCCGGTCATCAGGCACAGCCCCTTGCCGCCCAAGGCCATGGCCACGTGGATGCGGAAGAGGGTCACGCGCGCCGCCTTGGCCGCGGCATCGGCCGCCGCCAGCACGCTCGTGCCGCTGAAGGTCTCGACTACGCCCAGGGCTCCGTCGCCGTCGGGGGGCAGGACCACCGATTGGCCGAGGGCGGGAAAGACCGCCGGATGGACGTTGGGTATCACCACCTGGTCGATCACGGCCTCGTCGGCCTCGGCCAGGCCCGCCGCCATGGCCGCCTCGACGTCGCTCACCGAGCCGCCCACGATGATCAAGTACTTACCCGAGCAGATCGTCCGCGCGATGACCAGCTCCACGCTGCCCGCCTTGAGCATCACGTCTTCCACGCGGTAGCCCACGCCGATGCTCGAGAGCTCCACGGCGCCGATCGATTTGGGGATGGGTTGGATGGGCATCGGTCGGAGGCGGGGGTCTGGGGTTTTCGACTCGCTCCCAAGCTCCGGCTGGGGAACGCACTTGAGCGAAGCCCTGCTTCGCACGGCCACCAGGGGCGATGGGATGAAGGGGTTGTGGATTCTACTATTTCTTCTGCCGGCCGGTGGTCTCCAGGATCCCCACCAAGGTTAGCACACAGACCACCATGGTGAGCACGATGACCGCTCCGGCCAGCCCCTTGAGCTGGTGCAGGAGGAGCGCCCCCAGCCCGCAGGTCGCCGTGCAGAGGTAGATCGTCAGCACGGCCCGCGGCCGGGTCATCCCCAACTCCACGAGGCGGTGGGAAAAGTGGCTCTTATCTCCCTCGAAGGGACTGCGGCCCGCACGGAGGCGGATCAGCACCACGGTCGCCGTATCGTAAACCGGCACCGCCAGGACGCACAAGGGCGCTAGGATGGCGTGCCGCGGCAGGTCGGGGCCAGCGAAGGTCGCCGTCAGCGTGGCCACCGCCACCAGGTAGCCGACCAGGTAGCTCCCCGCATCGCCCATGAAGAGCCGCGCCGGGGGGCGGTTGTGCCAGAGGAACCCGAGCAGCGAGCCAAAGAGCACGAGGAGGAAGCCGCCGGTGAAGAGCTGCGGCTGGTGGCTCTCCGGGTTGGGGACCATGAGCATCACCGCGGCGAGCATGGCTGCCGCGATTGCCGCCACGCCCGCGGAGAGGCCGTCCATGTTGTCGAGCATGTTGAAGGAGTTGATCAGGCCTACGATCCAGACGACGCTCAAGACGCCGGTAAGAAGGGGGGCGTCGATGAAGAGCGTCATCCGCCAGCCGGCGTTCACCAGGACCAGCGCCACGAGCGTCTGGGCGCCGAGCCGCCACCGCCAGTCGAGACCGAAGCGGTCGTCGGCGAGCCCCAGGAGCATGACCGCCGTTCCCCCGGCGAGGAGCAGCCAGAGCCGTCGCGACTGGTGCCAGAGGCCCGGCAGGTGGACGGCGATTTCCGCGGGCAAGGCGACGAGGTATTCGCCCTCGGCCGAACGGGTGGCGAGGAGGATTCCCAGGACGAGTTGGCCGGCGGCGAAGGGCAAGACCACTCCGAGGTAGATCGCCAGTCCGCCGGCGGTGGGCATCACCGTCTCGTGGACCTTGCGGTGGCCGGGGCGATCGACCAATCCCCACCGCGGCCCGAGGCGGCGGACCGCGAAGGCCGCCGCCCAGCAAATCACAAGACTGGGGAGCACCGTTCCCAACAAGAGCCAAATCAACGTAGTGCCACCTCCCTAGCCGGCGCGGCGAAGCCGCTCGCGCAGACGGGTGAAAAATGCCTGGTAATCGCCGCGGCGGTAGTCGGGGTAGGTCCAGGGCTGCGCCTGCCAGGCGCCCTGCCGAAAGACCAGGGTCACCTCAGCGAAGATGCCTTGCCCCAGATAGATGCGGTGGGCGTGGTCCTTCGTCGAGGCCAGCACGAGCTTCGCCAGCGTCAGGTAGCCGGGATCGAGGTTCAGCGGCCGCGGCTCCGGGCCAGAGCAGCAGGCGGCGCACTCCGCTTCCCAGCGGTTCGTCGTCCGTTTAACCTCAGGCAGCTCGGTGGGATCGAACGCCGCGTCGAAGGCGAAGAAGACCTTCTTCAACCCCGCGCCCATCGTTGCCTCGTAATAGTCCGTCTCGCAGAAGTCGAAGACCTCGCTGACCTCGGCTGCCGGCCCCCAGGTCTCCTCAGCACGTCGCCGCGCCCATTCGAGTGCGGCCGGGTAGCGGCTGAAGGCCGCCACAAGGAGCACTGTCGGGGGGTGAGGTGCCGGGTGGCCCATCGGTTGAGGAGGCAACGGAATCCGAGGAAAGGCAAGGGCGCGGCTTCGCAACCCCCTATTCTACCTCGCTTCCTGCCAGTCTGCGCGGGCGATCGCGCGGCGGCGGGCCCTGAGGAAACCACCGGTGGCATGCTCTTCCTCGCCGCGCTGCGCGGAGACGTGCCCGGGGCCCGGCGAGTGCGTCGCCGCCCGGAAGAGGCAGGGGGAGCGGTGGCGCGCCGGCCTTTTCGAGTTCAGCGGCGCACCACCCGCCGGGCCTCCTCTCGGCTGAGGCGGTCGGCCCAGTAGAGCGGTTCGGGGAGGCGCCGCCCGCGGAGCAGCCGCCGCACCAGCATCTCGGCGAAGGCAGCGTCGACGCGGTGGCCGGGCGAGACGAAGATCGGCCGCCGGCTCCCCGCTGTCGGCCGCAGGGCGGTCCCTACGCGGCGCCCCTTCATCATGATCGGCCGCCCCTCCAGCGGCTCCATCCCGGTCAGCGCCGTCTCGCCAACGAGGAGCTTCTTGGTCACTCCGACCGTCGGCAGCGAGGCCGCTACGCCCAGGTGGCAGGCGATCCCGCTCCGCCGCGGGTGGAGCACGCCGCTGCCGTCGACGAGCACCACGCCGGCCAGTTGCCCGGCGGCCCGCACCGCCTCGATCAGGGCGAGGAGGACGGGCAGCTCCCGGAAGGCGAGGAAGGAGCTGATGTAGGGAAAGGTTGCCGGACTGCGTAGCGTGTGCCGGTAGACTACGGCACCGCTTTCCACCTCGACGAGCACGTAGGCCGCCACTGCCACGTCGCCGGCGGCGTAAGAGACGTCCACTCCGCCTACGCGTGCCGGAACGCGACACCGCGCAGCCAGCCGCACCCGGCGCGCCACGTCCTCCTGCCACTGCCGCAGCAGGGCCAGCGGCCGTGGTCCCCGCAACCGCTCGAAGACGAACCGTTCGAGGTCGACCAGCCCACCCGGCGCCTCCACCCCTTCCGCCGCCAACCGCCGAGCCTTGGCCGCTTCATCCCCCCCGACGTATGCACCCAGCCGTCCCGTCGCACGGACCACGCGGTGGCAGGGGCACTCCGCGGGGTGTTCGTGCCCGCTCAGCCAGCGGGCCACCCACAGGGCCGCCACGCGATCGCCGAGCGCCTCGGCCAGTTTCCCACACGTGGTCACCCGCCCGGCCGGCACCTGCGCGAGCAGCTCCCGCAGCGCAGCGACCATGTCGGGCAGCTTCAGCTCGGCAGCGCGCGCAGGCACCATGGAACACCCCGCACGAGTCCAAAGGGGTCATTAGGGCTGGAACCGGGGCAGCCCCGCCGCCTCGGGCATGGAGGCGCCGCCCGCGGCCCCGGATGGGCGCGGGCATTCCTCCGCGCTAGGAGTTGGCCAAGGGAGAATGCATCGAGCGCAGCCGAGCCCTTCTCGGGGCGCGGTCATTCCCACGAGGGACCTGCCGCCCGACCCGTGCCCGCCGGGTCCGCACCGCGGCGAATTAAAGATACTGCGAGATGAACTCGACCGCCTTGCCGACCGTCTTCACCCCGAGGGCTCCCTGCTCGTCCATCTCGATGTCGAATTCCTCCTCGAAGGCGGCGATCAGCTCGACGCTCTGCATCGATTCGGCGCCCAGGTCCTCGACGAGGCGGGACTCGGGCTGGATCCGCGCGGGGTCGATCTTCAGCGTGCGGGCCACCACATTGACGACCCGATCCTCAATGTCATGGGTCATGCTCATGTCTGTCAACTCCTCATAGATCATCGAGTTGCCGTTGGAAAGCCGCCGCCCGTGGGGCCACGGAGGCGATCTCCTCCTTCATGGTTCGCACGAAGTCGTTGGAATCGACCTCACCGCGCACGGCGGTGAAGTCGGCGGCGACGTCATCTGCCGTCCCGTCCTGCCCGAAGCCGGTGCGGATCACCTCATCGAACTCCTTGACGGCGTCGAGGAGCACCAGGTTCAGAAAACGGGTTCGGTTCGCCGCCATTTCGTCGGCCAGTTGGGCGAGTTCGGCCCGCTCCAGATCCTGCGGCCTGCGCTGGAAGACCTGCTCGTAGGCCCAGCAGACCCAAGCCCATTCGTCTTCTGCGTAGGCCTCGAAGGCGGCGTCGAGCGCACCGTTGAGAGCTTCCAGGTTTCCACCTTGCGAGGCGAGGGTGGCAGCGAGGTCCTCGACGCGGCGGCGGGGCATGAGCTGCCCGCCGACGTCCACCCACTCCTCGCTGAAGACGGCATCGGGGGCGACGCGAAACGCATCGGCCAGCGACGCACCGGCGGCGGCCTCGATCCGCGACACCACCTTCTCCTGGAGATAGAGGTGGATCGCCGTGCGGTAGGTCTTCTGCCCGGTCCGCAGCAGCACGCGCTTCACCTCGGCGCCGTCGATGGTCACCGTCTCGACGGCGCGGTCGGTCTTCTCCTGGAGCTCCCGGAGGCGGCGGGAGCCGCGGATCATCCGCCCCACGGTCAAGGGGCTGAAGACGTCGAAGCGGAGGCGGTCGCGTCGCACGGCGCCGCGGCGGTCGCGCGCCGGCCATTTGCTGCCGTCGCGGATCGTGCCTACCGTGGTGAGGTTGAAGCCGACCGTCATCAGGCAGCGCCCCTCGGGCGAGGCCTCGACGTAGCTGAAAGGGAAGTCGGCCGTATCGAAGGTCCGCGTGTGCTTGCCCAGGACCACGCTGAAGGGCCCCACGCGGGAGGGCCACATGAGGTAGCTGAACGACCCGGTCTTGCAGCCGCGTTCGAGCTTGCCCTCGTGGACGGGGCCCAGCTTGTAGAGGTGGTTCGACTGGTTCGTCCCCGACCCGGCGTTGTAGAAGCTGAAATGGCCGGCGATCAGCAGCGTCGACTTATGGTGGGTCACGGTGTACGGTGCGGCGAAGATGGCACAGGCCTCGCCGTGGAAGGCCTCGCAGTTGGCGAAGAAGAGGCTCCCCTCGCTGGAGAACTGCCGGCCGATCCGGCAGGCCTGGCCGACGAAGGTCTTCTCGAGGCGGGCGCCGCCGGTGACCTCACTCCCTTCGGCGATGATGAAATCCTCGGCTTGCACGTCGTCGCCGATCCGCGTGGGCGCCTCGGCGGTGCTGAGAACGGTGCCGTTGACGAGCGCGGCAGCCCCGTCGACCAGGGCCGCCTCGCCCAGGCAGACGTCCACCATTTTCCGGACGTTGACCAGCTGGGCGCCGGGGCCGATCGTGCCGCGGTCGGCCGCTGCCTCGGCCGCCTCGGCCTTGGCGATGGCGGTGAGGTACTCGATCAGGGCGGGGCGGTAGCGGTGCAGGCAGAGGAGGTGGGCGAACTGGCTGTCGAGCCGGTTGAAGAGGACGACCTCGCGGCCCCCGCCTTCGTTGACCGGCGCGACGACGACGCCGTTGCCGAAGGTCGCCCCGGCGCGGGTCTCGAGGAGGCCGGCGTTCTCGACGCACGCGCCGCGGCCGATCGTGTAGTTGGCGACGTGGACGCCGACGTTGGCGATCCGCACGTCGTCTTCGAGGACGCAGTCGCGGAGGGAGGCGTTGTACACGCCGCACTCCTTGGCCAGGGAGCCGGCGCCCCCGAGGCGCCCGCCGTTGCGGCCCAGTCGCACCTGGCCGGCGAGATGGACGCCGGCCATGCGCTCCACGAGAAACCCCTCGGCGACCCGGACGCCCGACCAGTCGGCGCACGCGCAGCGCCGCTCGGCCAGGGTGCGGATTTCGCCCTCCGTCAACGGCCGGTACGCCTTCGTTGTCACGGGCGAGATTCCTTTTCCCTCGTGGTCCGTTTCTGCCGAATCGTCCCCTGCTCCCCCCCCGCCGGCGCGGCGAACCGATCCCCCTCCACAGCCCCTTTTCTTGCCGAGGGCTCCTCCCCCTGGGCACCGCGCCGGTGGGTCAGCTCGTAGGTGTCGGCGGCGATGGCCGCCTCTTCGTCGGTGGGCACGACGAGCACCTGGACGGGGCTCTCGGCGGTGGAGATGGGGCCCTCCCTGCGGCCCACCATTTCGCTGTTCCGCACCGCATCGAGCACGACGCCCAGTCCTTCCAGGCCGCTGCACGAGAGGGCGCGGACGTCGGCGGCGTTCTCCCCGATGCCGCCGGTGAAGACGAAGGCGTCCACCCGCCCGAGCACCGCGCAGTACATGCCGAGGTACTTCTTGATCCGGTAGGCGAAGACGTCGACGGCCAGGCGGGCGCGGCGGTCGGAGGCGGCGGCCAGCTCGCCCAGGGTCCGCATGTCGTTGGACCGGCCGCTGATTCCCAGCATTCCGCTCTCCTTGTTGCAGAGGCGGTTGAGCGACGCCATGTTGTAACCGCGCTCGGCCAGGTAGAAGAGGATCGCGGGGTCGAAGTCCCCGGTGCGGGTCCCCATCACGAGCCCTTCGAGGGGCGTGAGCCCCATCGACGTATCGACGGAGCGGCCGCCGCGGACCGCGGCCATCGAGCAGCCGTTTCCCAGGTGGGCCGTGATGCAGTTGATCTCGTACTTCCCCTTGCCGAGGAGCTGCGCCGCCCGCCGTGCCACGTAGCGGTGGCTGGTGCCGTGGAAGCCGTAGCGGCGGATGCCGTACTTCTCGTAGAGCTCGTAGGGGAGGGCGTAGGTATAGGCCACCTCGGGGATCGTCGCGTGAAACGCCGTGTCGAAGCAGGCGACCTGCGGCGTGTCGGGCAGCTCCACCAGCGCCGCGCGGATGCCGGTGAGGTTCGGCGGGTTGTGCAGGGGCGCCAGGTCGGCGAAACGCTCGATCGAGGCGATCACGTCGGCCGTGATGAGCACCGAACCGGTGAACTCCTCGCCGCCGTGGACCACGCGGTGGCCGACGGCGCCGATCTCGCGGAGCTCGGAGAGGACGCCCTGGGGGCCGGTTAGCGTCTCCAGGATGAGCGCCATGCCCTCTTCGTGATCGGCCAGCTCCCCCTCCAGGCGAAGTGACTGATCCTCGTACTGGTGCTGCAGGGCGGCGCCCGGCTCGCCGATCCGCTCCACGAGGCCCTGGGCCAGGACCCGCCGCTCGGGCATGGCGTAGAGGCGGTACTTGATCGACGAGCTGCCGCAGTTGACGACCAGGACCTTCATCACATCACCGGCGGTGGACATTGCTTCACTCCTGGTGGGCCGGGTTGGGTCATGCCAGGCAAATGGCGGTTGCGGCGATAATGTCGTCGACGGTGGCGCCGCGGGAAAGATCGCTGATCGGTTTGGCGAACCCCTGGAGGAAGGGGCCGATGGCCGCGGCCCCGGCCATGTACTGTGTGAGCTTGTAGGCAATGTTGCCCGAGGTGAGGTCGGGGAACACGAGGACGTTGGCCCGCCCCACCACGGCCGAAGGCTGCTTCACCTTCTTCGCCCCCACGGCAGGGATGATCGCGGCGTCCACCTGGAGCTCGCCGTCGACCATCAGACCGGCGGCGCGCTCGCCGACGAGGTCCAGTGCCCGGGTCACCTTCTCCACCTGCTCGTGCGCCGCGCTCCCCTTCGTCGAGAAGGAGAGGAGCGCCACGCGGGCGTCATCCTCCAAGAGGCGGCGGGCGCTGGCCTCCGAGGCAATGGCAATGTCGGCCAACTGTTCCGCCGTGGGGGCCACGTTCACGGCGCAGTC